>SBBL01000137.1 GCA_005239745.1 Candidatus Troglogloeales bacterium | reverse complement strand
GTCACTAAACTGCGGAAAAGGGCATACCGAGATGAACGATTGCGGCCGAGTGGTCGCCCTTTCTCCTGATGGCGCATAGAATCCCCCTCGCTAAACTTTCATGCCGAAAGAAAGGCCTATCGTTCCAAGTGCCTGTTTGATTTCATCAAGCGATTTCTTTCCAAAATTCTTTGTGTCTAACATCTCTTTTTCAGTTTTTCGCACAAGTTCCCCCAACGTCTGGATTTCCGTGGTCTTGAGGCAGTTCATAGAGCGAGCCGATAGCTCCAACTCTGTGACCGACAGGTTCAGCATATTCAGGGTCTTCGGTGTCAGCTCTGCCACTTTCTCGTCTGTCCCTTGTTCATCATCCACATCCTCAGATGAGACAAAGAGTGTCAAGTGGCGTCCCAATATCTTTGCTGCGGAATGGAGTACCGCGCGCGGATGAACACTCCCATCCGTCTCTATTTCCAAAATAAGCCTGTCATAATCAGTAATCATTCCAAGGCGCGCGCTTTCAACGGTGAAATTAACCCGTCTAACCGGAGAGAATATTGCGTCTATTGGAATCGTTCCAATTGCCCGGTCTTCCTGTCGGCTAGCGCTTGCCGGGACGTAGCCATACCCTTTTTCAACGGTCATCTGCATATTAAGATTTCCGTTTTTATCAAGCGTGGCAATAACGAGGTCTGGAGTAACAATTTCAACACTCGCATCCGAAGTGATATCTTTGGCAACGGCTACGCCCATCCCCCGTTTGCGCAGATAGATTGTCTTAGGTCCGGTGCCATGGAGTTTTAAACGGAGACTCTTTATATTTAAGACGATCTCTGTCACATCTTCCCGGACACCAGGTATGCTTGAGAGCTCGTGATGAACCCCCTCAATTTTTACCGCAGTTACCGCGGATCCAGTGATCGAAGAAAGCAAAACACGCCGGATAGCATTCCCCAGTGTTGCCCCAAACCCACGTTCAAACGGCTCCGCTGTAAACTGAGCGTACGTATTAGAAAGCGTCTCTTTGTTTACCTCGAGGCTCCCCGGCATTTGAAACCGCCTATTCGTTGTCATCAGGACTCCATCCCCATTGTTAAAAGAAAGTGACTTGGTAAGGGGGGTCAAACCCCGCCCCTACTGACTATCTAGGACACCTCTAAAAACCTGCTGCGCAACCCGACTGGCTGCGAGCTGCTGTGCTTAAGAATCCTCATATATTCAAAGATATACTCCGGGCCCTGTGCGCAGCAACCCCTGCATTCGGGCCGCTCGTGACGGTTTTTAGAGGTGCCCTACTATCTGGAATAAAGCTCAACGACCATCTGTTCTTTAACCGGGACGGCAATCTCCTCTTTAGTGGGCAACCGCTGTACCCTACCATTTAAGGCGTGATGATTGAGGACTAACCAATCCGGTACGTGGCGACTTCCCGCACCCTCAAGGGCTAGCCGTACAGGTGCCAGTTGACGGCTTCCTTCCTTAACTTCAACTAAATCATTAACGCGAACCAAGTAGGAAGGTAGGTTAACGCCCTTACCATTCACCATAAAATGATTCTGTCGAACGAGCATCCGAGCCTGCTTTCTTGACGATGCCAGCGACAGACGATATACGACATTATCCAGCCTCAACTCTAGCGACGTCAACAGATTCTCTCCCGTTACGCCACTGCTGCGCTCCGCCCTTGCAAAACACTGACGAAATTGACGTTCAAGGAGCCCATAAATGCGTCGAAGCTTCTGCTTCTCCCTCAACTGAACGTTATACTCAGAGGACCTGATACGTGCCTGTCCATGTTGTCCGGGCGGGTAACTTCGCCGATCAATGGCACATTTAGGTGAAAGACACCGACTCCCCTTCAAAAAAAGCTTTGTTCCTTCCCTGCGGCACAACTTACAAGAAGGGTCTAAATATCTCGCCACAAAACCTCCTATACCCGCCGTCTTTTTGGCGGACGACACCCATTATGCGGAACAGGGGTAACATCCTTGATAAGATTTACCCTCATGCCGGCAATTTGTAAACCACGAATGGCCGATTCCCGCCCAGAACCCGGACCTTTAACATAAATGTCAATTTGTTTCATTCCACTTTCCATTGCCTTTTTTGCGGCAGCTTCGGCAGCCTTCTGCGACGCAAAGGGTGTGCCCTTACGGGACCCCTTAAACCCCTGACTACCGGCACTCGCCCAAGTAACGACATCCCCCGCGATATCCGTAATGGTAATCAGGGTATTATTAAACGAAGCCTGCAAATGGGCAATGCCGGCCTGAAGGTTACGTTTTTCCTTCCCTCTCCCCTCTTTCGCCATTAACCACCCTCTTTCTTCTTGCCGCCGACTGACTGCTTCCGTCCTTTTCGTGTACGGGCATTTGTTCGGGTCCGCTGCCCACGAACTGGCAGACCCCTACGATGTCGAAGCCCCCGATGACAACCAATGTCCATCAGACGTTTAATACTCATCGAAACGTCTCTACGCAGGTCCCCCTCTACCTTATGCTCCCGTTCAATGACCTCACGAATCCGAAGAATCTCATCTTCAGCTAGATTTTTAACACGGACGTCCGGGCTTACCTTAGCCGTCTCCAAAATCTTTGCAGCAAGCGGATGACCGATCCCGTAGATATACGTCAAAGCAACACCCACCCGCTTCTCTTTCGGAAGATCTACACCGGAAATACGCGCCACGCTCTTACCTCCTTCGACGGTTTTTAGAGGTGCCTATGTCTAACCTTGTCGCTGCTTATGCCGCAAATTTGTACACACGATGCGAACAACCCCGGCCCGACGCAACACTTTGCACTTCACACAAATTTTTTTAACGGACGATCTTACCTTCATCCCAAAACCCCTATTTTACAGAACGATACGTAATACGCCCACGCGTCAAATCATAGGCAGAAACCTCAACTGTTACTTTATCCCCAGGCAGTATCCTGATATAGTGCATTCTCATTTTTCCGGAAATGTGCGCGAGAATACAATGGCCGTTGTCGAGCTTGACCCTGAACATTGCATTAGGAAGCCTCTCATAGATCGTGCCCTGAACCTCAATAGAATCATCTTTTGACATATATAAACTAATACTTAAATTTTAGTTAGTATCTGTGGGCCATTTTCCGTAATCGCCACTGTATGCTCAAAGTGTGCGGAAAGGGACCCGTCTGATGTAACGACTGTCCACTTATCGTCCAAAACAGATATATCCCCTTTACCGATATTCACCATCGGTTCTATGGCAAGGACCATCCCTTCTCGCAGTATAGGTCCAAGGCCCGGTGGCCCAAAGTTTGGAACTTCCGGCTCCTCATGTAAGGCCCGCCCAATGCCATGCCCAACGTAGGATGTTACTACAGAATAGCCGGCATCTTCTACATGGGTCTGAATGGCATGGGAAATATCTGATACCCGACCCCTAACATGCGCTCGCTCAATCCCCCTATAAAGCGATTCTTCTGTAATGCGGATAAGACGCTTTGTTTCTTCCGGCACATCGCCAATCGCAACGGTAACGGCTGCATCACCATAAAAATTGTTATAGATAACACCCAGGTCCATACTAACGATATCTCCATCCATAATCACACGGTGGCGAGACGGAACGCCGTGGACGACTTCCCGGTTAATAGATACGCACAGATTTGCTGGAAAGCCCCTATATCCCTTAAAGGCCGGCTTTCCACCACGTATCTCCACTTCTTTCTCCACAAAGGCATCTAAGTCCATGGTGGTCATCCCTGCTCTAACATATTGCTTCAGTAAGATGAGGCACTCCGCAACAATTTTGGACGCCGACGCAATATCCGTCACCTCCTGTTTTGATTTTAGCACGATCATCCGCTTCTTCCGCATCTTCTGTGCTTAGGAAAGTTTTAGTTTTTCGGTTACTTCATCTATTGCCCCGCCGGCATTTATATCCATGAGAATTCCCTGTTGTTTATAAAATTGGACAAGCGGCTCCGCTTCGCGCTGGTAAACCTGTAACCTTTGCCTAACAACCCCTAAGGAGTCATCCTTGCGTTGCATCAGTGGCGTTCTACAATCACACATTCCCGTCTGTTTGGGAGGGTCATAGGTAATATGGTAAACGCGATGACACGAAGGACAACTCCGCCTGCCGGAGATACGATCAATCAGTATTTCCTCATCAACGGCAAGATTAAAGGCATAATCAATCTTTTGCTGATGCTCTGAAAGAAACCTATCCAGGGCTATTGCCTGATTCACCGTACGCGGAAAACCGTCCAGGATATAGCCGTCTTTGGCATCGGGCCATGCAAGACGGTCGCGCATAATGCCAATGATGATGGTATCCGGAACCAACCCACCTGAATCCATATAGGACTTTACCTCTAACTCAAAGGGGGAACCACCTGCAACCGCCGTCCTTAGCATATCCCCGGTTCCCAAACGCACGACGCCGTGGTGGGAGGCAAGCCGACTTGCCTGAGTCCCCTTCCCAACCCCAGGCGGCCCTAACAAAATGATCCGCACCTACGTGCTCCTGCCCACCAATTTTCCTTTTTTCAGAAAGCCGTCGTAGTCACGCGTCAGCATGTGCGTTTCAATCTGCTGTGAGGTATCCAGGGCCACACCAATAACAATGAGCAACGCCGTTCCACCAAAGGTAAAGGGAAGATTAAAACGGTAGATCAAAATTTCCGGAATGATCGCTACAACGGCCAGATAAATCGCACCGGCAAACGTCACACGCGTTAGAATCTTGTAAATGGTGTCAGAGGTGGCCGGCCCAGGTCTAATGCCCGGGATAAACCCCCCATATTTTTTCATATTGTCCGAAATATCCACCGGATTGAGTACGACTGCCGTATAAAAGAAAGCAAAGAAAATAATAAGAACTCCATACAACGATGTATAAAAGAACGTTCCCGGGGAAAGGTTCCTGGCGATGCCCTGTACCCACGGCACCGTGATGAATCCGGCAATGGTTGCGGGAAAGGCAATAACGGACGACGCAAAAATCGGTGGGATGACGCCGGCAGTGTTTATTTTTAAGGGAATATGCGTATTCTGTCCTCCATAGACGCGCCGACCCACCACGCGCTTTGCATATTGCACCGGAATTTTCCTCCTGCCACTTTCCAGAAATACAATAGCAATAATGAGACAAAGCAGTAACGCAAACAGGAAAACAATAAAGATGCCGTTCAATTCCCCAGCTTCAAAAAGCTGGTAGGTAGTGACCAGTGCGCTGGGAATGCCCGTTATCATGCCCGCAAAGATTAATAGGGAGATACCGTTTCCCACCCCGCGTTCCGTAATTTGCTCTCCAAGCCACATCAAAAATATTGTTCCCGTGGTGACCGTCAACATCGTCATTAGGCGAAAGGCCCATCCGGAATTTTTTACGAACACACCTCCCTGCATGCCCTCCAGACCAATGGCAATGCCAAGCGACTGAAGCAAAGCAATGCCAAGCGTTGCAAGGCGCGTGTACTGAATGATCGTCTTTCTCCCCTGCTCTCCCTCCTTAGAGAGCTTACTCAAGGTCGGAATGACAACGGTCAAAAGCTGGATAATAATGGATGAAGATATGTACGGCATGATACCTAAAGCAAAAATCGTTAGTCGAGAGAGTCCACCACCGGAAAAAATGTCCAAAAAGCCAATCAGCGACCCACCCCCCCTCTTCATAAAATCACTAAGCGCCTGGTTATTAATTCCCGGGGTGGGAATATGTGATCCCAAGCGGTAGATCACTAGCATAATGGCCGTAAAGAGAAGCCGGTTACGGAGCTCCTCTATCTTAAAAATGCTTTGAATGGACTGGACTAAACGGTTAAACATGGAACCCTATGCCCTTTGTCGTATCAACGAAGGCCGGTACCCCCCTTCCGAACCTCTCCCCCATTACCCCAACCGCTCCACACGCCCGCCGGCAGATTCAATCTTTTTGACGGCCGACCCACTAAAGCGGTGCGCGGAAACGACCAAAGGCTTTTGTAGCTCCCCTACCGCCAAAACTTTAACGCGTTCCTCTTTGGACTTGATCATTCCAGACCGATGAAGTAAGTCTGAGTTAACGACGGCGCCCGCATCAAAGCAATTCAACTGCTTCAGGTTGATGATCTGGTACTCGATCCTAAAAATATTTTTAAATCCTCGCTTCGGAACACGGCGAATAAGCGGTTGCTGCCCTCCCTCAAATCCAGGCCCCTTCGATCCACCAGAGCGCGCGCTCTGCCCCTTATGTCCCTTGCCTGAAGTCTTCCCCCTTCCGGAACCGGGACCC
>SBBL01000097.1 GCA_005239745.1 Candidatus Troglogloeales bacterium | reverse complement strand
TGTACATGAGGATTCCGAGCACAGCAGCTCGCACCGGGGTCCCCAAAACAATGTTTTAATGTTTTGGGGTGGGCAGCAATTGGGTCGCGCAGTAGGTTTCTAGAGGTGCCCAACAGTATAATTTGAAATCGGGTTGCGAGTAGGTTTTTAGAGGCGCCCTATCGCTCACGGCGTTTTGGGGAGATGAGCACGGATAGGAAAAACAGGGACGTGGCGAGGATAACGATCGTCGCTCCGGAGGGGATGTCCAGCCAGTAAGAGAGCATGACCCCACCCCATGAGGCGGAAATGCCGACGGTCGCGGAAATTGCCATCATGGCCCGGATGTGATGTGCCCACTGTAACGCGGTTGCTGCGGGGATAATTAGCAGGGCAAAGACGAGCAGGGCGCCAACCGTTTTGAGTGAAGCGACGACCGTCAGCGCGACCAGACATAAGAGAAGCGGGACAAGCGTTCTGGTAGGGACGCCGCTTGCCTCCGCCATCTCTTGATCGAAGGAGATGAAGTGGAGCTCTTTGAAGCACAGAAAAACCGTCAGCAAGATACCCGTTGAAAGGGCAAGGATTAATAGTAGGTCTTGCCCGGTAATGGATAGAATACTTCCAAAGAGATAGTTGTATATCTCGGGGATGTATCCCTCCATTCGTCCAACAAAAAGAATGGCGAGCGCCATGGTAAAGGTGTAGAAAATGCTAATCGGCACGTCCGGTTTTGTGTGGCTGCTGCCTTGCAGTAGGTGAATGATCCAAACCATCAGCAGGCTAAACGTCGTTGCCATAAACGTGGGGTGGGTGTGGGTGAGAAAGCCAAACGTAACGCCGGCAAACGCGGCGTGGGAAATGCCTGCGCCCATGAACGACAGTCCCTTCAGAACGACAAAGACGCCAATAATGGCGCACGTCAACCCGATCAGGGAAGCGCCCAAGAAAGCACGCTGCATAAACTCGTATGAAAGCATCTGGAGCATAGATCAAACCTTCAGGCGCCTACGGGAGAAGGCCGGGGGCGGAACAATACCAGAAAATGATGGGGATAAAAAAGATCCACGAGACTAGACATAGCCCCCTAAACCGTTTTATTAAGCGGACGCCGGAATTTGAGGATTAATGGCCATGAGTTGTTGTGAACATTTCCAATGATCCCTACCTTCGACCCCTCTCAAAATGTTTGGCCGGTGCATAGACGCCTTTCCTTTCTGATTGCCCTTGTTTTATTTTCAGGATGTAGCGATGATCCTCTGAATAATCCCTACCCTGCCCGGGAAACAACCCAAAATATCCTTTATCGTGCCTTTAGCGAACGCCCGAAGCATCTCGATCCGGCCCAGTCTTATTCTTCCAACGAAATTGTTTTTACGGCACAGATCTATGAGCCCCCCTTTCAATATCACTACTTAAAACGGCCTTACACCCTCATTCCACTGACGGCTGTTGCTATCCCGGCACCTACCTATCTGGACCGACACAATCAACCTCTGCCGCCCACCGCCCCATCGGAACAAGTGGCCTTCAGTCTCTACGAAATAGAGATTAAGCCCGACATTTTCTACCAGTCGCACCCCGCCTTCGCCCAAGATAAAAACGGCCGGTATCTCTACCACGCATTAACCCCACAACAACTCAAACGGATAGGATCGTTGTCTGATTTTGATCGGTTAGGAAGCAGGGAACTGACCGCGGCAGACTACGTCTATGAGATAAAGCGCCTGGCACATCCTAACATCCAGTCTCCCATCTTTGGCTTTATGGGCGAGTATATTGTGGGATTAAATGAACTGGGCGCGAACCTTAAGAAAACCTCTCAAACCCTGGGAAAGGGCGACTTTTTAGACCTTCGAGAATATCCTTTATCCGGGGCAGAGGCCGTGGGGCGATATACCTATCGGATTAAAATTCATGGAAAATACCCCCAATTTATCTACTGGTTAGCCATGCCTTTCTTTGCACCCGTTCCGTGGGAAGCCGACCGATTTTATTCCCAGCCGGGATTACAAGATAAAAATATCACGCTCGATTGGTATCCCGTTGGCACCGGGGCCTATCAGTTGACGGTCAACAACCCCAACCGAAAAATGGTGATGGTGCGAAACCCAAATTTTCATGGGGAAGTGTATCCGGACGAAGGAGAGGAGGGGGATCGTCCGTTACTGACTGATGCGGGAAAGTCCCTGCCGTTTATTGATCAGGTTATCTATAGCCTAGAAAAAGAAGATATTCCTACTTGGAATAAGTTTTTACAAGGATATTACGATGCCTCCGGTATCGGTTCGGATAGCTTTGACCAGGCCATTCGGATGAACGCTGCGGGAGAGGCCGACCTCACGGACGAGATGAAAGAGAAAGAGATGGTGCTTTTGACGGATGCCTCCCCTACCACCTATTACATCGGATTTAATATGCTAGATTCCGTCGTCGGGGGAAGTTCAGCGTCGGCCCGTCTGCTAAGACACGCCATCTCTATTGCCATTGATCAGGAGGAGTCCATTGCCGTTTTTGATAACGGTCGTGGGATTGCCATGCAAGGACCGCTCCCTCCTGGCATTTTTGGTTATCGGGAGGGAGAGGCCGGTATTAACCCTCATGTTTATGATTGGGTGAGCGACCGCCCCAGACGTAAACCCATCAGTGAGGCCAAGAAGCTGCTTTCTCTGGCAGGATATCCGGGGGGTCGAGAAGCGCATTCTGGGAAACCTTTAATCTTGAATTTTGACACGACGGGGACGGGCCCGGACGACAAAGCCCGTTTTGATTGGCTAAGAAAGCAGTTTGAAAAAATCGATCTCCAGCTGGTGATCAGAAACACCGACTATAACCGGTTCCAAGACAAGATGTCGAAAGGGACGGCGCAGATGTTTCAATGGGGCTGGCATGCCGATTACCCCGATCCGGAAAATTTCCTCTTTCTTCTGTATGGACCCAATGCCAAGGCCACGAGGAACGGAGAAAATGCCGCCAATTATTCGAATCCGGCCTTTGATCGGTTGTTTGATCAGATGCGTAATATGGAAAATGGGGCAGAACGCCAAGCAGTGATTGATAAAATGGTGGATATTTTTCGGCAGGACGTTCCGTGGGCTTCCGGGTTTCATCCTAAAAGTTTTGGGCTTTATCACGCTTGGTTTGGTAACGTGAAGCCCAATAACATCTCTTACAACACCCTTAAATATGTCAAAATCAACCCGGCGCTTCGCGCTCAAAAACGGGATGCATGGAATAGGCCCCTCTGGTGGCCGGTGATCGTTTTGGGGGTAATCCTCATCACCGGCACGCTACCGGCCCTGACCACCTATCGTCGCAAAGAGAAACAACCTCCGCCGGTTAGCAAACATTAGCCAAGACTACGAAAATCAGCATTGGGCACCTCTAAAAATCTACGGCACGACCCAATGACTGCCCACCCCAAAACATTAAAACATTGTTTTGGGGGCCCCGGTGCAAGCTGCTGTGCTTAAGAATCCTCATGTACACCGCTACACTGCGGTTCCTGTGCTCCGTATCCCCGCTTAAAGCATGTGGGCTTGACAAGACGTTGAAACTTTGAATGTGTCGTTGACCCATGTATAAACAAGGGGTATACTCCTCGCGATGAAGACGGTCATTCAGAAATGGGGCAATAGCCTCGGCGTTTGTATTCCAAGTTACATGGCGAGGGGACTGTCATTGAAAACGGGTTCCTCCATAGAAATCCTAGAAGAGGAAAACAGAATCATTATTCAGCCAAAGACAAAAAAACCTAAAGGATATTATCGAATTAATAACGGGTGATAACATTTACAAAGAAGAATTCAATGTACGGGCTGGGAATGAACCGCTATGAAGCCTTATTACCCAGGCCGGGGCGATGTCGTTTGGCTTGATTACGATCCACAACTGGGACATGAACAGGCTGGAAAAAGACCTGCCCTTGTCGTGTCTCCCATTGGTTACAATAAGAAAGTTGGACTGGCGTTATTTTTTCCTATTACGTCCCAAATAAAGGGATATCCCTTTGAAATCAGAATAATCTTATCAAAAATCAACGGCGTGATTTTGGCCGATCAAATAAAAAACCTCGGCTGGAGAGCACGAAGGATCAAGTTCATTGAAACAGCGCCTAAACGATTGCTTGAAGAAGCAAAAGAAAAATTGAGTTGATTGATAGGTTAATGGGCACCTCTGAAAACCGTAACGGGCGGCCAGAGTGCAAGGGTTAGAGAAGGCTTTTGAACAATACCTTAGACCCAAAACCATTAGAAGCGGTAGTAGGGACTGATGTCGCGAGTGAAGTCGCGGCAGCCCTGAGCCTCCTTCCACCGGAGACACAAACCCTTCTCCTCCATGCCGGAGTAGTCCTTGCGGACGTTTCCAAAAAAGCGGCAAGTGCCTATTTCCGGGTGGCGTCGCAGGTGGTGGGGCATATTGCCCGGGATGCACAAACGGACATACTAAACGGATGGGTAGGCGTTGGAATGCAGATCGCCCGGCACTCCGCTGCACTTTCCATTCAGTACTTTAGGGAAGGCCCGGATATTTTTTCCAAAATACCTGGGTCACGGCAACAGCAGAGGCTCATTCAATACGGACGGCAAGTTGCACGGAATCGCGTTGATTTAACCAAGATATACTACCAACAGGCTCCAGACGTTCTAACCAATGCCGCGCTTTCTGAAGAGGACCTCGCCCGATGGGTAAGACAGGGGCTAGCCATTCCCGATGCCACCCTCGCGGTGGAATACTTTAAGGCGACCCCTGCGCTACTGCGGGTGATGGGGACGACCCTGCTTCCCAAGTGGATTGGAGTCAGCCAAACCCTTGTGAAAGGGACGCTCTACAACGCACTTATCTTTATCCGAAAAAGTCCGGAGGTCTTTGAAAAAATTGCCCCCTCACTGCATGAACCGTTTATAGACCTTCTCTCCGAAGTCGCCCTCCAAGACACCGCCGCTGCCATAAAATTGTTTGAGGCGTCCGGGCCCGTGTTGTCGGCCTTCGCACCCCTTCACCTGGCTTCTTTCTTACTGGGTAGTGCCCTAACACTTGCACGTTTTAATGCCGCATTGGCCGCGGCCTTTTTTCTGAGTAGTCCGAAGGTCATGCACGAGATGGCCTCTGCCACCCACCGCTTTCCAGAATGGGTGGAGAGGGGCTTTGCTCTCTTGAAGCAAAACCCGTCCGGGGCTGAGTCATTTTTCCTGCTTGAATCGGACCTCGCCCGACAGTCTGCCAGGAACTTACAAGGCGGTGTTTTCCTTTCATCCGAATTGGGAAGCTTACAGCTTTATGCCCAAGCACTGGTCGGCAGGCCCATCCCCATCGCAACGGCCACGGATGAGACCCCCCATACCGATGGAAAGACCCTCTATCTTCCGGAATGGATCGGCCACTTTCCTACGGATGACCTCAACCGGGGATGGTATCGCGTGGCGACGGCTTTTCAAGCGGGATTTTTGGAGTACGGCACCTTTTCTCCGGTGATTGCGGATATTGCGGATCTCGTTGAGTCGCTTCAGAGGAGATACCATAAGCGTGGGGGATTCACGCTTTCCTCTTTTCTCGCCCTTTTCCCTGATGTCGCTTTGGCAAAGCGGCTTTTTGATATTGCGGAAGGCGCACGCGTTGCCTCTCATCTGCGACAGGTCTACCCTGGTCTTCGTAGGCTAATGGATCAGATGCAGAACGACGAGTTTATGCGGGCACGGTCTTTGATGGGGCTATCCCCGACAGGGGCAGTGGTGGAGATGCTCCGTCAAATCTCACTAGCCGGACGAACAAGAGAGGCCATTCCCGACCCATTTAGGAACATCCTCTTTGAGGCTTGTACAATCATGGGGGTTGTGCAAACACCGGAAGCAACCGTTGCCACCTCTATGAAGGCGACCTCAACTCTCTATGACTTTCTCCAAACGGACAATACATGGGATACCTCCATACCCAAGCCCATGGAGGCGTTTGAAGAGCCTGGAAGCCCGGTCATGGGAAAGGGAATCGGCGATTCCACACAGCGGCTATCAACGCGCGGCAGTCTGAACCCAGATCAGGTTGAAACGATGCTTAAACAACTAAACCTGACCCGTATCGTTCCAGCAGCAACAGAGAGGCCCGCCGCGTCACCTCGGGAGGTTGATCTTTCCGTATTGAAAAAAGGAGACGGGCGGATGGGGGCCGATTCGCTCGATGCCCACACCACTACCCCTCCTCAGACGTTTGATTATCCGGAATGGGATTATGAAGCGCAGTCCTATCGCCCAAAATGGTGTCGGGTGATTGAAACGATGGCAGGCCCCAAAACCACCGGATTTGCAACCCGGGTTCAAGAAGCGCATTCTAGACTTGTTCAATCGGTGCGTCGGACGTTTGAGCACTTACGTCCGGCCGGGTTGACGTGGGTCAAATACAGTGACCAAGGGGATTGGCTGGATTGGGACGCGGTGGTGGAGAGTCGAGTCGGCGTACGATTGCGGCAGGCGCCGCTAAATCATGTTTATATCAATAGGCAACGGCGGGAGAGAAGTGTTTCCGCGGCTTTCTTAATTGATACGAGTGGTTCGACCGGCAAGCAACTCTTCCATGGAAAAACGGTTCTACAGATTGCGCAAGAATCCGTTGTTGTCCTTGCACAGGCCGTTGCCCTTTTGGGGGATCGCTTTGCAATCTATGGTTTCTCCGGGCGCGGCCATGAAGCGGTATGGGTTTCTGTCTTTAAGACATACGAAGAACCGTACCATCCCGGTATCGCGGATCGTATCGGCGGTATGTCTCCGGGGGCCGGGAATCGGGACGGGGCAGCGATTCGCTACGTCATATCACGGCTAGCTGCAGAGCCATCCAAAATCAAGCTGTTGCTTTTAATCAGTGACGGGAAGCCCCTAGACGACGGCTACGATACTGGCTACGCCCTGCACGATACAAAAAAAGCGTTGCACGAAGCGCGCCTTGCAGGTATTCATCCCTATTGCGTCACCGTAGACCACCACGGAGGAGAATACCTAAATGAAATGTACGGAGAGGTGGCCTATCGCGTGATTGACCGCGTGGAAGCCCTCCCTACACGACTGGCCCAAGTCTACCGAAAAATCACTACTTAGAGGTGCCCGGAAGAAGACTCCACTCCTTAGGCTAAGGAGTGGATGGAGGTGGTTTGAAATGCAAAGAACCGTGCGCGTTTTTGCTCCGGCATCGGTCGGTAACATAGGCCCCGGATTTGATGTGTTGGGGATGGCCCTCTCAGGGATGGGGGATACCGTTACGGCGACACGCCTCCCCGACCGGGGGGTTGTCATCGCCAAGATCACGGGCGATAAGACCCTGTCTTATGAGGCAGATAAAAATACCGCCGGCATTGTGGCAAACGTTGTTTTAACGCATTGTCAGGCGCCGTTCGGTGTCTCCCTCGTGCTTCACAAGGGAGTTCCCGGAAGCGGCCTTGGCAGCAGTGCTGCAAGCGCTGTGGCCGCGGCCTATGCCGTCAGTCGGCTTTTCTCTAAAAGACTTTCTAAACAAGAGCTTATCCCACTCGCGGCGACCGCGGAAGAGGCCGTCAGTGGCGGGTATTTTCTGGATAATATTGCGGCGTCAATGATGGGCGGGATTGTCTGGAACCATCCAGAGACCAAAGAAGTGATACGGCTTGGGCACCTTGAATCTGCCGTGATAGTACTCGCTATTCCGTCGTTTCGACTGCTAACAAAGGAGGCGCGTAAGGTGCTGCCTCAGGAGGTCCCCCTGCCGTACTTCGTTGCCAATATGGCGTCTGCTTCCATGATGGCGTGGTCGGTAGCCAGGAAAGACCTTAAGCGTTTCGGGCAATCTATTCATGATCGGGTTGTAGAACCGGCGCGTGCACCTTTAATCCAGGGTTTTTATGCCGTCCAAGAAGCGGCCTACGCGGCCGGGGCCTTGGGTTGCTCCATCTCCGGCGCCGGTGCCACCGTTTTCGCGGTGGCACAGAGTAAGGAGAGGGGCTTCGCCATTGGACACGCCATGCAAAAGGCCTTTGGGAAAAATAATGTAACGTCAGTCATTCGAATGACCGGCATAGACCCGTACGGCGTCCGCATCGTTTGCTAGAAATTTCGTTGAATGAGCGGATTCACCGATAGACGACTAATCGTTGAATAGAAATATGTCCATAGATGATTCGCGCTACATGAAGCGGGCAATCGCTCTGGCGCGGAAGGGACTTGGCAAGACGTCGCCCAACCCGATGGTGGGAGCGGTTATCGTTAAAGGCGGGGCCATTATCGGAGAAGGGTATCATCGGACTGCAGGATCCGCTCATGCAGAGGTGGTCGCCATGCAGGCCGCCGGAGGTCAATTGGCGGGGGCAACCCTCTATACCACGCTTGAGCCGTGTTGTCACCTGGATAAAAAAACGCCCCCTTGCGTTGCCTCCATTATACAAAGCGGTATTCGTAGGATAGTCGCGGCCATGACCGATCCGAACCCAAAGGTTTCCGGACGCGGATTCAGAAAATTAATGGCCGGGGGTGTACAGGTTACGAAAGGCATTGCCCAAGATGAAGCCAAAGCATTAAACGCTATCTATATAAAATATATCACGACACGGAAACCCTACGTTATCTTAAAGGCAGCGATGACACTTGATGGCAAGATGGCTGCAAAGGATGGGGTATCGCGTTGGATCTCCGGAGACGACTCGCGTCGTGATGCCCATCGGCTTCGCGCACGTGTTGACGCGGTGATGGTTGGGGTAGGAACCGTGAAAGTAGATGACCCACTGCTCACAGCCCGTTTGGTTAGGCCGGGACGGTTAGGATACCCCATTCGCGTTATTCTTGATCCACACCTTAAGACGCCCATTGATGCAAAGGTTGTTACAACCGGTTCAGATGCGCCGACATGGATCTTCACCACTACCGATTCCCCGATACACAGGAGACGGGTGCTGGAGAGGAAAAACGTTCGGATCATCGTTCTCCCGTCAAAAAAAGGGAGAATGACCTTCGACGCCATCTTAAGTGAATTGGGAGACAACGGCATTACCAGTGTGCTGATAGAAGGAGGGGGGACAACCTTCGGTGTGGCCCTGCGCGCAGGGATTGTTGATCGTGTAATCCTCTATCTCGCCCCGAAACTACTTTGTGGAGACGATGCGTACGGAATGGCCACGGGGGCGTCTGTTTTGTTGCCTCATGCGCTACAACTCCACCACCTAACGGTCAAAAGAATGGGCGTGGATATCCGTGTAGAGGGAGAAGTGGCGCGTAGCTGAGATAAAGTCAAATCCGGTGTATGCTATCCCCAAAAACTGGACAGGGGAACTTGGTGGTAAAACGGCCTGCCAATGTTTAAGGGCACCTCTAAAAACCGTCACGAACGGCCTGAATGCAAGGGCTACTGCACACAGGGACCGGAATATATCTTTGAATATATGAGGATTCCGAGCACAGCAGCTCGCACCGGGGCCCCCAAAACGAGGCAATAAAGGCGCTTGGCCTCCAGCCTCTTCAAGATCAAGAGCAGTCTGTCATCACCATATCGCCGGACACCAGAACAACCTGGGTAACGCCTACGGGAATCTCCCCACCGGGGGATCGGGGGAAGAACCTTGCAAAGGCAATTGCCTGCTATGAAGTGGCGATTAGAGGATACGAACTAGCGGGGATGACCCGGGAGGCGGCGGAGATTAGAGCATTTTTGAATGGGTTGGGATAGCGGCCTATGAGGATGTTTCTTCAGGCTGAAGATAAAGTCGAACCTGGTGTATGCCGAAATTTGAGCATGACATTCAGGCGGCGAGTTTTTGCTGAAGCGGTGGATCGTTCCCCGCCTCCATCGCTTGTTGTATTACGCGCCCCGCGCCGCGCCGCACTAACTCGTCTGGCCCCAGCCCGACCTCTTGTAGACGCGCTTCCTACCCTTGTTTATCCTTGCCTAGGGTGCGGGCTTACCATTACCCACAAGTCCTTGTTTGCCGAAATCACCCTTCAAACCACCCCTTCCCCTCCTTAACTAAGGAGGGGATTCCTCCCCTTGTCCAACAAAAACCTTCACCGCCTCAATGCCGCGTTCATTTTCGGGTCATACCCCAGTTTCGACTTTATCTTCGCGTAACCAAGGGTTAGTGGTTTTTCTGTAAAGGAACACTGCAAAAACCAGAGCGACAATGATAGCGGTGTTGACCCCGACATCGAATAGATACCGACCATGCTGGACTCCAAAGAGAGATTCCGGTTGTGCAACCTTATACGCTTCTGCCATAAGGATATGTCGGATGGACGCAACAATTACCACGGAGAGGAAGGGCTCTAGGGAAATGACGTGCGTCTTTAGGAAGTGAACCACCGTACTGAAAAGCTCTAGCAGGATGATCACCAGGAGAAGGTTGTTAATGAGCATGAAGCTTGCCTGTAGGGTGTTTACCCGTACAGAGGCAAAAAAATCGTACCAGCCGTGGGCAAAAACACCCATCCCTAACATGAGGAAACTAAGGCCGGCGGTGACATAGCCCCACTGCTCCAACCGCTCCATCCATCGGATGAAGGTGTCGGCGGCCCGATTGCCCACTGTATCGTTGTTTTTCCGCAAGGTCATGTCGTGGTATAACTAGACCGGTATAACTTCGGGAGGCGGCCCCTCCCGATTGTACCAAAATTACTTTAGGGATGCTATAGTGCGACCTCACGGGCAAGACAGTTATTCCCAATAGAGATTTTAATAGGCTGAGGGTTAGCGCATGTCTCAAGGAGTGGGGGCTACCATTGAGATAGCCCAACGTTTGACCGCGGCGGGGAAGATTGATGACGCCATTGGTGTGTGGAGGAAGCTGCTCACCGATACCCCGGAGGCCGCCAATATTTACAATACCATCGGAGATTTATACCTCAAGTCCGGCCGAAGCGCCGATGCCGCAAAGACCTACCTTATTGCTGCTAACATCTTCAAGGATTCCGGTTTTGATGTTAAGAGCATCGCCGTTTACAAAAAGATCTTAGCCGTTGACCCTGCCCGAGTTGACATTCGTGAACTGTTGGCGGATATGAACGCGGATCGTGGGTTTGTGGGTAACGCGGTCAAAGACTACCTACTCGTTGGGCAATGCCATGAGGATAGAGAAGCGTTTGGCGAAGCATTAGCCGTCTACCAAAAATGTTGCGGTCTCGATCCCCAAAACATATTGGTAAACATCAAGATTGCCCGGATCTACGACAAGCTTGAAATGCAGCCGGAAGCAATAACGGCCTACGAGCAAGTGCTTTCGGCCTATGGAAACAAGGGGGCCTCCTCTGGGTCAGGGTTGGAGGCAACCATCCAAGAAATACGAAACATTGTTCAGAATTATCACCGGGGGGCGCTAGAAGAACCCTCTCGGTCTTCAGAGGTAGTAGAACCTACGGAAGCGCCTGTTGCGTGGACAACGGAATCCGTCGTAGAACCTACGGAAGCGCCGATTGCGTGGACAACGGAACCTCCCGAAGTGGTGGAGACGGCGCCTCCCACAATGGAAGTCGTCGAGCCGCCCGTGGAAGCGCCGGTAGTGCCTTCTCGTTCCATGGGGGAGGTATCGTCTCCCGTGGCGCTAGCATTTCAGGAGAGGATGGACCGATCACTTGATATCGGTAGCTGGCAGGAAGCACTACAGATTTGTAGCGAGATGGAAGGCTGCCATCAGTTACCTTTTCTTAACCGCTGGGTGGATGCCTATTTAGCGCATGGCCTTCTTTCAAGGGCCATTATGGTACTAGAGAAAAGTACGTCTGTGGCCGGTCGTTACGGTTTATGGGCAGAAGGTGAGGCGATAATTAATCAGTATTTGAGGGAAGATCCTAATCGGTTGCCGACCCATCGTTTGCTCGGTTTATTGGGACAGCATCTTGAGTCGGCAGGGGATGTGGACGGGGCCGTGCGTCGCTATGCAGAGGCCATTGTGTTGGTTCATGAACGCGTCTCTGAGGTGGAGGCCAGGGCCTATTACGAACAAGTTGCCCGGACTTTACCACAGATTGCCCAGATAGCATCTGTTCGGGAGTGCCTCAAGCTAGATATCCCTGAGGAAGGAACCTCGCCGACGGAAGAAACCTTCGAAGCCCCCGTCATGCCGGTATCACAACTACCGCAATCTCTGCTATCGAGTGAGTTGCCTGAAAGAACGTTCAGAGATATGTTAAATGAAAGCTCCCTTTTTGTCCGATACGGCCTCTATCCACAAGCGACCGAAAAGCTGCTGATGCTGTCGAACCTTGCTCCATCGCGTGAAGAGCCTCTCTTAGCCCTAAAGGCGTGTTATCTCCATGAGGAACAGATAGAGAAGGCCGTGGGCACCTGTCATCAGTTGGCAGGTCTGTACGCAAAACGGGGACAAGAAGAGAAGCGGCATGCCATAACAAATGAAATAGCGGAGTTAGACCCTACCGGACGCTATCGTCCTTCAATGGTGGCACCCGTCCATAGCCCTCCCCCACCTTCCGTTGACGTGCCACGTCCGGAGATAGATAGGCAGGAACAGGAGTCCGGGCCTATTAGCGATACCGCGATAGAGCTACAGGGTGAGCAGGGTTCCTTGCACGCTTCTGATCAGAACGTAGAGCAGGTAAAAGTGTCGGTACCCGATCCTGAGGAAAAACAAGAGCAAGTACCAGAGAGGGCGGTCTCCCCCGGTGACACGTCGGCTCAGGGGGTGGGTTCTGATGCCGGTTCCAAAAAGAAAAAGAAAGTTTCCTATCTATAAGCGGAGGAGAGGATCCAATGAACTATCTACAACACTATGGCCTTAAGGAGGTACCTTTTTCGACGGCTTTGGACGACAAATTCTATTTCAACAGCCATGAGCATGCTCAATCGCTCATCAAGTTGCGATACGCGGTGGAGGAGCGCAAGGGGTTAGCCGTGTTAGTAGGAGACCTGGGCACGGGAAAGACGACGCTTGCCCGAAAAATGTTAGATTCGTTGGAAGAATCGCTCTTTGAAGCGGCTCTCTTGGTCGTTATTCACCCCGCGGTAACCGCACAGTGGCTATTGAGAAAGGTGGCGTTACAGCTAGGGATTGAAAATACTTCCAGTGACCGTGTTTCTCTAGCGAGTCAGATTTGTCACCGCTTGATTGAGATTGATGAGTCCGGAAGAAAGGCGGTTGTCCTTATTGACGAAGCGCAAATGCTTAGGAACAAAGAGGTGATGGAAGAGTTTCGTGGACTATTGAATGTCGAGCCGGAGGGACAAAAGCTCCTCACCCTCGTTCTATTTGGTCTTGTTGAAGTTGATGCCTGCTTGGCATTGTATAAACCCCTGCAGCAATGCGTCGCGGTCCGTTGTACGCTACACGCGTTCTCGGAGAAAACCACGGAAGAATATATCGCCTACCGCCTAAAGGTTGCCGGAAGGGAACGGGCCTTGTTTACCCCCGAAGCGATTGCAGCGGTGCACCGCTACGCAGGAGGCATTCCTCGTTTGACCAATATCATCTGCGACAACGCGGTACTAGACGGGTTTCTCCAGAAACAGGAAATAATTAACGATCAAATAGTCCATGGTGTGGCCGCCGATTTAAATCTGGCGGTTGGGGAGCCCCCTGATCACCACACGAAAAATCCTCCTACGGAACCCAAGAGCGGAGATTAGAATCCCCGAGAAGTGGAATAGGGGTTAAATCGGGCAGGGGCCTCGGTGTAAAATGGCGTTTTTGCTCTATGGCAAACAAGCCCCAAACCTTTCCGCCCCGTCTTAAACGCAAAGCTCGGTCAAATCAATATGGCATTGCGAACAATCCAAAGTTCGCTACGTTTCTGAAAGGTATAAGCGACGTCAACGCGCCAACGTCGCCGGGCAAGCCTACTGTTCCCCCATTGCTCATTCTTGTGGGGGTGGAGGAACGACGCCGGCAGATCGGTTCCCATCATCCGTCGGTCGGCGGCATCTTTATGGAAAACGGCGGGTGGTGGTTACGGCCAATGCTCGAGGTCAGGATATCGGATCGTTCGTTACGGATGCTCAACGGGCAATTGACGAACAGGTTGCGATTCCGGCCGGCTATTGGATGACGTAGGGAGGGTAGTTCGAGCAAATGATTTCCGCCGCCCATCGCCTGAAGATTGTCGTTCCGATTGCCCTGTTTTATCGTAAGCCACGATAAGATTCTGTAGAGTCGTTGAGCAGCCGACACCCGGCGAAGAGCGTCGCCTCCTCGTTCCGAATCCAGCGGCTTATGACGCCTAGGTAGACGAGCGTGTCCGCAACCGTCTTAATGTCTCGTATGCCGGTGTCGGACTGGGCCAGGGTGGGATTCACCGGTTTACCACGCTCGATCAGGTAGCACAGAAGCCGCCACTCTGGGCCTTCAAAGCTCTCGGCCGCCAGGCGTTCAACAAAGGGTTCCCACTGAGACCGCCCCATCGCAACGGCCTCCTCCAGGGTTCGGTGCTTCTCTGCTCCGCTTAAGTGCATGTAATGGAGAAGCAGCTTGGTCAGATAAGGGTGGTTCCCGGTCCACTCGGCCAGGGCAGCGCTTGTGTCACAGCCGATCAACTGTCGCGTCTCTCCATCGAGAAGAACTGACAACGGGAACATTCGGAAAGATCTGCCAGCCAACGTTCTGGGATTGCTGAGCATTGTTTGCAATCGGCGTCCGCCGGTCACGACGATGCTGGTCGGTTTTGCAGCCATCGCCCAGGTGAGCAGCGACTCGATTGCTAAGTCAGGGGCGCTATCCAAATTATCCATGACGACGATCGAGCCGAGAGCCGCGTTGATCTGTGGAGAAGGATCAGCGCCAACATCTATCTCGAATACCGTGCGGTCAGTCAGCCCTTGCAAAGCGGTTCTAACCAGGGAGGTCTTGCCTAGTTTTGGCCCTCCGATGACCGCCAGAGACTCGCCTCGCTCGATGCGCCTACGCAGGTTCCTGGCGAGCTGTTGGCGACCGATGAACGCGTCCCCGGTGGCGGGGCAGGGGGTGAACGGCGTGATAAACATAATTCATTCTACCACAGTGAAATCAGAGAGGAAGTAATGGGCGCCACTACAAACGGTTTCGGGTCGTTTTCATCATGATGCCCATTCACACAGACAACCCTGTATTTCATTTGTTACAATACGGCTGCGTACCGAAAAGGAAAAGGCCCTTCTTTTGTTAAGGGGATGCTGCCTCGACTGGGGGCTTTGGCCTATTCCTCAATAAAGGACCGATGTCAAGTCCATTTGTAGAAAAAAAATGGCAAACCAATATGGGCAAGGTAGCCTTTGCAAAGGCGTTTCCGGGCCGTTTGATTGAATGGGAATTGGCAATAGGAAAAACAATCGAAAAGGTCGTCTCTTTTGAAACGGGCCAGATGGGGATGGTCATTTTCTCGGACGGCACCTTTATTGCCACCCCCTCCCCAAATCCGCAACCTGCCGACTTAATCCGACTGCTTCTTTTGGCCAGACCTGATCTTATTCGATTTTGGAAAGAGGCCTTTGACCAACTCGATCAATGGATTGCCATGGATCATGAGATGCAAAAAAAGGCGCGACTACAAAACATTATCGGGGCCATTGAAAATAATCTACCCCAGATCCCGGAATTAAAAGAGGCGTTAGAAGAGGTACTGAAAAACCTTCCGGCGAATCGGAGCTGCTCGTAAGCTTCGCGCCGATGGGGTTCCGCTTACTCAGGCCATTTTCGATGGAACGCTCGCGCGGCTGCGTCCCATCCTGATGACGGCGCTGGTCGCCTCGCTCGGCTTTGTCCCGATGGCGCTTTCCGTTGGAACAGGGGCGGAGGTGCAACGGCCCTTGGCGACCGTGGTGATTGCTGGGATTCTCTCAACAACCGTCTTAACCCTTCTGGTCCTGCCCGCGCTCTATTAGCCGTGACTGGCTTTGGCATGCAACTTAAGCCCAAGTGCCCCAATGACTTTAAGGATGGTATCGAAGCCAGGGCCCCGTTCGCCGGAAAGTGCCTTGTAAAGGCTTTCAAATGAATGCTGCATCCCCGTCCGCTTCTTCAAAACAAGCTTCAAGATAAGCAGCCATTTCCTCAGGGTTTCTAAGATGTTCCGCAACGTCATAGCGAGTGATCAGTGTCTTGCTCATCGTTTGTTACTCCAAAAGATTACGCGCGAGACACAAGGCGGCTTTGATGTCCTTGGTCTGGGTCCTCTTATCCCCACCCGCGAGTAGAATAATCAGCCTTTGCCTCCGCTGATGAGGGTGGCGTACCATCCCGCCATCGAGGCCGAGATCAATAAGATTCGCAGTTACTACGATGTGCGGTCTCCCGGTTTAGGTGATGGTGCGCCTGCCCGAGGCGATTCGCGGCAATATAGAAGCGTTGAAGCAAATCCCATCCCCCTTCCCCCAAACGGGACGGGAACGCCCCGTGTTCCCACGCTGCCCCTTTCTGCCGTGGCCGATTTTAACGTTCTACCGGGGCCGAATCAGATCAGCCGTTTTGGTGGTCCCAACGGGGTTCGAACCCGTGTTTTCGGCGTGAGAGGCCAACGTCCTAGGCCACTAGAC
>SBBL01000123.1 GCA_005239745.1 Candidatus Troglogloeales bacterium | reverse complement strand
TCGTTCGTATGTCTCTTCTTGATCCCCATCTGGACTCCTCCTTGAAAACCATCCTAAGTTGACGGCTTTTTACTGTCCAGTTTTTGGGGTCCACTATAGCAATGCGAACTTTACACAGAAGGCGAAGCCATAGTATATTAGGGTGCGGTGCAGGGGGATGGAGAACCGCGTTGTACGTAGGGCTATCCGTCGCTTGGTTTTAATCTGAGTCACACTTTAAGGGGATATCGCCTTGAGAGTCAAAAGACTAACGTTATCTCTGTTTCTTATCACCGTTGGAGTTGTTATCGGGATCACCTGGGCATCGGGGCTGCGGCTCTTTCCGTTTGGCGAAGCGGCAAACAGCGGCCGGGCCAAACCACCGGCCATCGCGGAGACCGAACAGACTTTTGTTTCTATCGCCAAAGCCGTAACACCCGCGGTAGTCAATATCTCTACGACACAGCTACTTGAGCGGGACAAGAACACATTCGGAAACCCATTTTTTAACGACCCGTTCTTTAGGCGTTTTTTTGGAGAACAACCATTTGAACACCGCGAGCAGCGTAGACGTGAGGCCCCAAGCCTGGGCTCCGGAGTCATTGTTGATCCGAGCGGACTTATCGTCACTAACGATCACGTCATTGCAAAAGCCGACCGGATCAAGGTGTTACTTTCTGATAAACGCGAATTTCAGGGGAAAGTGGTTGGAACCGATCCCAAAAGCGATATTGCACTCATTAAAATCCCAGCGGATGATTTGCCGTTTTTGACTTGGGGGGATTCATCTAAGCTGCAAGTGGGAGAGTACATATTGGCCATCGGAAGTCCTTTTGGGTTCAATCAAACGGTCACCATGGGTATTGTCTCCGCGGTCGGGAGGGCCAATATTGGCATTGCGGATTATGAGAACTTTATACAAACCGATGCAGCCATTAATCCGGGCAATTCCGGGGGGGCGATGGTAGATACCCATGGCCAACTGGTGGGGATTAATACCGCCATCTATACACAGAGCGGCGGCTACATGGGTATTGGTTTTGCTGTGCCCAGTAATATGGCTAAATCGGTGGTGGAGAGTTTGCGCAAGGAAGGGAAGGTCGTACGTGGGTGGTTAGGAATTTCCATCCAAGAAGTGACGCCCCGATTAGCCAAAGGACTCGGACTGGAAGGAACAAAAGGGGCGTTGGTCGCCGGTGTGCTGCCCGGCAGCCCGGCTGAAGATGCCGGCATAAAACGGGGCGATGTGGTCATCTCGCTCAACGGGAAAGAGGTGGAGGATGCGACGCATTTGAGAAATAAGGCAGCCGTCAGTACGGTTGGAGAGCGTGTTGTCTTGGAGATATTGCGGAATGGGAAGAGGAAGGTATTACACCTGAAGGTTGGGGAGCAACCTAAAGACCTGCATACCCAAAATGGGGAAGATTTTGAGAACGATGGAGACGAACAAACAGAAGTGGGCCTTGCCGGTGTCCGGGTGCACGAACTGACGTCGGAGATTGCGCGACGTTACGATCTACGGTCGACAGACGAAGGGGTAGTTGTTTTATCCGTTGATCCCGATAAAGCAGCCTATGAATCGGGCCTTCGAGAAGGAGACCTTATTATAGAGATCAATCGGCAGCCCGTGCAAAGTATGGAGAAGTATCGTCAGGTCCTGTCTCAGGCAAAACCGGGGGCACCGGTTTTGCTGTTCATCCATAGAAATGGAGATGGTCTTTTCTTAACGGTTGTCCCTGACTAACTATGGAGGTAGTCGTGCTGGGGAAAATCTTACTTCACGCATTGTTTATAGCGGGGTGTACACTCTTAGGGAGTGTGACTTTAGGCGCCTATGCGAGTTTAGGCACGGTCGGCGGTGCGATCGGCGGAGGAGGCATCGGTGCCGTTGGTGTTGGAGTCGTACTCCTGTTAGAAAAATGGGGAGGAAAACGTCTAGGTTATGCCTTGTCAGGGGTAGCCGTTGGGTGTTTTGTAGGAGGCCTCTTTGGTATTGTCGTCGGTGCGGGGGGACCAGGGGGCACGGCATTCTTCCTCCTGGTAGGGGCATATGCCGGACTGTTGCTAGGACTTTACATTGAAAAGGCCAAACCAAGCCTCCTAATAACTGCGGGCAATCACGATGGGAGCGGCCTACTCACGGACAAGATTTTTGACACCAGCGTTATTATTGACGGTCGTGTAGCCGAGCTCTGCAAGGCAGGCTTTTTGGAGGGAGCGTATATCATTCCGCAATTTGTGCTTCGGGAATTGCAACATATTGCCGATTCTACCGACCCAATCAGGCGCGGTCGCGGTCGTCGCGGCCTGGATATTCTACATGGGCTTCAAGAAGACCCTAATCTAACCGTTAAAGTGGTTGACGACGACTTTCCAGGCATTCGGGAAGTAGACTCCAAAATTATTGCCCTTGGCAAACGCCGTGCGGCCAAGGTGGTCACCAACGACGTGAATCTAAGTCGGGTAGCCACACTACAAGGCGTTAAGGTTTTGAACATTAATCATCTCTGTAGTGCCCTAAAGCCGGTTGTCATGGCCGGAGACCAGATACAACTGGCGATCGTGAAAGAAGGAAAAGAGTTGAATCAAGGGGTGGGGTATTTGGATGATGGAACGATGGTGGTGGTTGATGACGCCCGTTGTCACATTGGGAAACAGATGGATATCGTTGTTACGGGTGCCCTTCAGACAACGGCCGGCCGGATGATTTTTAGCAAGCTGCGTGATGAGCCGAAGGAAGAGCTGCGCATCCTCCGAAAAACATGACCTCCTATGGTGTGCGCGATTGTTCCGGCGGCTGGGGCCGGTCAGAGGATGGGGGGGGCGACAAGAAAGCCTTTTCTTAGTCTTTGTGGCCTGCCCGTTCTCGTCCACGTCCTAATGGCCCTTCAAAAGACCCCTTGTATTGACACGGTTGCCTGTGTGGTTTCCGTGGATGACCTTCAGCGATTGCGACAGATCGTCGCGGACTACGCACTGACGAAAGTGACACGGATGCTGCCAGGGGGGGAACATCGCCAGGCCTCTGTCCGAGCGGCATTGACGCGTATGGAATCCACACCCAATGATATTATCCTTATCCATGATGGCGCGCGACCGATGGTGACGCCTGCTCTCATCACTCAGGTGACCGAAGCGGCACTTAGGTTTGGCGCGGCCTCAGCGGTGTTACCGTTGGCCGATTCCGTTAAGGAAGTGACGGACGACCGGTTTGTTAAGCAAAGCCTCGTCCGAGAAACCCTCCGGGCGGTACACACCCCTCAGGCGTTTCGGCTAGGCCTTCTGTTGCGTGCGCACTTACAAGCCGAAACAAGCGGCTACATCGGAACGGACGATGCCGGTTTGGTCGAACAATTAGGGGAGCCCGTTTATTGTGTGGACAGTTTTCCTGAAAACATTAAAATTACCACCCCTCATGATCTATCGTTGGCGCAATGGTTTCTTCAAGGACGGGAAGCATGTTGATCCGCACGGGAATAGGTTATGACGTCCACCGTTTGATAGAGGGACGTCCCTGTATCATAGGCGGGGTCACGATTCCCTACGACAAGGGGCTAGAAGGGTATTCAGATGCCGATGTTTTATTGCACGCAATTTGTGACGCTATTTTGGGGGCCATAGGGGCGGGGGACTTAGGATCACACTTTCCAGAAGGGGACCCGCGTTGGAAAAATGTCTCCAGCCGCTCGCTACTTTCAGAAGTTGCCACATTGCTGCTAGAGAGGCAATTCCAGATGAGTAACATTGATAGCGTAGTGATTGCAGAACGCCCAAAAATCGCTCCTTTTGTGGCCCAAATGAAGTCAACGATCAGCGAGTTACTTTCCATCGCGAACGAACAAGTGAGTGTAAAGGCCACCACCCATGACGCGATCGGCTGTATTGGGAGAGGAGACGGCATTGCAGCGATGGCCACCTGTTTAATTAGGAAAATCGAGTGAAACAAAAATGTTATGCCTAAGCACCATTCGGGAAGATATACGGGCCATTTTTGAACGGGATCCTGCCGCAAAAAATGTCGTTGAGGTTTGCTTAACCTACCCCGGTTTTCACGCAATTCTGTGGCACCGCGTGGTCCATATCCTATGGACATGGAAAGTGCCGCTGCTGCCGCGCTTTATCTCCCATCTTGCCCGCTTTATCACCGGCATTGAGATCCACCCGGGTGCCGTTATTGGGCGGGGCTTTTTTATCGATCATGGAATGGGGGTTGTCATTGGCGAAACAGCCATCGTTGGCGACCATGTTACCCTTTATCAGGGGGTTACATTGGGTGGCACGGGACATGAGACGCGTCGTCGCCATCCCACCATTGGCAGCCATGTCATTATTGGCGCGGGGGCTAAAATACTCGGGGCCATCACCATCGGCGATCATGTCCGTATTGGGGCCAATTCTGTCGTATTGCAGTCAGTCCCGGACCACACAACGGTTGTCGGCATTCCGGCGCAGGCCATCCGCCGGCAAAGGGAGGAGGATGACCTCGACCATACCCAACTCCCTGACCTGGTGGCGGAGCGAATGGCGCATCTTGAAGAACAAATGCGCGCCTTAAAGTCGGAATTGATCCAAAAATTAAATAAAAAATAGACTTGCCCC
>SBBL01000007.1 GCA_005239745.1 Candidatus Troglogloeales bacterium | reverse complement strand
GTCAACAGGGGTCGCGCATACGGCAATTGATCCAAATGACGGGAACGCCTGCACGATGGATACCTGTGATCCGACAACAGGGGTGGCCAACGTTCCGATCAACCCAGACGACAGCAACGCCTGCACGACGGATACGTGTGATCCGTCAACAGGGGTGGCCAACGCTCCGATCAACCCAGACGACAACAACGCCTGTACCGCCGATAGCTGCGATTCCGTAGCCGGTGTCGTCCACACGCCGCTTCCCGACAGCGATGGAGATATGCTTTGCGACGCAGTGGACCATTGCCCGAATGATCGAAACAACGATGCCGATTTAGATGGGGTTTGTGGCGATGTGGATAATTGTCCAATGACGCCCAATTCCGATCAGGCCGACCTCGACGGCGATGGGCAGGGGGATGCCTGCTGCAACGGGCTTGCCGTGACGTTACTCGGCACGATGGAGAGAGATGTCATTGTTGGCACACAAGGCCGAGATGTGATCAGTGGGCTGGGTGGCGATGACACCTTGAACGGTCTTCAGGGAAACGACGTCATCTGCGGAGGCCCGGGTCACGACAAAATTGCGGGCAACCTGGGCGATGATACCCTGTTGGGCGGAGGGGGTCACGATCATATTCGTGGCGGGCATGGGGATGACACGATTGATGGCGGTCCCCAAGAGGATCATTGCCGGGGCGGACAAGGTCAGGATACGATTCGTCATTGCGAAGAGGAACAGGGCCATCCTCACAAACATGGCCATCCTCACGAACGATGACGATAGCGACAATCGTGGCCAGGGTGTAATGTATGGGGAGCGACTGACGTTCACGCGCGGACGGGCGTACAAGAAAAACGACGGCTGTTTCGTGGAGCAGAAAATAATTCAATTGAGGCAACGATACCCGTTGGGGTAGATTTTCGATGAGGCAACGCGGGGATTGACTTTATTCCAGCGTAATCTGTACACTCCTGCCGTAGGAATGAACCCTGTAATGAACCCTATAATGAAGAAGCCCGTCAGGGGCCGAGTGGCCCACCTTCTTGCCTCTTTTGCGCTAATCTCTTTTATGGGTTGCCAGGCCATCGCATGCCTGTTCCCATCATCCATGGAAATGCGTGAGGACCGGGACGCAGCGCATTGCCCTACAGAAGCCACTCCGGAGGTGCGGGCCTGTGGGCAGGTCCTCGTGGCTGAGCACCCTCCGTCTGCCAACACGATCGTGAAAATAGCCATGCAAACGACGGCAGATACCGGAGTCCATCCGTGGCACGAACAGGCTGTATTAAACCCACTCTCGTCTCCAGTGGCGAATGATCGGATGTCTCCTCCCACCCGCTATTTGCTTGCCCGTTCCCTGCGTATTTAAAGCCCTAACTTCACACCTGATTTTGCGCGGATGCGTACGTCCCCTGTTGGGGGTGATCTCGTTGCGGGCATTGCCGTCGTTTTCGGATCAAAAATGGATATCGGTACTCTCCCTAAAAGATACGTCGCTGCCTTCTTGGCGATCAGCTTTTTGTATTGGCCTGTCAGGGTGGGTGCTGTCTTGGAAACCGGTAATCTAGAGGGGTTGACCACATTGATTGATGAAGCGCTGGCGAACAACCCGGAGGTCTTGTCGTCCAAGCAACGTTGGATGGCGTCCAAAGAAGAGATTCCACAGGCCAGCGCGCTTGACGATCCGCAACTGACCCTCACGCAATGGGGGATTCCATCGTCCCTGAACGTGGGACGTGCCGACGAGACGTGGGTGGGGATCGGCCAGAGCTTCCCGTTTCCCGGGAAGCTGGCATTGAGAGGGGCTGTTGCCCGCAAGGGGTCGGAGGTTATGGAACAGGATTATCGGGCGAAGGTGGGTGAGGTCACGGCGCGGGTGAAGGCGGCCTATTTCCATCGCTTCCTCATTCAAAAGAATATTGACCTGCACGTCGAGCATCAGGCGCTTTTGGAAGAGTTCATTGACGTCGCCAACCGAAAGTATGCCGTCGGGCAGTCCTCGCAGCAGGAGTCGCTCAAGGCGCAGGTCGAATTATCGAAGCTGCACAACAGCCTGCTAACGATGCGGCAGGAGCAGATATCCAACCTCGCCGAGATCAACACCCTGCTCAATCGTCCGTTGGAGGCGGCGTTGGGGGACGTTGAACCGCTGGAATACCGTCCATTTCCCCTCACCTTCGAGGCGTTGATCGAACGGGCGCTCAAGCAGCGTCCGGAGATGAAGGGGGCAGAGTTGACGGTCGAGAAGAGCCGCCAAGCTCGGCTGCTGGCGGACAAAAACCACCTGCCCGATGTCATGGTCGAGGTCATGTACTGGAACGTACATGGCAATCCCAACCAGTGGCAGGCCAATTTCAAAATGAACCTCACCGGAGTTTTCAGAGAGAAATACGATGCCCGTGCCCGGCAGGCCGCTGCGGAGGAGGCGTCTGCCCGTGCGGAGCAGGTCGCCCTCCGCAACCAAACGTTGTTTGAAGTGAAGGACCTTTTTACGCGGATCAAAACGGCGGAACAGATCATCGAGGTCTATCCAACAGGTCTGCTGCCGCAGGCCGAGCAGGCGCTGGAATCAAACCGGATCGGGTATCAGGTGGGTCGGGTAGATTTCGTGCATTTGATTGAGAGTGCGCGGGACCTGCTTGATTTGCAACTGGAGTACGTTGGAACACTGGCACAGTTTTGGCAATCGGTCGCGGAGATGGAGCGGAGCGTGGGAGAGGAATTGAAATTTTAATGCGACGTTTCTCCTTCCCCCCTTGGGGGGGAAGGTTGGGATGAGGGGAAATGGTAAGACGCCTGTCCCCCCACCTCAATCCTCCCCCACAAGGGGGGAGGAGGTAGAAACAATCTGATAAAGGAGGAGACGATGAACGGGAAAAACCTTTCAATTTTTTTAGGCGGCGTGCTCGTCGCCCTGATGGGGGTGGGAACGCTCTGGTACATCGAGATACCGGCGCAACTGATGGCCTCTTCCGAAAGCGACCCGATGGCGGGAATGGACATGGGTGGGATGGAGATGGGACAGCAGGGCGGCTCATCCAGCGGCACGCAAGCCGCGGTGACGGTGCCTCAGGAGCGCAGGCAACTCATCGGAGTCAAAACGGCGGAGGTGACGGAACAACCGCTAGAAACCCGCATCCATACCGTCGGCACTGTGGACTATGACGAGCGGCGTGTTCGGCAGGTGAATCTGCGTGTTCCGGGCTGGATCACCCGGTTACATGTGGACTATACCGGAAAGCCGGTAAAAAAAGGGGAGCCGCTTCTCGCGCTTTACAGCCCGGACCTGGTCGCAACCCAGGAAGAATATCTGCTGGCCAAGCGGACGCTTGCGCGGGTAACGGCAAGCCCGGTCGCCCATGTCCGTACCGGCGCCGAGTCGCAGGTGGCGGCGGCGCGGGATCGGCTGCGCCTCTGGAGCATGACGGAGAACCAGATCGCACAGTTGGAACGGGACGGCAAGTCGCAGCGGGAGACGACGATCCACGCCCCGGCAAACGGCATCGTCACAAAGAAGATGGCGGTCGCCGGCATGTTTGCCACGCCGGAGATGAGCCTGTACGAGATTGCCGATCTCTCGACGGTCTGGCTCAACGCCAACGTCTACGAGCATGAACTGGCGCGGGTCAAGATGGGAGCGGATGCGACCGTGACCCTCACCGCCTATCCGGGTAAGTCCTTCGACGGGAAGGTCGTCTATATTGACCCCTATCTCAACAACGAAACGCGGACGGTAAAGGTTCGGCTGGAGTTTCCCAATCCGGATGGCAAACTCAAACCGGGGATGTACGGAAACGTCGAGATCAAAACGATCGGCGAGACGCAACTGGCCGTCCCCCATGAGGCCGTTCTCGATTCGGGGACGCGCAAGCTGGTTTTCGTGGATAAAGGCGGCGGAGCATATGAGCCGAGGGAGGTGACGGTCGGGCATAAGACCGGTGGTTTTTATCCCGTTCTGGCAAGCCTCTCCGCGGGGGAGCGGGTGGTGACCTCCGGCAACTTCCTGATTGATTCGGAGAGTCAGTTGATGGCCGCGACGAACATGATGGGGATGCTCGGCATGGGCGGCATCCAGATGGAACAAGCCCAGATGGGCGAAATGGAAATGGCCGGGATGGAGGGGATGGCCGGAATGGGTGGAATGAAGGGGATGAAGGGGATGGCTGGGATGGAGGGGATGGACATGAGCGGGATGAAAATGGAGTCGCCGCCTTCTTCACGGGAACAGACGGTGGGAGATTTGACCCTGTCGCTTGCAACCGATCCAGAACCGCCCCAAAAGGGGGAGAACCGGCTGCGTCTCACGGTTCTCTCCAAAGGCGCGCCGGTGACCGATGCAAAGGTAACGCTAAACTACACGATGGCGATGCCCGGCATGGAGATCGAAAGCATTGACGCAAAGCATGGCGAGAAGGGCGTCTATGAAGGAACGGCGGACTTTGCGATGCGCGGGGCGTGGGAGATCGAGGCCGTTATCGCACGCGGTACGGGCAAGCCCGTGAAGGCAAAGTTTACGGTTACGGTGGGGAAGAACAGGTAGCAAAAGTGAGCACGATGGGTTAGTCTCATATCGCATCCGACTGAACGTGGAGGTGTCGAAATGACTGGACTGGACGTCCTGCAATCCGTTCAATTTGTAACCGCGAAAGGAAAGCGGCTGGCTATCCTAGGGGCTGAGGACTGGGAAGCGCTGGTCGAGTGGCTGGAAACGCTTGAAGATTTACAGATTGCCCGACAGGCCTTCGTTGAACTGAAGGCAGCCGGAGGAGACCGCAAACGCGCCGGTTGGCGAGAATGGAAAAGCGTGGCGGGAGAGGTGGAGTGAGCCGTTATACGGTTTACGTCACGCAACAAGCATTGCGTGAAATCAGAAATCTGCCCGGTCATATGCGTCAGCGAGTCAAGGGCGTCATTGATGGATTGGAAGAGAACCCTCATCCGTCGGGCAGCAAAACGCTGAAAACGCCGGAAGACGTTGAAGTTGAGCTATGGCGTATCCGCTGGACCAATGGCGGATTGTGTACGCGATTACCGAGGCCGATTGCGTCATAGACGTGTTGGCGGTACGTAAGCGTCCACCTTACGACTATGGTGATTTTGAAATATTGCTTTCAGAAATCTCGTCATAAAAGTCCAGTAATGCTGGCAAGATTGCTGATGGCAGACAATCCGTAACGCGTTGGAGGTCATTGACTTAGCCATGGCGCTAGAATCCACCAGTTGTTCTAAATGTGGAAGCAGGTTTTCGTATGAGACAGGTTTTTGGGGTGAGCAAAGGCCAGAGTCGGCTGGTCTATTTTCAGGTTACCTATGCCCAGATTGTGCGAGAGACCGCAGGGAAGACGAATGGCATGAAGAGTGGATAGAAACCGATAGAATCAGAGAAGAAAGGGAAGATGGTCGCACCATCGCGGTGCCGATCGGATGGTAGACTGGAAGGGGTGAGATTGACGCCAGGCTCCAAAGACAGGATGCCACCTTAAAGCATGGTAATTATTTGCGACAACGCTTGTCGGAATTTGAACTTGAAGCGATTACGGAGTGTTGGCGTGCGGCCCGAGCATGCACGCCGCGGATAAACTCAGTAAGGCCCCACGATATCAGTCCTGATGAAACGGTCTTACAGTCCAATTTATTAAAACTGTCTGAAGCCCACAATAATTTGCTTGAGGTGTTCTTGCGGCATGAAGTGTTTCTGTCGAAGCCTGTTATCAATATATTGGATCAAATG
>SBBL01000017.1 GCA_005239745.1 Candidatus Troglogloeales bacterium | reverse complement strand
GCGAAGGATATGTGACCGTTCAACGGCAGTATAGTTAGTCGCTGTTATGGGTTCCTCTCCATCTCGGAGGCGATCTTGTGTAGGGTGGACAAGTTTCTCAAAATATGCGGTACGTTGACGTCGGTGTCCCCGTCGTAGGGCTTGCCAATAACCAGAGCGTCCGGGCCAAACTGTAGCGTGGTAAACCCATCCAACGTTTTAAGATGTTGCTTCCATTCCGTAGACGTGTAAAGCGGCGCGATCTCAGACGGACGATGAGAATAGGCATGATAATGGGGGAGCAATTCCGAAAGCTTGGTGCCACAACGCCCTGAAAAGTCCGATGGATCTTGAATGGGTTTAAAATAATGGGGCTTGATGAGCAACAAATCATAGGAGATGGCCGCCTGGAGGTTATAGATATAGTAGAGGATGTGTTTCCGACCAACCTTTACGACACTAAAAAAAAGATCACATTTCCTGTCTTCATACGTGCCGGAAAACTTGGGGTAATCAAGGCCGTGCTCCTGGGAGAGTGTCCCCAAGAGATGGTCCGTCAGGACAAGAAGACTGCGTCGGATACGTCGTTTATCAAGCCACGAATGCACTACCATCGCAATAGCAACGGCGCTGATAATCAGCAAAAAGAAGAAGGTAATTTGTGTAAGCGTCAAGGCACTTCCCTAAGAGGACGCGTTTAAGGTGACGGTCTCGATGGCTTTGGGAATATTTGCGATAAGGTCGGAGGCCATTAGGCTTAACCGGCCGGTTGCACAGGCTGCGATATCACCTGCTAGGCCGTGCAGATACACGCCCCATGTGGCCGCCGTGGCAATATTCACTCCCTGAACAAGCCAACCGGCGATCATGCCGGTTAAGACATCGCCCGTGCCCGCAGTTGCCATCCCCGGGTTGCCTGTGTTGTTGATTCGCATCGTCCCGTCCGGCAGAGCGATGATGGTATGTGCGCCTTTTAGGACGAGGACAACCCCCCAGTTTTTAGCAAATTCGGAAGCAGTTTCAAAACGATTCTTTTGAACGTACTCCGTAGATCGTCCTATTAAAACCCCCATTTCACCCGGATGCGGGGTAAGTATCAGTTTCTTGCCCTTCAAAATATCTAATTGATGGGAAACGGCGTGTAGGGCGTCGGCATCAATGACCATAGGCACGGGACAATCGGCGATACAATCGAGAATGACCTGTTGGGTCTCTAGGTGTCGTGAAAGCCCCGGCCCAATGGCAACCGCCCGTTTCCCAATCATCGCGGAAGCCAGGCTCTGCCTGGCATCGGCAGATAGCGTGTCAGTGGCTGTCTCCGGGAGGGGAAGCGTCATAGCCTCCACAACGGCCGACAAGTTTGGCCCGGCCGTTTGACATTGTGGATGGCCCACCGTCACGAGCCCGGCACCACATCGGAACGCTGCCATGGCGGTCATGGCGGCTGCTCCCATGGCGCCCACGGATCCTGCAACGACGAGCAAATGTCCGGCGGTGCCTTTGTGGGCACCGGCCGGACGAGGCGGTGGAAACCCGGATAATGAGGTGATGAGCTCTGTAGCAATATCCGTCCCGTCAATGAGTGCTTTGGGTAGTCCAATGTCCACCACACCCAATTTCCCTCGATGCTCCAGAGCATCCTGAACAAAAAGCCCGCGCTTTGGCATGGCTAACGTAGAGGTGTAATCCGCCCGTACGGCGGTTCCTAAAGCCGCTCCCGTATCGGCACAGATTCCGGAAGGGATGTCTATAGAAACAACCGGACGACCTGATCGGTTGATCAACGCAATGGCTTCCGCATAAACACTGGAAACGGGATGAGATAGCCCCGTACCCAATAAGGCATCAACAATGATACTCTCTCGTATCAGCGACGCTGCGTCTGCTAAATCGTATTGGATGCGCCCACCCATTTTTTGCCAGATAGCCAGTGAAATGGCGGCATCCCCCGCGACCTTACGGGGTGGAGCGAGTAAAAAGACCGCCACGTGTGCCCCGCGCATGGTCAGGTGTCGCGCGGCCACCAGGCCGTCACCGCCGTTATTTCCGGAACCGGAGAAGACAACGACCCGTTTTCCACGCATAGGCCCAAGCGCCTGTTCCATCTGATCTACGATACCGCGACCTGCATTTTCCATGAGGAGCAACGATGGGATACCAAACTCCTGCGTGGCGGCCCGATCAAGGGACTTCATCTCAGACGCCGTGACAACTTTCATGGTGGAAGGGTTCACCGTGTGAGCACTCTCATCTGGCGCACGGCCTGTTCGATACCGACAAAAAGGGCATGTGCGATGATACTGTGGCCAATGTTTAGCTCGGTAATTTCCCGTATCCGAACGATAGGCCCCACATTGCGATAATTAAGGCCGTGACCTGCACTCACGCCCAGATTAAGCCTTTCGGCAAGCGTCGCGGCGGCCTGAATACTATGTAAGGCCGTTGCTTGATCCTCCGTATCGGCATAGTGGCCGGTATGAATTTCAACGCGATCTGCCAAGAGACGGGCAGCGGCCTTAATCTGCGCGGGTTCCGGATCAACAAAGAACGATACGATAATGCCCACATCGTGCAATGCGTGAACCACCGGCTCCAGTGTGTCCAGGTTGGCCGCGACGTTGAGGCCCCCCTCGGTGGTCAGTTCGTTTCGCCGTTCCGGAACGAGTGTCACCGTATCCGGTTTAACGTCAAGCGCGATGTTAACCACCGATTCTTCGGCGGCCATCTCTAGGTTGAGATGTCCTTTGACAATTTCACGCAGCAGTCTAAGGTCGCGTTCCTGGATATGCCGACGGTCTTCACGAAGGTGCACCACGATGCCGTCGGCCCCGCCGATTTCGGCTAAAATGGCAGCCACCACCGGGTCCGGTTCTTTTCCTAGCCGCGCCTGCCGAACGGCCGCCACATGATCAACATTCACCCCAAGCTTGGCCATGATTCCCTTAAGCGTTTGCCGGCCGTATCATACTTCTTTACTATTCTTTAAATCGGTGAACACCACAGTCGGGAGCACGGGGATGATACCGCAAACCATTCTTCCGTTCAAATCAGGTTAAGAAGCCCTTACTCCTGCCGGTGTTTTTTTGAGGGGGGTCTTAAGCCCAACGGGTCCGTAGATATATCGCATGCCCACATGCTAGGTTGGAGACGTGGTCTGGGCCGTGGACGGTGTCGGAAAAGGTCCTCTTCATATTCGCACATCCGGACGATGAGTGTTTTGCCGCCTCTCGCATCGGCTTTGAGGTGGGCCTGGGAAACGAGGTGTACTGCCTTTTCACAACCGACGGACAGGCCTACGGCGTATCGTCCAAAACACGTGCCCAAGAAAGCCTGCGAGCCTTGCAATCCCTGGGGGTTCCGGGCAAGCACCTTTTTTTTGTGGGAATAGACTACGGGTTTCGCGATGGACAGTCCTACAAAAATCTAGAAGCCATTTATCATGCCGTTGGCAAGGTCTTACCTCATGCCCTGTCGCGTCTTTATTTAATGGCATGGGAAGGAGGGCACCCCGATCATGATGCCGCACATTTAGTGGGCGTGGCAGTAGGCAAACGATTGGGCCTGCCACTGTTTGAGTTCTGCGGCTACAATAACGGCACTTGCCTCGGTCCCTTCTTTCGTGTATTGAAATTCATCCCCAATGGCATAGGTCTTAATACGCGAAAACTCTCTTTTAAGGAAGGCGTGAAAGCGGCGCTTCTTTGCCGATACCACAAGAGCCAGTGGAAGACATGGGTGGGTCTCTTTCCCGATCTTTTCTATAGGCTGGTCATCAGAAGACACGAGCCTCTCCGGCCACTGGGTGCGCTTGACTATCATCTGCCGCCTCATACGCCTCTCTTTTACGAAAAACGGTTTCATCTCCCGTTTCACGCGTTTGAAAAGGAAACCAGGGATTTTATTGGCCGGTATATAGACCCTGTTTTTCATAACGAACAAGGGTAGGGGTAGTGGAACGGTTATTTGCCCATCCGGCCGGTTAGATTTTTGTCCTTCGTCCGCGCGGGTCAATGGAATATACGTTTAAGAGAACGGGCACATCAGAAACGGAGCTAAGGGCCTACGCGGGTCTACTGACCCGCGTGTTCCCATGCGTCAAGAAATATTCAGTCGCTTTTCTTGACTGGCAATACCGGCAAAACCCTTCGGGAAGCGTGATCGGGTTTGATGCTTTTTGGGGGGACGAAGTGGCGGCACATTACGTAACGATTCCGGTGGAATATATCCTTGGAGACGAAGAAATTAGGGGATTGCTGTCGCTAAATACGGCAACGGACCCTGGACACCAGGGGAGAGGACTATTTACTCGACTTGCGCAGCGAACCTATGCGCTGGGCTCGGAATTGGGATACCGTTTTGCGATTGGGGTCGCGAATCAAAACAGTTCCCATGCTTTTATTCATAAACTCGGGTTTTCACTGGTCGCCCCGCTGGAAGTTAAATTATTCACAGGAACGGTAGCGGTCAATGACCATACGGGGAGATTTTTCAGGGAATGCTGGGAGAGAGAAAGGGTAGCCTGGCGCCTAAATAATCCCGCAGCCCAATACTATGCCAACGGGAAAAGTGTGGTTGCGGCAACGCATATACCGCCGATACACGCGCTGATGAGTGAGCGGGAAGAGTTTAGCGAAGCCCTTCTTAAAAAGAAAAGCGCCCCATTAAAAATGTGTATGGGATTGAATTTACTCAACGCAAAGACGAAACCCGGAATGAAATTGCCGGAAACGCTGAAACCTTCTCCCTTAAATCTGATCATTAAAGCACTGGGAGAAAAGGTCAGCCTCCCCTCCAGAGAGGATATTTTTTTTGAGGCGATTAATTTTGACGCGTATTAATGGCGCCTCTAAAACCGTCACAAGGCGGCTTGAAATGCAAGGGCTACTACGCACAGGAACCGCAATGTACGCGGTGTGCATGAGGACTCCGAGCGCCGCAGGCGTCGTCACGCCCGCGCAACGCACCGGGGCCCCCAAAACAATGTTTGAATGTTTTGGGGTGGGCAGCAGTTGGACGCGTAGTAGGTTTTTAGAGGTGTCCTTGAGATAGGCGCCATTTCGTCAAAGATTTCGGGTAGAATGGGGGGGTTGCATTGTGGTCGAGGTAAATCATTGTCAGATACTTCATTTGCTGTCATGTGACAGTCCAAAATCAGGAACGGAAGGTAGCATATTGCCTCACGAAGGAATCTACCTGAATTGAGGCAACGATCCCCGTTGGGGTAGATTTTTGATGAGGCAATGCGGTCAGTTGATCTTATGGTCTTGTCTGGCGTAGAATCGCACGGGGGGTTCCCTCTGAAGAGTCGGGCGGGATAAACCGACTCAAACGGCCCGCTTCCTCTTTAGGGCACCTCTAAAAACCTACTGCGCAGCACAATTGCTGTGAGCTGCTGTGCTCGGAATCCTCATGTACACCGCTGTACATTGCGGTTCCTGTGCGTAGTAGCCCTTGCACTTCAAGCCGCCTTGTGACGGTTTTTAGAGGTGCCCTTGAGCTAAACAAGGCAATAGTCACGGTTAAGTGAACTTAAGGAGGGACAGATGACTGCAAAGATTGTTTACACACAAACCGATGAAGCGCCCGCCCTGGCAACGTATTCGCTACTTCCAATCGTTAATGCATTTACAAAGGCCGCCGGTGTTGCCGTTGAAACGGCGGATATCTCTCTTGCGGGAAGGATCTTGGCAAACTTTCCAGAAAACCTGACAGAGAACCAAAGAATCCCCGACGCCCTCACCCAGTTGGGCGAGATGACCAAGCGCCTAGAGGCAAATATTATCAAGTTGCCGAATATCAGCGCTTCTGTCCCGCAGTTGAAGGCCGCTATTTCCGAGCTACAGTCTTCCGGCTATGCCGTTCCCGACTATCCAGAAGCCCCCAAAAATGATGTGGAAAAAGAGGTCAAGTCTCGGTATGGAAAGGTTTTAGGAAGCGCAGTCAATCCCGTCTTAAGAGAAGGGAACTCCGACCGCCGAGCGTCTGTCTCTATCAAAAATTACGCAAAAAAGAACCCGCACAAAATGGGCGCATGGAGCCCCAACTCAAGGACACATGTTGCACACATGAACGGCGGTGACTTCTACAGCAGCGAAAAGTCGGTTGCCGTTACCTCCGCAGGGAGTGTCAAGATTGCGTTTGTCGGCCTCGATGGAAAGACAACCGTCCTTAAGGAAAAAATCGCACTTGAAGCGGATGAAGTTATTGACGTCTCTGTCCTAAACTGCAAGGCCTTACGTCAGTTCATCGCAAAAGAGATAGACGATGCAAAGGCGAAAGGAGTGCTCTTCTCCCTACACCTGAAAGCCACAATGATGAAGGTCTCTGACCCTATTATGTTTGGTCATGTCGTTTCCGTTTTTTTTAAGGACGTTCTTGAAAAACATGCGACCGTGCTAAAAGAGATCGGTTTTGATCCGAATAATGGCCTGGGTGACCTTTACGCAAAAATCACGACACTCCCTGAAGTAAAAAAGTCAGAAATTAAAGCGGACCTTTCGGCCTGTTATGAAAATCGGCCCGGCGTTGCGATGGTAAACTCCGACAAAGGGATTACAAATCTGCATGTGCCGAGTGACGTGATTGTGGACGCATCCATGCCCGCGATGATTCGCGAAGGCGGAAAGATGTGGGGCCCGGATGGAGGGCTTCACGATGTTAAGGCCGTCATCCCGGATGCTTGTTACGCCGGCATCTACCAAGAGGTGATTGAACACTGTAAACGTCATGGCGCGTTTGACCCTAGAACAATGGGGAGCATCCCCAATGTGGGTCTGATGGCACAGAAAGCGGAGGAGTATGGATCGCACGACAAAACGTTTAAGGCTCCGGCAGACGGAACGATTCGTGTGGTGGATGCTTCCGGGAAGAGCCTACTGGAGATAAACGTGGAAGAAGGGGATATCTTTCGTATGTGCCAGACGAAAGATGCGGCCATACAAGACTGGATCAAATTGGCGGTAACCCGCGCGAAGGCGACCGGAGCGCCGGCTGTTTTCTGGCTCAACCGGGGCAGGGCACACGAGGCTGCCCTTATCGAAAAAGTCAACACCTACTTAAAGAATCATGACACAACGGGACTGACGATCAAGATTATGTCTCCGGTAGAAGCGATCCGGTTTTCACTAGATCGCATGAGAGAAGGAAAAGACACCATCTCCGTTACGGGAAATGTCTTGCGTGATTACCTGACTGATCTGTTCCCAATATTGGAACTTGGTACCAGCGCAAAAATGTTATCCATTGTTCCGCTGATGAATGGCGGAGGACTTTTTGAAACCGGCGCGGGAGGCTCTGCCCCTAAACATGTTCAGCAGTTTTTGGAAGAAGGGTATCTCCGATGGGATTCTCTTGGAGAATATTTAGCGCTGGCCGTATCGCTTGAACACCTTGCCACGGTATTCAAGAATAAAAAGGCGCAGACCTTGGCAGATACGCTGGATGCGGCAAACGGAAAGATACTCGACTTTAACAGGACACCTGCCCGTAAGGTTGGCGAGCTAGATAACAGGGGAAGCCATTTTTACCTCGCTCTATACTGGGCAGAGGCCCTGGCGGCGCAGACGAGCGACAAAGACCTTCAAACACGCTTCACTCCCGTGGCAAAGCGGCTTCAGGACAATGAGGCAAAGATTCTTTCCGAGCTTCAGGAAACACAGGGAAGGCCCCAGGATATTGGCGGCTATTACCGCCCTGATCCTGTCAAGACGGCGAAGGCCATGCGCCCAAGCGCAACCTTAAACGCGATCATTGACGGGATTTAGTAAGGCAATGAGGCTTACGAGATTATGCCGGAGCCTAAGAGCGTATCGACGGTTCGTGTCAGCAGCCTCTTCTTCCCCTATACTTTATCCCCGACCACGTGATAACCCTTATTCCCGCTATAGACATTAAGGATGGACGATGCGTTCGATTGACGCAGGGACGGATGGACACCGAGCAGGTGTATTCGGACGATCCGGTGGCGATAGCTTGTGGGTTTGTATCGGCAGGGGCTACGCGACTTCACATCGTTGACCTAGACGGCGCCGTTTCCGGAAAAGCCGTTCATGCCGCGCTTATTCAAAAGATACTTAAGAACGTACAAATCCCTGTACAAGTAGGGGGGGGGATTCGATCCATTGAGATGGCACGGGCCTACCTTGACGCCGGGGCGTCTTGGGTGATTCTCGGAACGTCCGTGGTACAAGACGAATTATTGGTACGGACCATGACATCCCAATTTCCTCGTCAAATCATTGCAGGCGTTGATTCCAAGTCCGGAAAGGTGGCTATCCATGGCTGGAAAGAGGTTCTCCCTTTGAGAACCGTAGATCTTGTAGACAAAATGCAGACGTTAGGGATAGCAGGGCTCATTTTGACGGATATTGAAAAAGACGGAATGTTATCAGGCCCTAATTTCGATCTCTATGAAGCGATCACTGCACGGGTAGGGGTCCCTGTGATTGCCTCAGGGGGCATTTCATCGGCCAATCAGATAAAGCGCCTCTCACAAATCCCCGGAGTAGAAGGCGCCGTTATCGGCAAGGCGTTCTATTCCGGCGCCCTACCCCTCTCTATGCTTTCTTCTACCGCACCCTTTCATGCTTGCTAAACGGATTATCCCATGCTTGGATGTATGTGACGGCCGTGTGGTGAAGGGGACACAGTTCCTTCACTTGAAGGATGCCGGCGACCCCGCTCGGATTGCAGCCGCTTATGAGGAACAAGAGGCAGACGAGCTTTGCTTCCTCGATATCACCGCTTCTTCCGAGGGGCGTGGGACGCTCCTAAATGTTGTGAGACAAACGGCGGAGGCGATTTCCATGCCGCTCACGGTAGGAGGTGGCGTGCGGACACTAGACGACGTCTACGCGCTTTTGTCGGCGGGGGCCGACAAGGTGTCTATCAACACGACCGCCGTTTCTCATCCGGAGTTTGTTGAGAACGCCGCCCAACAATTTGGTCGCTCCACCATTGTGGTGGCCATAGACGCCAAACACCGGATGGGTATGGAAGACAACCTATGGGAAGTTTTTACACATGGCGGGCGCCGCGCCACCGGTATGGATGCCGTTGTCTGGGCTGGAAAGATGGCGGACATAGGCGCCGGCGAAATACTCTTAACCAGCATGGATCGGGATGGGACAAAGATAGGCTATGATATTGACCTCCTCCGCGCCGTCTCTCGCGCTGTTTCCGTTCCCGTGATTGCATCCGGCGGTGTCGGAACGCTCGATCACTTTTATGAGGCCTTGATGATACCAGGGGTGGACGCGGCGCTGGCGGCCTCTATCTTTCATTATCAAACCTACACCATCCAACAAGTAAAGGCCTTTCTTGCCCAAAAAGGAGTTGTTGTTCGAGAAGGTACGGCAAGCGGCAAGTTATGTTAAAATCAGTCTTTTGTTGGTACCTCTATGGGGAAGGTTATCGCAGTTGTTAATCAGAAAGGTGGGGTTGGCAAGACGACCACCGCCATTAACCTCTCGGCATCCCTTGCGGTATCTGGAAAGAAGGTCCTGCTGATTGACCTCGATCCTCAAGGCAATGCAACGGACGGTCTGGGGTTTTCCACAACGCACTTACCGGTTAGCGTATACGACCTATTTACCGGTCGCAAAGAGATTTTAGAGTTGGTCTTTAAGTCAACGACCCCGTGGTTGCACCTGGTCCCCGCCAATATCAATCTTGTGGGCGCGGAAGTGGAACTGGTGGGCGCTTATGGTCGGGAGTTTGTTCTAAAAACCGGCCTTGGGAAAGCGGCTGAGCGGTATGATTATATTATCATGGATTGCCCGCCCTCGCTTGGCCTATTAACGCTCAACGCCCTCACGGCAGCCCATTCGGTTTTGATCCCCATGCAGTGTGAATACTACGCCATGCGAGGGCTGCAGCATCTCTTAAAAACCATTGAGCAGGTCAGGCAGTCCCTAAATCCCGCGTTACAGATAGAAGGAATTTTGCTCACCATGTTTGACGGTCGAAATAATTTAAATCGCCAAGTTTTTGATGAGGTTCAAGGCCACTTTAATGACAAGGTTTTAGAAAGTACGATTCCCCGGAATATTATTCTTGCAGAGGCGCCTAGCCACGGGCGACCGGTTCTTGATTATGATGTAGGGTCCAAGGGCGCACAGGCCTATTTTGCCTTAGCCAAGGAGGTCATGACCCATGCTGCGTAAAGCACTAGGACACGGACTTGCAGAAAGAGAGCTAGGGAAAGGCTTGGCCGCCCTCCTACCTGACCCGTCATTTACCGTTGATGCGACGGGCCACGCTTTGGGTGGAATCACACAGATACCTATAGACAAAATTGTTCCCAACCGGTATCAGCCGAGAAAGCACTTTGATCCGGCCAAGCTATCGCAACTTGCCGATTCGTTGAAGCGGCATGGTCTGATTCAACCCATTATGGTAAAAGCAAAGGAGAATGATCGTTTTGAGCTGATTGCCGGAGAGAGACGTTGGCGCGCCTCGCAGCTTGCGGGTTTTTCAAAAATCCCCGCCATCATAAAAGACGTACAGCCTCAAGAAATGGTGGAGTGGGCGTTGATTGAAAACTTGCAACGGGAAGACCTTAACCCGCTTGAAAAGGCAAATGCCTATGCTAAATTAACCTCCGATTTTTCGTTGACGCAAGAAACCGTTGCGGCGCGTGTGGGGATAGACCGTTCTTCGGTGTCCAATTTTCTGAGACTCCTACAACTTCCCAAGGAGATATGGCCATGTCTTGAGGATGGAACCGTCACCATGGGACATGCTAAGGCACTCCTTATGCTGAAGAGCCGATCCGATCAGGTTCGTCTTGCCAGGGATATTCAGTCGCGTACCTTATCCGTGCGTGAGACGGAGGCATGGGTAAAAAAGATGCCCGGTGGTGCCAACCGAAAGGCGCACGGCGTTTCTAGTAGGAGGAACGACGCCGATATTGCCGCGGTAGAAGACCGTCTTCGGTTTTCTCTAGGCACACGGGTGCGTCTTGTGGAACACAAAAAAGGGGGAGAGATTCGCATTTCGTACGCCTCTCCGAATGATCGGGAGCGTATCCTAGAAAAACTGCTGGAGTAAGGACCCTCTGATGTTTTGGAAGAAGAAATCGAATAATAATAATCAGTTGGCCGGCTTTTTAGGTAAGGACGCCAACATCAAGGGGAGCCTGTCGTACACCGGGACTGTCCGTCTGGATGGTAAGATGGAGGGACAGATTCATACGGTGGGGACATTAATCGTGGGAGAGAATGCCGTCATTACGGCAGATATTTATGCCGATACACTGATCGTTTGTGGCCAGATCACAGGCACCGTCTTTGCCAAGCAAAAGGTTCATCTTTTGGCTACGGCACGCCTGTGCGGCACGGTGCACGCCCATACCCTCATCATTGACGAGGGGGCTAATTTTAGCGGTCAATCCGATAACCTAGTATCTGATAGCGCCGCTTTATCACCGCAAGAGGCGCCGTCAGATAATAAGAAGCGTTAACTCAACGAGGGTCAGATTTGGGAAGCCAAAAAGTCGTCGTCGGTATGAGTGGCGGGGTAGATTCTGCCGTTGCAGCGGCCCTTCTCAAGGAGGCAGGTTATGACGTCATTGGCGTTACCTTAATCCTCTGGAAGGAAGAAGAAGGGCAAGTGCGGTGGCAAGACCGCTCCTGTTGCAAGGTGGGGCTTGCCCGTCACGTAGCAAAACTTCTTGATATCCCGCATTATGTTATGGATCATCAGACAACCTTTCAAAAAGAGGTCATTGATGATTTTTGTGATACTTATCTTGCAGGCCAGACACCCAACCCTTGTGTACGGTGTAACGAGCGCGTCAAGTTTGGGCGACTATTAGAAATCGCCAAACAATTGGGAGCAGACTACTTCGCGACCGGCCATTATGCCCGTCTTGAATACATTCATGGACGTTATCATCTATATCAAAGCATGGATACCAAGAAAGATCAAAGCTATTTCCTCTATCGCCTGCGGCAGGAGCAGTTAGCGCCGCTTTTGTTTCCACTGGGGACGATGCATAAAGAAGCGGTCTATCAGAAGGCGGAAGCGCTCGGGTTACCCTATGAGGACATTTTAGAATCTCAGGAAGTTTGTTTTGTCACCCAAAAAGATTATAGGGCGTTTTTACGGGAACACCACCCGGAATCTATCCATCCGGGCGCAATTGTGACGACATTGGGAGAGGTAGTGGGTAAGCATGAGGGGATAGCCTTTTACACCATCGGGCAGAGGCGCGGTTTGGGTATAGCCTTGGGGGAACGCACTTATGTTACGGCGCTTCGCCCCGAGACCAACGAGGTGGTCGTTGGTCAAATGTCACAACAAGAGACGTTAATGGTCAAAGACGTTGTTTGGGGCGGTGGAGGCGTGCCGTCCGAATCCATGCAGGTACAAGCCAGAATACGGTACCGCGCTACCCCGAAAGAGGCTGAGCTAACCCCTCTGTCTCAAACCCGCGCCCATCTGCGGTTTCAATCTCCACAGCCGGGTACCAGCCCCGGACAGTCCGTCGTTTTTTATCAAGGGGACTGTGTGGTAGGCGGCGGCATCATCTCGTGAGTGAGGCAGGTCAATCCCTACAACAGACGCGGCTGAACCGCGTGCGGGAATGGACGGTTGAAGTGGCGATAGGCAGCCTCCGTGGCTATCCGTCCACGCGCCGTTCGATCTAAATAACCCCCCTGAATCAGATACGGCTCGTAAACATCTTCAAGCGTTCCCCGCTCCTCGCTCATGGCACTGGCCAACGTGTCTATCCCTACGGGCCCTCCCATATATTTTTCAATCAGTAAAAGGAGCAACTTCCTGTCCATCGCATCAAAGCCGGCACCATCAATGCCCATTTGGGTAAGGGCGTTTTGTGCGATGGAAAGGTCAATGTAGCCGCTTCCTTGCACCTCGGCAAAATCTCTCACGCGTCTCAAAAGATGGTTGGCAATCCGCGGCGTCCCGCGCGCGCGCGTGGCAATCTCCCTGGCGGCCGGTAGGTCAATAGAGACCTGCAAAATATGGGCAGAACGCAGGACAATCTCTTCAAGCTCCTCCGGCCTATAAAACGCCAATCGGCAAACGACACCAAATCGGTCACGCAAAGGGGAGGTGAGTAGCCCCGCGCGCGTGGTTGCCCCCACAAGGGTAAAGTGCGGGATGTTCAACTTCAGCATTTTGGCAGACGGCCCCTGACCAATAATCAGATCAATCTTAAAATCTTCCATGGCGGGATAGAGGACTTCTTCAATGGCGGGATGGAGCCGATGGATTTCATCAATAAAGAAAACGTCTCCCTCGGCGAGGTTGCTCAAAATGGCGGCCAAGTCCCCGGGTTTTTCTATGGCGGGGCCCGACGTGGCCTTCAAGTTGACCTCCATTTCCCTGGTAATAATATGCGCAAGGGTGGTCTTCCCAAGACCAGGGGGGCCGTAGAGGATCACATGATCGAGCGCGTCTCCCCGGTTCTTAGCCGCCTGCATATAGACTTGTAAGTTTTTCTTAATCTCGGCCTGACCCACATATTCGCTTAATGTGGCTGGGCGAAGACTCGTCTCCATCCGACGTTCTTCGTCTCCAAACGATTCCAGTATCCGTGACGTTTGCATGGAATAATCGCCTAACCTACTTTGGCCAAAGGTTATACCTTAAACTCGCTCGGGGGATGAGTTACTGCTCTTGTCATAGTGACAAGCTATAAAATTCAAATAGAGAAATCAAGCACGCTATTTGGGGTAGGCTCCAACGACTGTTGGGTGCGGCCCCCCGCTTTTTATACAGCCGAGAGACCGCAGCGCCGAGTGACGCCTGCCACTTCCCATAGGAACATCTGAGGCCCAAGTTCGTTCCGAGCGGTCTGGAAAAGGCAACGGCCGGGTCCATGTGATTGGGTTTGACGCTTCCGATAGAAGAGTGGGGGTCTGTTCTGCTAATATGTCGGCAAGCGTGCCACACAATCAAGGCCAATTTGTGATGCGACCCACTCATAATAGTAACAACCTACGTCTCCCCTCTAGCAAGATGGGTCGGGGATGTGTTTAAGTGGAAACAAAATCATGGGCGTGCTGCTGTGCGGCCACACACGCCCATTCATCCCCTCTTTTTAGAGGGGAAAAGGTGAAGTTGAACTAAAGTAGTTGTCTAGACAATGGGGTCCACCTTACGTGGGTAAACTGGAGAAGAAAAAGAAACAAGAAACGACCGGAGAGACTGCGGCCAATGTCGCTGCCGCGGACACAACAAAACAGGCTAACAAAATCAAGGATGATCTGGACAAGCTCGTCGAAGATATAGATGATATCTTGGAGGAAAATGCGGAAGAGTTTGTGAAGAATTATGTACAACGAGGTGGTGAATAATGGATTTTAATCAGTTTGGCGGTAAGGGACTTGGGTGGACCGACCCAAACAGTTCTAGTTTTTATCAGTTACTGGTGTCACAGGGGTTAGTGCCCCTTCAGGCAGCTGTCACTCCCGAGAGGCAAGGTGAAGGATCGCTTAGCATCCCCCACGGGACGACCGTGCTGGCGCTTACCTATGCTGACGGAGTTGTCATGGCGGGGGATCGCATGGCAACGGAAGGTCATACGGTTTCTGAACGGCGCATCCAGAAAGTATATCAGGTTGATAAATTTTCCAGCGTTGCCTTTGCCGGCGCCGCCGGTCCATGCATGGAGCTAACGCGTTTATTCCAAGTAGAGCTAGAACATTACGAAAAACTGGAAGGGACGGGTCTTTCGACCCAAGGCAAAGCCAATAAATTGGCCCAGATGATTCGCGGCAACTTTCCCCTGGCGATGCAAGGACTGGTTGTCGTTCCCATCTTTGCAGGGTATGACACCGAGCGAGGCACGGGCTGTATTTTCAAATATGATGTTGTCGGTGGGAAGTATGAAGAAACCGATTTTCACTCGGTTGGATCCGGGTCGAGAGATGCCAAGGGCAGCCTAAAGAAGATTTTTCGGAAGGGCCTATCCGAAGAAGCGGCCATTGCCGTTGCGGTGGAGAGTCTCTACGATGCGTCCGAAGGGGATACGGCAACCGGCAGTCCGGATATGATGCGTGGCATCTTCCCCACCATAAAGATCGTCAACGCGCGGGGAGTGGCGGATGTCCCGGACCATCAAATTAAAACCATTCTCGAAACCCTTTTGCAAAATATAAGGATATAGCCTATGGCGATGCCGTACTACGTGTCTCCTGAACAGATGATGCAAGATCGGGCGGAGTATGCGAAAAAGGGTATTCTGCAGGCGCGATCCATTGTCGTGCTAGAATATGAGCAAGGGATATTGTTGGTAGCCGATAATCCCAGTAAGCTCAGTAAAATATCCGAAGTGTACGACCGCGTCGCGTTTGCCGGTGCTGGAAAATATAGCGAATTTGAGAACTTAAGAAAGGTCGGCATCCGTTATGCCGATACCAAGGGGTATTTCTACAGTCGGGAGGATGTCACCGCAAGATCGCTGGCCAATGCCTATTCACAACACTTGGGGGGGACATTTAGCCATGAATTCAAACCCATGGAGGTTGAAATCCTTGTGGTGGAGGTCGGTCTCACCCCCGACAAAAACGAAATCTACCGGCTTTCCTTTGACGGCAGTATCTTTGATGACAAAAGGTTTACGGCCATTGGTGGAAAGACGGACACGCTGCTTGCCTATTTGGGAGAGCGATATCGCTTAGGCCCCCTAGACGAAGCGATGCGCACGACCATTGCGGCACTTGAAGAAGGAACGAAGCAAATCATGAAACCGGAAAGGCTAGAGTGTGCCGTGCTTAATCGGGACCTTATAGGCCGACAATTCGATCGGCTTGACCCCAGACCGTTTATGCGCAGCGGGTAACCCCTCCCCCCCATGTCCCGCAGAATCCTGGGCATCGAAACCGAATATGGCCTAATCTTCTCTCCAAGAGGAAAGGTCTATCTGCCTACCGAAAAAATATTTGGCTATATTTTTGACGGCCTAATCCCTAACAGTTGGCCTTCAAACGCCTTCCTCGCAAATGGTGCGCGCTTTTATCAAGATACCGGTTGTCACCCGGAGTATGCCACGCCGGAATGCGACTGTGTGGAAGACGTTGTTGCGCATGACAAGGCTGGCGAGCGCATTTTGGAGTCGTATTTGCCTCTTGCCGAACGGCGGCTGAAGGAAGAGGGCCTGTATGGTGATATCTATATCTACAAAAATAATACCGATTCTATGGGGAATACCTATGGCTGTCATGAAAATTATCTCCTGCGCCGGGACCTCGATTTCTGGAAAGTCACGGAGCAGTTGATTCCACTACTGGTTACCCGACAGATCTATACCGGTGCCGGCAAGGTCTTAAAGGTGGGGGGAAAGACGCAGTATTTTATTTCGCAACGGGCGCAGCATATTCACGAGAGGAGTTCGTCTTCGACGACCTCCTCTCGGAGCATCATTAACACCCGTGACGAACCCCACGCCGATGCCGAAAAATATCGTAGGCTGCATGTTATTATCGGGGACTCCAATATGTCTGAAGTGGCCACGTATTTGAAAATGGGCACAACGGCGCTGGTGCTTTCTATGATCGAGGAGGGGGTATCCTTCAAGGGCTTAACGCTTGAAGACCCGGTGCGGGCTATCCGTGATGTGTCGAGAGATACCACCTTGAAGCGGCCGGTGCCTCTCAGCGACGGGAAAAAATGGACTGCCGTTGAGATTCAAAACACCTATTTGGAGAAGGCCAAAGCCTTTGTTGATCGTAGTCATAACGCCAAGGAACAAGCGATTGTGGCTCGGTGGGAAGCGGTGCTCAACCAGTTAGAGGAAGATCCAGCCATGCTTTCGCGCGAGATTGATTGGATTGCCAAGCGGGAGTGTCTTGTTGGGTATATGGATAGGCATCGGTGTGGATGGGATGACCCACACGTGGCGATGATTGACCTTCAATATCACGATGTCAACCAAAAGCGCGGGCTTTACGCGCTCTTGTGTCGAGAAGGCATGGTAGAAAAAATAGTCACTGAAGAAGCCATTCAAACGGCCATAATGACACCCCCCCAGACCACGCGGGCAAAGGTACGGGGCGATTTTATCCAGTTTGCAAAATCAAAAAATCGGCCCTATACCGTTGACTGGACCTATCTTAAGCTAAACGGCTATTGGGAGGAGACGATTCTTTGTATGGACCCCTTTGCCTCCGTAAATGCACGACTCGACGAATTAATTACCGCCGCCACCCGCTCTTCCGCTTCATCCTCATGACTTTCTTGAAGCAATGGCGCTCACGCTTCCTAGTCCTCTTACTGTCCCTCACCCTACCGGCAGGGGCGCTTGCCCTGCCGTTTAAGGTGGGCGAGCGGCTGATCTACACACTCGTGTATCTGGGGGTTGATGCGGGAACGGCAACGATGGAGGTCAGGGAAGTTGGAAAGCAGCATGGGCGGTCGGCCTACCATATTGTCTCTACCGCACAATCATCGGACTTTACTTCCTTGTTTTATCCGGTGGATGATCGCATCGAGTCGTATCTGGACGTTGAAGGGCTCTACTCTCACTATATTATGGTCCGTCAGCATGAAGGGCGGAGGAGGCGGCATAAAACGGTTGAGTTTGACCAGGTGAAACGTCAGGCGGTGCAATGGAAGGACAACCAACAAAAGACGTTTGAGATTCCCCATGGGGTGCAGGACGCATTGAGTTCGCTCTATTTTTTTAGAACGCAGCCGTTACCGGAGGTCGGTAAAAGTATTGTCATTGACGTCCATGAAGGTGAGAAAAATTGGAAGGTTGAGTTGATTGCGGCGGGGAAGGAGACGCTTGAAACCCCTGTGGGCACGTTCGACACCACCAAAGTTAAAACCACCTTGGGTTACGAGGGGATTATCCTCACAAAAGGGGAGATGTTTATTTGGTTCTCCAACGACGCAAGGCATATCCCCGTCATGATAAAAACGAAAATTAAAATTGGCAGCATTGTGGCCTACCTCACCTCTATGCGGACGGAGCCCATGGGCACGGGTTCCCCAAAGAAGGACGGTTAACACATGGCTTGTCCCATTTGTGGTCACGCCACCACGGAAGAATATGCGCCGTTTTGCAATGCCCGGTGTCAACTGATTGATCTAGGGCACTGGATTGACGGTACCTACCGCCTACCGTCTGATGAAGAGAACCCGGATGGACCAGTATCCCACCCATTATTCCTTGACAAGCCCTTAGAGGAGCAACCCATAGATGATTGACGAACAACTGATCCGGAAAAAAACCGTCTACCGGGGACGATATGTACGGGTGGAGGAGCGCTGCGTGCGACTTGCGGACGGAACAGAGGCCCTGCGCGAGATTGTGGTTCCACCCAATGCCGTTGGGGTTTTACTGATAGATGCGGATAAGAATGTCCATCTGGTTAAGCAGTACCGACAGGCGATTTCAAGGGTTAGCCTCGAAATCCCGGCGGGCGTCGTGGACCCCGGGGAGGGGCCGGAGGAAGCGGCACTGCGGGAGTGTGCAGAAGAAACAGGATGGTGTCCCCGTCAGATAGATTTTCTTTTTACCTATTACCACTCTGTTGGTTTCTCTACGGGGAATATTACGCTCTATGTCGGCCAAGATCCGGTGGCGACTCCTTACACGCATACCGATCCGGGAGAGTTTATCGAGCGGGTGGTGATGCCCTTTGATACACTCTATCAGATGTGTGTGGGCGGACAGATTGTAGACAGCAAAACGCTTTTGGCCACTTTATGGTATCAGCAGCAAGGTAGAGAAATATGAAAGGCAAAAAGCTCCATGTTCTAATGACTGTGGTTGCACCTAAATAACTTGGGGTGGAACGGCATTTTCTAGATCCACTTTACCCGTCCATTTCAGACCAGACTTTCAAGAATCTCTACTTCCTTTTTGACCAACTGGTTGACGATGTCTCCAATATCCTTGTTTTTACCCTGTGCAAGATGATCCACCTTAATTTGCAGTGAGCTATAACCAATAGGTGTGTAGAAAGTTTAAGGAGGTGGCGTATACTTTCAGGTGAGCAAACCATCGAGCCCCGGAATCCGGGAGAAAGGACACGCCACCATGGGAGAGCGGAACATAAGT
>SBBL01000003.1 GCA_005239745.1 Candidatus Troglogloeales bacterium | reverse complement strand
GGGGGCCCCGGTGCGTTGCGCGGGCTCCCCAAGAGCAGGCTCTTGGGGAGCTGTGCTGTGCTTGAGAATCCTCATGCCCCCTCACTTCCCTCCCCCAAGGCGGGGGAGGGAAGTGAGGGGGCGGTTCCTGTGCGCAGTAGAGCGATGCCCATATATATAACTGCGCGTAATTAAACGTACATATGTCCATTGAGGAACCACACCCATCAACCAACGTCGTCATTCCGGCAATTTTTAAGCCGGAATCCAATGGTTTTTTAGATTCTGGATTCCTGATAAAAGCGTTCGGGAATGACAAAACAGGTACTTATGAGTTTTTAGAAATGACTCCCAACAGATCAGCGGTAATTTTACCAAACAGCAAGGATCTTTATCCGCATGAAAATGCACTAGATTGGCATCGTAAAAATATCTTCCACAAATAAAAAGGCCATATCAAATGAAGAATATGAAGAGTAAGGAAATTATATACTCACTGAATATTGAGGACATTCAAACAGTCGCTGAGCAGAGAATAAGCCGAGAATTAACTCTGAAAGAAATAGATCAAATTAAAGATTCGATTGCTGAAAGAATCAATTGGTATGATGCCATTGCTGACACAATTGATGAAAACATTGGGCGGAGGGGAAGGAAGATAAAATAGGTTCACTTTGGAATTCATCCAGAAGTTTTGCAACGCGGATGGCAGAATCTTGTGGGATGAGGTTGTGCGATTCAACTCTTCTCAAGAAAAGCCTGTAAAACCACGAGGCAGAACTAGGTACTGAACATGGACGCGCAAAAAGCGCGCGCCGGTTAGCTTGGTCAATAGACCGGATCGCGTCACGCAAAGTGCGCCCTTTTGTCAAACCATCTGTCGCCTTAATCAGGATTTGTAAACCCCAGAAACCGGATTGTATTCGGTTTCCAAACCGGTTAAGAGGTTACTCTAAAGAAGTACTGGGCGCCTCTAAAAACCGTCACGAGCAGCCAAAATGCAAGGCGCTACTGCGCACAGGAACCGGAGTATATCTTTGAATATATGAGGATTCGGAGCACAGCAGCTCGCACCTGGGCCCCCAAAACAATATTTGAATGTTTTGGGGTGGGCAGCCGTTTGGACGCACAGTAGGTTTTTAGAGGTGCCCTACTCTTTATAATGTCCCGTGTCATTTGACAAAATCTGTCCAGGACATTACGATCCGGCGCAGTGCGGGAGTAGCGCAGTGGTAGCGTAGGAGCTTCCCAAGCTCTTGGTCGCGGGTTCGAATCCCGTCTCCCGCTCTCCCTTGCCCAAGAGGGGTAAGCGTCGTCTTAGCCGTGTTTGTGTGGACGTTCCCAGACCCGCCGGCTTCCTTAAAGATGCGGCAACCATTGGCTAGAGTATCGTTCTATGTTAATTTTCAGTAGGCAGGACAGGCATGCAGGTTAAGATCAACGGCAAGCTGGAGGAGACTTCGGCTAAGACAGTCGCGGAACTCCTTTACCTGAAGGAGTTTGACGCCCGTATGACCACGGTCGAACTCAACGGGGTCATGCTCGATCATGACCATTTTTCTGAAAGTGATATTCATGAACAGGATGAGATCGAGCTGGTCTTTTTTATGGGGGGGGGTAAAGCCGCTGTGACGGGCATTGCACGTGTTATTACGGAACAGATTGGAAATACTCCGGTGGTGGAGCTTAGCCGTTTTTCAAGAAAGGGGTTATTTGCTAAGGTTGAAATGTTCAATCCCGGTGGCAGCGTAAAAGATCGTATCTGCATCAGCATGATTAATGCCGCAGAGGCCGCGGGTCGCCTTACCCCGGGCGCAACGGTTATTGAACCTACCAGTGGAAACACGGGTATTGGCCTCGCGTTAGTTTCAGCCATTCGGGGGTATAAGCTGATTTTGGTGATGCCCGAATCCATGAGTTTGGAACGGGCCAGTCTCCTCTCATCGTATGGTGCCCAATTGGTGATGACACCGGCGTGGGAAGGGATGCGTGGATCCATTAAAGAAGCCGAGAATATTCTTGAGCGGAACCCGCATTACTTTATGCCCAACCAGTTCTCTAACCCGGCCAATCCGGAGGCCCACCGCAGGACAACCGGCCCGGAACTGTTGGCGGCGTTCAAAGAGGTAGGAGAGATTGATGCCTTTGTTGTCGGTGTGGGAACGGGGGGGACCATTACCGGGACGGGTGAGATATTAAAGGCCAAAAATCCCAATACGCTAATTGTTGCCGTTGAGCCGGCGGCCTCGCCGGTCCTCTCCGGCGGTGAGCCCGGACCGCATAAAATCCAAGGAATGGGGGCCGGCTTTATTCCTGCCGTACTTAACCGAAAAATTATTGACCGCGTTGTAACGGTCACCGATGACGATGCCTATAAAACAGCGAAAACACTTGCCAGACAAGAAGGGTTGCTGGTCGGTATCTCATCTGGGGCCAATGCCTGGGCCGCCAAACAGATTGCCGAAGAGCTGGGGCCCGGGAAAATCGTTGTCACCGTGCTTCCCGATACGGGAGAGCGGTATATCAGCATTGAAAAGTATTTTAACATTTAAGCGCTTGACACTTTCCGAACTGATTTTCGCTTCAGGGGGGTAGATCCATCACGTGGCCTTTACCGAAGAACAGTTAGTCCGTTATAGCCGACACATTATCCTCCCCGAAGTGGGTGGGCGCGGCCAGAGGAAAATTGCGCAGGCACGAGTGCTGATTGTTGGGATGGGGGGCTTGGGGTCGCCGGTTACCCTGTATCTCGCAGCTGCCGGTGTGGGCACCCTCGGCCTTGTGGATGCCGACGTCGTGGACCTTTCAAACTTGCAACGCCAGATTATACACCATACGGCCGATCTTGGGTCCCCAAAGGTTCGCTCCGCGACGGAAAAGATTCAGGCGCTAAACCCGGACGTCTCGGTTGTTCCGTATGAGACATACCTCATGGCAGAAAATGCAATGGAGATCATTTCATCATACGATTGTATTGTGGACGGCACCGATAACTTCTCCGCCAAGTTCCTCATCAACGATGCCGCGTTCTTTGCCTCAAAACCGCTGGTTCATGCCGGAATTCTTCGGTTTGAGGGGCAGATAATGACGATTATTCCCCATCAAAGCGCCTGCTACCGATGTGTCTTTGCCGGCCCCCCACCTCCAGACGTTATTCCCAGTTGTCAGGAAGCCGGGGTGCTGGGGGCGCTTGCGGGTGTTATAGGGACCCTTCAAGGAACAGAGGTGTTGAAGTACATTTTGGGGATAGGGACGCTTCTTACCAATCGCATCCTGCATTACGATGCCCTGAAGGCGTGCTTGCGAGCCATCACCATTCGGAGAAACCCCAACTGTCCTCTCTGCGGCGTTCACCCCACCATTAAGCAATTGGAATTAGAAGCCTTACCCCTCTGCGAGACCCACACGGTGGGTGCGGTATCGGCATGACAACCCATGAAAATTAAAGGGCTACAATGTAAGGAGTGTCATAAGACCTATGAAGCGGTAGCGTTGCACGTCTGCGAGTTTTGCTTTGGGCCGCTGGAAGTAGTTTACGACTATGCATTTATCCGGGCCAATCTTTCTAAGGAGAAGATTCTGCAAGGTCCCAAGAGCCTCTGGCGCTATGAGGCGCTTTTGCCGATCGCCGGGCCCCCGACGGTTGGACTGGATGCCGGTTTCACCCCTATGGTCCACGCCAAAAATCTTGGCACCGAGTTGGGGCTCGATTACCTGTACCTCAAAAACGATACGGTCAATTGTCTAACGCTTTCGTTCAAGGACCGTGTGGTGGCCGTTGCGTTGACCCGTGCAAAGGAGCTGGGGTTTAACACAGTGGCCTGCGCCTCTACCGGCAACCTGGCCAATGCCGTCTCAGCCGCTGCGGCTTCCGCCCAATTGCGCTGCTTTGTCTTTATCCCACACGATTTAGAGGTGGCCAAGGTTCTGGGCAATCTGGTATATCGGCCTACGGTTGTTGCCATAGAAGGCAATTATGATGACGTGAACCGTCTCTGTAGTGAAATCTCTGAAGAATTTCCGTGGGCGTTTGTTAATATCAATATCCGTCCCTATTACTCTGAAGGTTCCAAAACGCTGGCGTATGAGACCATTGAGCAGATGGGCTGGCAGGTCCCTGACCACGTGGTGGTTCCGATTGCTTCCGGGTCATTGCTCACCAAAATTGCAAAAGGTTTTAAGGAGTTTGAGTGGATGGGTTTTGTCTCCGGGGTAGCAACCCAGTTGCATGGGGCACAGGCACAGGGCTGTGCACCGGTGGCGGATGCCTTTAAGGAGCAGAGGGAGTTTATCCGGCCGCTAAAGCCAAAGACCATTGCAAAGTCTTTGGCGATTGGCAATCCGGCTGATGGTATATACGCCTTGCAGGCTATCCGTAGTAGTGGAGGAATGGCGGAGGCGGTCAGCGACGAAGAGGTGGTGGAAGGGATGCTGCTACTTGCGAGCAAAGAAGGGATTTTTGCGGAGACGGCGGGTGGGGTTACCATTGGCGTTTTGAAGAAACTGGCCAAGCAGGGACGCTTTGGGCGCAATGAGGTGGTAGTGGCCTATATTACCGGAAACGGCTTAAAGACTCAGGAGGCGGTAACGCCTGCTGTCGGTGCTCCGTGGACCATCAAGCCCAGTTTATCCGGCTTTCAGAAAATGCTAAAAGAGGTCGAAACACAGATGTCGTCACCGCCGAGGCGAAGATGATTCAGGTACGGATCCCCACTCCGCTTAGAAAACTCACCGGTGGGAAGACTGAGGTAGAAGTTGAAGCGACCGATATCGTCTCCGTAGTAGCCGCGCTTGAAGCGGCATATCCGGGGCTTAAGGAGCGCCTCTGCGACGAAGGGGGTGAGTTGCGCAAGTTTATTAACATTTATGTCAACGAAGAGGACATCCGTTTTCAAAAAGGGATACACACTGCCATCAAGGCTGGAGATTATGTCTCTATTGTCCCCGCCGTTGCCGGTGGGTCATATTGAGGGGTTCACAATTCAAGTAACCTCTGTCGTCATTCCGGCAATCTTTTAGCCGAAATCCAGCAACTTTTGGAGATGTATTTGATGAGGTGGTGACTGGTTTGGTAAGGAGGAGATTGACGTGTCTAAACTACGGGTTCATTTAACCTTTCCGGAGGATAAAATCCTGGAGCCGGTTGTCTATGAAGTGGGTCAAAAATACAAAGTGGTTACCAACATTCGCCGTGCCGATGTTCGGGAAAAGACAGGGTGGATGGAGCTTGAACTCTCCGGGGAGTCGTCCGAGATCGAAGGGGCCGTTGCGTACCTTAAAACAAGGCAGGTCAAGGTAGACCCCGTGGAGAAAAACGTTATTGAATAGCCTAACGGATGAACAACTAACGCGGTATAGTCGGCATATCCTGCTGCCGCAGGTGGGTGGACGGGGGCAGCAGCGTATCTCGGCCGCACGGGTATTTCTCGTTGGGGCAGGGGGATTGGGGTCACCCGCGGCGCTTTACCTGGCATCGGCAGGGGTCGGGACGGTTGGGATTGCCGATAACGACACGGTGGATCTTTCCAATCTTCAGCGGCAGGTCATTCACGATACAAAGCGTTTGGGATGGGGAAAGGCACTCTCAGCCGCTGAGACCATCTCCAAGATGAACCCAGACGTAAAGGTGGTGCCGTATGCAGAGCGCCTCTCGGCCGATAATATCTTGGAGCGGATGAAGGACTACGACATCATTCTCGATGGATCGGACAATTTTTCTACCCGTTACCTAGTCAGTGATGCGGCCTTTTTTCTAAAGAAGACCCTTATTTCTGGGAGTATTTTTCGGTTTGAGGGGCAGGTCACCACGCTAAAACCCCATGAAGATGGGTACCCTTGTTACCGGTGCTTATACCCTGAAGCACCGCCTGAGGGTATGGTGCCTAGCTGTCAGGAGGCGGGTGTGTTGGGCGTACTCGCAGGTGTCATCGGTACGCTACAGGCAACAGAGGCGATTAAAGAAATCTTAAGTATCGGCGACACGTTGGCGGGCAGACTCATACTTTATGATGCCCTAGACATGTCTGCGCGGTCTGTTAGGGTACCAAAGAACACGTCGTGCGCCCTGTGCGGGGCACAGCCCACCATTACTTCTCTCGTAGAGTCCGTGACAACCTGTGGTACCGCTGCCACTGCTTGAATTTTTCTCTCTCCCTTCTCCGGTCCGCTGCCTCGGACCGTCCCGTCCGTGAGTCCTTTCCTTTTCTGCCCAACAGATTACTAAAATGGTATAGACAACGCATATTTTATGCGGTATAGTGTGGCCTGTACTAGATAGACACTATATGATGTGTTAAGCACTCATATTTTTAATGCTGTCTTTTATGAAAGACATTAACGCTTATTAACGTCTATTGACATCACTATCTTGACATGATAAATTACTTTATGCTAGGTTACTAATCATGGTTTCCACTAATGAAGATTTCAAAGATATTATTGAAGGTCTTGGGCAAAGGATTCGTCTATATAAAAAAAATATGCATGAGTTGCATAAGCGGCTTTCTAAAACAGAAGCTGAAATCGAGACAACAAAGAAATATTTGGAGCTGGCGGAGACCCTCTATAGGGTTGAGGTAGAAAAGGCAAAAGCTGCACAGGGAGTAACAGTCTCTTCCGGGGGGGAGGGAAAGGAGGATGGGCAAAGGGATGATGACTCTATTGCTATCTTGCTTGAAAGTTCACGGTATTCTGGGCTATCCGTCCCCCAATCTGCGTTCCTTCTGCTAACGGAAGCGGGACGGGCTCTCCATGCTAAGGATATTTGCCAAAGGTTGCTTGATGGGGGGGTGCGTATTAGGGGTAAAACGCCGGTTACTTCGGTCTCTACTTCTTTATCACGTGATAAACGGTTTATGAAAGTTGCGCCGAATACATTTAGGCTTGTTGGGGATGCAGGGGATCGTCCTCTGCAGAGTGTCTATACTGATGAAGGGGGGTGAGACGGCATTGGCTACAGCAAAAGCAAAACCAAAGGCAAAGCCAGCAGCAAAGAAACCGGCGAAGAAGGGTAAGTAGTGTAGAAGTGAAGCGGGTAGTTGTGAGGGGGGGCGCCGGCCCCCCCTCTATTTTTATATTTTAGGGTGGGCAGCGGTTCGGACGCGCAGCAGGTTTTTAGAGGTCCCCCTTATAGGGTTGTGGTAGAGATGGTGGGTGTTTAACGCACGCACCCTACGGTACATGCGCCAGCGGGTTTGCTACGGAGTGGACGGCTTGCTATGGGGAGGGGCTGTGTCCGGTGCTTCCTTACGGTTGGGTGATTGGTTAGCATGTGTAACAGCTTGGCGTGGAGCCAGTGCCCTGAACAAGACGCCTCGATCCGGCAAATCAGAGGGGTTCCGAAGATTGCCATATCCCCAATAAGATCAAGTACTTTGTGGCGAACGATCTCGTCCTTAAAGCGAAGGCCGCCGCTATTGAGTGCCCGGCCTTTGTCGAGGACAACCGCGTTTTCCAACAATGCCCCCCGAATAAGTCCTTGCCGTCTTAAGGCTTGAATATCGTCTTTAAACCCAAACGTTCTTGCAGGTGCGATCTCGTTGGTGTAAGCTTCCGGCGTGTGCCGATAGAAGTAACATTGGCGCGGCACGTCTGGGTATTCTACCTGGTAGAAGATTTCGAGTGATTCCGACGGTAAAAGCGTTACCCACTTCCCATGCTCCGATACGGTCATGGGCTTGTCTATCCGCAGGATAGGCCGCAGCCTTTCTTGTCTTAATATTCCAGCTTCTTGCAGAAGATTAACGAATGGGGTCGCACTGCCATCTAAAATGGGAACTTCCGGCCCGTTTACTTCAATGGTCAGATTAGAGATTCCGAGGGCAGAAACCGCGGACAGGAGATGTTCCGTCGTTCGAATCGTTGCTTCAGAAATCTCTGGGTTGCCCAGTGTCGTTGAAAAGTGTGTTGATACGATATTTTCAGGACCCACAGGGATTTGTGTGCCCCCTAAATCGGTGCGCACAAAGACAATCCCCGCTCCCGCCGCTGCAGGCAAAAGACGAAGATACCCCCGGTTCCCAGAATGTAACCCAATACCACTACACGCCACTTCCCGACGGATCGTTGCCTCATACGTTGATAACATAGAAACCCTAAGGGCCATGCCTACTAGTCACTTGTCTGTTATAAAAGACAACTCTAATTAAGCAATTTTAATGCCAAAATTAGCTAGCACCCAAAGAGCTTGCTCTTTGGGTGCTAGCGCAACCTTACCATTGGGTCGCGCAGTAGGTTTTCAGAGATGTCTAATAGTATGAAACGGTTCATAATTTACATGGGTGCTACCTATGGGATTTGAGGATTTTGCGACAGGTGTTGTTGCAATAATGCGACTAACGGAAAGAGATAAGCCCTCTCCACCGTGCCCGAACCTTTATCCTGCCCTCTCCCGCAAGCGGGGGGGTCGCGCTCATTAGTTAACCTTGAAAAACGGAAATTATAAAGCGTAGTATGAGCAGGCGATGAGATAAGGAGCCGATAATGCCCACTTCAACACACCAGCCCGTTGTCAATATTGAATCCGAGATGAAGTTGTCCTACATGGATTACGCCATGAGCGTCATCGTGGGACGGGCGCTACCCGATGTACGAGACGGTCTAAAACCGGTACATCGGCGCATCCTCTATGGCATGCACGAGATGGGACTACTGTCCAACCGTCCTTTCCGAAAGTCGGCCAAGGTGGTGGGCGAAATTATGGGTAATTACCATCCGCATGGCGATACGGCCATCTACGATACGTTGGTGCGGATGGCACAAGATTTTAACATGCGCTATCCGCTGATAGATGGCCAGGGGAACTACGGTTCAGTGGATAACGACCCACCTGCCGCCATGCGCTATACCGAGGCGCGACTCACCACCATGGCGATGGAGTTGCTGACAGACATAGACAAGGAAACTACTAACTTTACGTTGAACTATGACGAATCGCTGATGGAACCGACCGTCCTCCCGACACGCATCCCGAATCTACTGGCCAACGGGTCGTCCGGTATCGCGGTGGGGATGGCCACCAATATCCCGCCTCATAATCTGGGCGAACTCATTGACGGTCTCTTGTTCCTTCTGTCTCATCCGGACGCTTCCGTGGATGACTTACGCGCCATTGTCAAAGGCCCTGATTTTCCCACCGCCGGGCTTATTTACGGATTGCGTGGCATTCAGGATGCCTATGCCACGGGCCGCGGTTCTCTAATCATTCGGGCGCGCGCGATCATTGAAATACAGGAACGAACGGAACGCGAGGCCATTGTCGTTACTGAGCTTCCCTACCAGGTCAACAAGGCTAAGCTCATTGAGAAAATTGCCGAACTGGTACGTGAGGGCAAAATAGAGGGTATCTCGGGTTTGCGGGACGAGTCGGATAGGGATGGCATGCGAGTCGTAATTGAGCTGAAACGTGGTGCCATCGGTACGATTGTTTTAAACCAGCTCTACACGCTGACTCCCATGCAGTCGTCATTCGGCATTATCATGCTTGCGCTGGTGGATGGCCAGCCAAAAGTGCTTGGGTTAAGGGATTCCCTTCAGCATTTCCTTGATTTTCGCAGGGAAGTGGTCATCCGGCGCACGCGATATGAGCTACGCCAAGCAGAAGCGCGGGCACACATTTTAGAAGGGCTGAAAATCGCGCTGGAATCGCTGGATGGGGTGATTGCCCTCATTCGTGCGTCCCGTGCGCCGGAAGAGGCGCGCCAGGGACTCGTGGAGCGGTTCGCGCTTTCCGAGCGGCAGGCCCAAGCGATTTTAGAGATGCGACTGCAACGCCTGACCGCGCTGGAGCGGGAAAAACTTTTGGAAGAGTACCGCGAGATTCTTACCGTGATCGCGTCATTGAAGGCGCTGTTATCCTCAGACGCGCGTGTGCGAGACGTCATTCGTGATGAGTGGATTGAAGTTAAGCGGAAATATGCCGACGAGCGCCGCACGGAGATTGTCCCGGAAGAGGGGGAGATACATATTGAAGACCTAATTCGTAGGGAAGAGATGGTCGTCACCATCTCCCACGCCGGCTACATTAAGCGCAATCCCATTTCAATTTATCGCAGTCAGCGCAGAGGTGGGAAAGGCAAGACGGGGGCGGGCCTTAGAGATGACGATTTTGTCGAACATGTCTTCGTGTCCTTTACCCATAATTTCCTCCTTTTCTTCACGGACGCAGGAAGGGTCTATTGGCTCAAGGTCTATCAAATCCCGGAGGCCGGACGAGCGGCCAAAGGCAAGGCGATTGTTAATCTCTTGCGTCTTGCGGAGGGAGAGCGGATAACGGCCATTTTATCCGTAGCCGACTTTGTGGCGTCAGGCTTTGTGGTGATGGCCACACAAAAAGGGCTTGTTAAGAAAACGGCCTTGGATGCCTATGATAATCCACGGCCAGGGGGCATCCGTGCCATCGCACTAGAAGAAGGGGACAGTTTAATCGCCGTGAGCCTGACGAACGGGGATCACCACATACTGCTTGGCACCCGAAACGGCAGCGCCATCAGGTTCCATGAGCGGGAGGTGCGTCCGGTCGGACGAGTCACCACCGGGGTCTGGGGGATTAAGCTGCGGGACGACGATCAGCTTGTGAGCATGGAGGCCATTCCACAAGATAGCAATCCAATGATTTTAACGGTTACGGAAAACGGATTTGGCAAGCAAACTCCGTTGGGGGAATACCCCATCCAAGGCCGTGCCGGCTATGGGGTGATTACCATCCAAACAACGAGCCGCAACGGCAAGGTGGTCTCTGCCCTTCAAATAGGCGCGGAAGAGGAAGTCATGATCGTCACGGCCCTTGCAAAAGTGATAAGGTTGCGCTCTAGCCATATTCGCGTGGTTGGGAGAAATGCACAAGGGGTTAAGCTCATTGATCCCGGGGAGGCGGGACAGGTTGTCGGCGTTGCCCGTTTGGCCGAGCCAGAGTCAGAATCAGAGTCAGAATCAGAGTCAGAGTCGGACAAAACAGACGAGACCGAACCCTGAGGGCGAACCTATGTGTTCGCCCTCAGGGGAAGAGCGATAACGATGATAAAACAACTACGGAAGTTCTTTGCCTGTCCGTTTGAGGACCGGCGCCTTCTGGTGCAGGCGGCTGTGCTGCTGACCGTGGTGCGTCTGCTGTTGGCCCTCCTTCCGATGCCGCGTTTACAGGTCATACTTGCCCGAATCGCCCGGATGAGAGCAATGCCCACCCACGCTCCCCAAAGGATTCTCTGGGCAGCCACGGTGGCCAGTAGGTATGTGCCCTGGGCCAACACGTGTTTAATGCGCGCGCTTGTGGTACATGGCTGGTTTCAACAATGCGGGTTTCCGACAACGTTGTGCATTGGCGTCACTAAGGATCAGGGACGGCTCAAGGCACACGCGTGGATAGAGAGTGAGGGACAGGTGGTGCTGGGTGGGGAGGTGGCGCTGGCGCCCTATATAACGCTTGCTACTTACCCTGCGTAGCTTAGGGCTTGTCAAGGAATAACCTAGACAAGCCCTTACCAGCCCCTCACACCTTCAGCGTTGTAATAGCCGGTTTTTAATTAAGGTTTTTTTTATGGTTAGCCAATGTCTTTTCCTTCGCCCTTAACTCGGCATGATCGGTAAAAAAAATTTCCCACTCGCGTAATAGATGATACCGATTTAGCCCCTGAATAATACTTCTTTTTAAGAACGTTTCCTCATAGGGTTTTGCAATATAGCGATAGAGATTCCCTTCATTGACTGCCCTGACGACGAGTGCCAGATCGGAATAAGCCGTCAGCAGGAGGTTAATCATCCTGGGATGGGTCTCCACGACATGGATTAAAAGCTCAATTCCGGAGACTCGGGGCATCCTTTGATCCGTTGCGACCAGCGCGATATCGGGATGCGCCTTCAACACCTCTAGCGCTTCTTCCCCGTTGGATGCGGTATAGATGGTGAAATCGTTCTTAAAAAGCCTTTGAAAGGTGATGACGGCCATCTCTTCATCATCCACAAACAACACGGGATAATTTTTATAGGGAACGGGCTCAACCATTAGGGGTCTCCTTTCTTGATTTCAGTTTACAGTAGGTTGGGGTGCCGACCGCGGCTGTTTTAAGGGGAGCGTGATGATAAACTCCGTTCCTTGCCCTACTTGGCTCTTCACGTCAATCGCTCCGTGATGGGTTTCAACGATCATCTTGTACACAAGGGACAACCCCAAACCCGTCCCTTTCCCAACGGTTTTAGTTGTAAAAAATGGCTCAAAGAGCCTCGCAATGTCTGACTCCGGAATTCCGGCGCCGGTGTCGCGTATTGAAACAACAGCGGTATCCCCCACCACACGCGTTCCAATGAACAACTTCCTGTCTGTGCAACCTCCCATCGCGTCTAGGGCGTTCTGGAAAATATTCAGGAAGGACTGATTAATTTGACCCGGCACCGCCTCAACCTGCAGGGTTCCTTTATAGTCGCGGTAAACCTCCACCCCTTCCAAGCATTCATAACGCAAAAGCCCCCACACCAGGTCTAAACTGGCGTGAAGGTCGAGACTGTCGAAGCTGTCTTCGTCTTTTCGGATAAAGGCGGATAGATTCTTAAGAACCCCCTCCACACGCGTGAGCCCGCTCTTAACCACATCCAGAGACTCCATCACGTCCCTACGAACTTCGGAGAACTTCTGGGGGTCGGCCACGTCCAACTGAGTAAGTCTACCAAAACGGTTGCTCGCAAGCAAGAGGGAGCCTTTTGCAAAGTTGATTGGATTATTCAATTCATGGGCGACTCCGGCAAGCAATAGGCCTAAAGAGGCCATCTTTTCTGATTGCATTAGATCCCGCCCAACCCGCTTGACCTCTTTTAAGGCGTCTTCCAGTTGCTTGTTTTTTAGCAAAACCTCTTTTTGAAGTCTCGCTTTTTTGATCAGCGAATGTGTTCGTGTAAGAAGCTCTTCCCGGCTAAACGGTTTTGTCAGGTAATCATCGGCTCCCTGTTCCAGCCCTTCAATCTTGTCCGAAAGAGCCCCCTTGGCCGTCAGAAAAATAATCGGGATGTTGGACGTTTGCGGGTCACCCTTTAGCTCACGACAGAGTTGATAACCGTCCTTTATGGGCATCATGATATCCGAGATAATAAGGTCGGGACGCTCCGCGC
>SBBL01000114.1 GCA_005239745.1 Candidatus Troglogloeales bacterium | reverse complement strand
TGGTTGCTTCGCAACGTTTGGTTGTTGCCCTGCGTTATCACTTCGGGCAACGAGCCCCCCGCAAATAAAACGCACCCCATCCTTCTCGCCCCACCCTAAAAAAGACAAAACTCGCAAAATCAGAAAATCAATTCCAAGAAATGCAGAAAAGGACAGTAGAATAATAGACCAGAGAGAGGGATAAAATTGCCTCGATAAACCTTAGGCTACATCATTGTTGTTGGTTAGCTTCCTTTCAGAATCAATCCACTGTCTCCTAATATCCATCCATGCTCTAAATCAATACAAACCACCCCTCTCAAAATGCTGCATGGGACAAGGTCTCCAAATCCTAGCCTAACTTTTTATGCCCTTTATACTCTATTCTTTGGGACGAGGACAAATTGGCTTTTTGGGCATGAATTTTGTAGCATGTGGGCTTTAATCAAACATTTTTGAAGAAGGGAGTACAAGGGGATGCCTGGCCTGACTGAAGGTGAGCAAGAGTGAGGGGGATGGAGGAGATGCTAAACAGATGACCACGCATTTCCACAGTAAATACTGGGCGCATGCGCTCACTCTCCGCGGAGCAACAGGGAGCATTGAGGCGCTGTCCCGCTCCATTGCCGGATCGCGCGTCGATCTCAATCCGCATCAGGTGGACGCGGCGCTCTTCGCCATCCGCTCGCCTCTCACACGTGGCGTGATTCTGGCCGACGAGGTCGGGCTAGGAAAAACTATCGAGGCGGGGATCGTTATCTCCCAGAGATGGGCCGAGCGCAAGCGCCGCATCCTCGTTATTGTGCCCGCGACGCTCCGTAAGCAGTGGCAGCAGGAGTTGGAGACCAAGTTCTACCTCCCCACGCGGGTGCTCGACTCGCGGACGTTTAGCGCGCTGTTGGAGGAAGGCATCTCCAATCCGTTCGATTCCCCGGAAAGGCTCGTGGTCTGCTCCTACCACTTCGCGTCTGCGAAAGGCAATGAGATTCACCACGTCCCTTGGGACCTCGTGGTCATTGACGAGGCACACCGATTGCGGAACGTCTACAAGAAAGCAAGCAGGTTGGCCCGTAGAATCGCGGACGCCGTGGGGAATTCGCCCAAACTCCTCCTAACAGCCACGCCATTGCAGAACTCGCTTATGGAGCTCTACGGTCTAGCCAGTATCATCGATGATCATCTCTTCGGAGACGCCACCTCTTTCCGGGATCGGTTCGTTCGGGCACCCGGCGAACAAGAGCGGAACACCGAACTGCGCGCCCGGCTGCAACCCATTTGCGCCCGCACCCTAAGGAAACAAGTCGTGGAGTATATCCCGTTCACACGGCGTATTCCGATCACCCAGGACTTCTTGCCGAGCGACGCGGAGCACGAACTCTACGAGGCCATCTCCGATTACCTGCAACGGGATCAACCCATTGCCCTGCCCGCGAGCCAGCGTACACTAATCACACTGGTACTGCGAAAGCTTCTCGCCTCCTCCACGTTTGCCATTGCCGCCACGCTGGAGCGGCTGGCTATGCGCCTCACGGCCATCTCATCCAACCCCGAGAACCTGCTCGACGACGAGGACATCGAAGGCGTCGATGAACTCCAGGATGAGCTGGAAGAAGAGGCGGAGGAATTCGAGGGGGATAAGCCTACCGAGGAGCCGCAGCGCATTGACCCCGAGCGGCTTAGGGCCGAGATTGCCGACCTCCGTCAATTTGTAGACCACGCCAAGCGGATCACGGTAAACGCGAAAGGCGAGGCACTGATCCCGGCGCTAAAGATTGCCTTTGACAAGGCCGGGGAACTTGGAGCAGAGCGAAAAGCGGTCCTCTTCACAGAATCGCGCCGGACACAGCAGTACCTTTTCGACCTGCTCTCGCGAAGCGGCTACGAGAATAAACTCGTAATGATGAATGGCTCAAACAACGACCCGCAGTCAAAAGCGATCTACGAAGCCTGGCGGGCGCACCAGGAGAAAAAGAATGACATGGCCGGACATCATGCCGCGCCGGGTGATAGCGCAACGCAGATAGGCTCCCGCGCCGTAGACATGAAGGCGGCGATTGTCGAACATTTCCGAGATCACGCTACGATTCTCATAGCCACAGAGGCAGCCGCCGAAGGTGTAAATCTTCAGTTTAGTTCGCTTGTAGTAAATTATGACCTCCCCTGGAATCCGCAGCGCATTGAGCAGCGGATCGGCCGCTGCCATAGGTATGGCCAGAAACACGACGTCGTGGTCGTCAATTTCCTTAACCGGCGCAACGAGGCGGACCAACGGGTCTTCGAGATTTTAAGCGAGAAGTTCCGCCTCTTTGACGGCGTCTTTGGGGCAAGCGACGAGGTGTTGGGCGCGCTTGAGTCCGGGGTGGACATCGAACGCCGCATTGCCCAGGTCTATCAGACCTGCAGGAACGCGGATGAGATCAAGGCCGCCTTCGACCGGCTCCAAACCGAACTCGATGAGCAGATTCAGGCGCGCATGGCTCAGACACGGCAAACGTTGCTAGAAAACTTTGATGAGGACGTGAGCGCGCGGCTTCGCGTCCACCGCGATCGGACACTGGAAAGCCTGGTGGAGCGGGAACGCTGGCTTCTGGAACTGACGCGAACCGAGCTAAACGGCGATGCCCAATTTGCGCCTGCGCAGCCCCGTTTCCAGTACACGGGGCCGCATGCGCGCCAAGGCTGGTATCATTTTGACTGGAAAGAGGCGGAGAAGAACGGCGACACCTTCTACCGGCAGGACCATCCCCTCGCCTCACACGTCATCCAGCAGGCAATAGCACGCGCCTTGCCAACGGCCACACTGCGTCTTCACTATGCGGGCCACGGCCAGGTGATCAGCATCCTTAAGCCCTACATGGGGGCCTCCGGTTGGCTTTCGCTTTCCAAGCTTACGGTCGCGTCTTTGGATGTGGAGGAGTTTCTCATCTTCGCTGCTAGCGCAGACGATGGTCGTGTTCTCGATAACGAGACGTGCAGGAAGCTCATGCTCCTGCCCGCGTCCGAGGAGGGCCTGTTCAAGGACGCCCCCCCTGACCTTTCCGCCATCTGCGTGGTAGAGATAATTCTCGGCTCAAGCAGGTTGAGGAACGCAACGCGCGGTTCTTTGATGAGGAGGTTGTCAAGCTCGACGGATGGTCCGACGACCTCAAGCAGGGGCTTGAACGCGAGATCAAGGAATTGGACCGGCAGATTCGGGAGTTTCGGAAGACCTCTGCAATGGCTGCCGCACTCAAAGACAAGCTGGAGGCCCAGAAAGGGCTTAAATTGCTGGAGGGAGAGCGGAATCGGAAGCGCCGGGAGCTTTTTGAGGCACAGGACGCCATCGACGCTAATAGGGACGAACTCATCAAGAAGATTGAAGGGCAACTGCGCCAGCGCCACACGCTTACGCCGGTGTTCATGTTCCGATGGAGGTTGGAATGATCCCGAAAGTTCCCGCTGACGAAAAGGCTCTCGCCCGTTTCCTTAAGTCGGGAGAGGGTCCAAACATGGAGTTTAAGAGTTCCACCGGCGAGCTGCGCGAGGGCTTGCAGACGATCTGCGCCTTTCTGAACGGCTCGGGCGGGATCGTTCTTTTTGGGATTCGCCCGAACGGGCAGCCCGAAGGCCAGCATGTTTCCGACCAGACGCTCCGCGACATTGCCCAGGCGCTTGACCGGTTCGAGCCGCCCGTCAATCTTCCGGTAGATCGCCTTCCGGTGGGTAAGGGACGGGAGGTTCTCATTCTTCGCGTCGAGGATCCCTCGGATTCCATCCCCTTCACCTTTGATGGTCGTTCTTACGAGCGGGTTGGCAGTACAACGCGCAAGATGTCGCAGGAGAAGTACGAGAAGCTCCTCTTTGAGCGTGCTCATAGCAAGCGGCGCTGGGAGAATCAGCCTGCCGACGAGATTACCATCAAGGACATAGACCGCGAGGAGGTTTTCCGTATCGTGGATATCGCCCGTTCGGTCGGACGTTTGATTGGGCCTGTCGGTCGAAATCTGCCCGAAGTATTGGATCGGCTGGGCCTCCGCAAGCGCAGCCAGATCCTCCGCGCCGCCGTAGTACTCTTCGGAAAAACATTCGTTCCGGACTATCCACAGTGTGAACTTCGCATGGCCCGCTTCCGGGGAACGGACAAGACGGAGTTTCTCGACCAGCGTCAGGTTCGCGGCCCTGCGTTTAAGCTCTTGGAAGAGGCAGAGATCTTCTGCCAGCGTCATTTTCCGATGCCCGCGAAGATTGTACCCGGCCAGATGCGGCGCGTGGAAAAGCTGCTCATTCCCCCGGACGCTATGCGCGAGATACTGGTTAACGCCCTCATCCACAGGGACTATTCTATCGCCGGAGGCGCGGTTTCGCTAGCGATCTTTGACGACCGCGTGGAGGTTTGGAGCGCGGGATGTTTTCCCAAAGGCATTACACCTGAAGCCCTGACGCAAAACCATCAGTCTATTCAGCGCAACCCAATAATTGCGGACGCTTTCCATCGAACCGGCCTTATCGAGAAGTGGGGACGCGGAACGAATCGCGTTGCAGCCATGTGTCAGAAAGCGGGAATTGCCCCACCGGAGTTTGAGGAGATCACCGGCGCTGCGGTCGTAACCTTCCGGGTTCACGTGGGCGTGACGGCCGGAGCCGAGGTAGAATCACGGCCAGAGTCGCAGCCAGAGTCACGGCCAGAGTCGCTTGATAACCGGGTGTTGCGTCTGCTCAAGGACGGCCCGTTCGGCAAGGCCGAACTTGCGGCACACCTCGGCCAGAAGACGGTTTCGGGACAGCTCAATAAGGTCATCCGGTCCCTTCTGGCAAAGCATCTGATCCAATACACGATTCCCGACAAACCCAACAGCCGTTTGCAGCGGTACCGGCTGACGGAAAAGGGCCGCCAAGCCATGAGAGAACACAAAGGAAGCGAGTGATGGCAAATAAAACCAAACTCGAACTTACCTGGATCGGCAAGGAGAACCAGCCGAGGCTGGAGCCGCGCATCCTCATCGAGGACACGGAAAAGTCCTATCACGCCCCGTTCCGGCAGAGCGACAAGGACCTCTTCGACAACCGCCTCATCTTCGGGGACAACCTGCTTGCCTTGAAGGCGCTGGAGCAGGAGTTCGCGGGCAAGATCAAGTGTATCTACATTGACCCGCCCTACAACACAGGGTCAGCGTTTGAACATTACGACGACGGAATCGAACACTCCCTGTGGCTCTCGCTTATGCGGGATCGGCTAGAAATTCTGCACGGACTGCTTTCCGCTGACGGCTCGCTGTGGGCATCTGTCGACGATTCGGAAGGACATTACATGAAGGTCCTTTGTGATGAAGTATTCGGAAGGCCGAACTTCGTCGCAACAGTTGTCTGGCAGAAAAAGCACACGCGGGCGAACGACGCGAGGTGGCTCTCGGACAACCACGACTTCATTCTGTGCGCGGCCAAGAATAAACCGAGCTAGAAGCGGAATCTATTGCCACGCGAAAATGAAAGCGACTCGGGATACACCAACCCAGACAACGATCCGCGCGGACCATGGGCGTCTGGTCCCTGCCACGCAAAGACACCCAACCCAAAGGATATTTACGAGATTACGACCCCTGCGGGAAGGAAGCTCATGCCCCCTCCAGGAACGAGTTGGCGATTCAACAAGGAGAGATTCAAGGAGCTCATTGCCGATAATCGGATTTACTT
>SBBL01000144.1 GCA_005239745.1 Candidatus Troglogloeales bacterium | reverse complement strand
GTCATGTACCCTAACGATCCCAGCTCCTTGAAAGATGGCAATCGCTACGGCGGCCGCCGTCCCCTCCAAGCGGTCTGCCGGGGGTAGCCCCAGTACCTGCCCGATAAATGATTTTCTGGAAGGACCGATAAGAATCGGCCGGCCAATCTCTGCAAAGCGGTTCAGATGCGATAGGAGTAAAAAATTATGCTTTGCGGTTTTGCCAAATCCAATGCCGGGGTCAATCACCATACGGTTTTTGGAGATACCGGAGCGAGTAGCATATTGCATTTGCTTTGAAAGAAAGGCATACACTTCGTCAATAACATTCCGGTAGCGTGGGGTATTTTGCATGGTTTGCGGCGTCCCTTTCGCGTGCATGACCACCAACCCACACTGCCGTTTGGCTACCACATGCCACATCTGCAAATCACGTGTGCAGCCACTGACATCGTTAACGATGGAAGCGCCGGTATCCACCGCTTCCGCGGCAATGTCCGATTTTGTGGTATCAATGGAGATGGGGAGCTTCAAGTGCTTTGCAAGATAGGCAATGACGGGGATCACACGACGACGCTCCTCCTCCGGCGAGACGGGGAGTGCCCCCGGTCGTGTTGACTCACCGCCGACGTCAATGATGTCGGCTCCAGACGCTGCCATCTGTAGGGCGTGATCCAGACAACGAGAGAGGTCCATGAACGCACCGCCGTCCGAGAAGGAGTCCGGGGTAACGTTCAAGACCCCCATGATGAGGGAGTGGGAACGTGCCGTTGCGAGAGGGCCGCACCGAAGGCGGTATGCGCCACACTGCCATACCGACGCAGCATCGGCCATAAATTACACGGAAATGGGAGACATTTCAGCCTGTCTGGATGCGGTTGCGGATTGAATCAGCTCTTTGACTTCCGTTCCATTTAGCGACTCCTTCTCGATTAAAGCCTGAGCAAGGCTCTTCAGCGCAGCCAGGTTATCTGAGATGAGACCTTGAGCCCGACGATAACTTTCCATCACTAACCGGCTAACCTCGCCGTCAATTTTAATCGCCGTGTCTTCGGAGTAATCACGGCCCTGAGAGATGTCGCGGCCTAAAAAAATTTCGGGCTGCTTTCGTCCGAACGAAAGCGGCCCCATGACGTCGCTCATGCCCCATTCACAGACCATCCGTTTTGCCAGCTCGGTTGCTTTCTCAATGTCATTCCCCGCACCGGTAGTGATTCGATTGAAGATGAGTTCTTCCGAGGCGCGTCCCCCCATCATCACGGCAAGCATATCGTGGAGTTGGTCTTTGTAGTGGTTGTAACGATCATCGGTTGGCAACTGCATGGTAACCCCCAACGCCCGGCCCCTTGGGATAATGGTCACCTTGTGGATTGGATCGGTACCCGGCAAAAGGGCCGCGACCAAGGTATGTCCCGCCTCGTGATAGGCCGTCACCTTTTTTTCCTCTTCCGAAATGACCATGCTTTTGCGTTCGGCTCCCATCAACAGCTTGTCTTTCGATTCTTCAAAGTCGGACATTTCGACGGCCGACTTTTCCCGTCTGGCAGCCAGCAACGCCGCTTCGTTGACCAAATTTTCAAGATCGGCGCCGGAAAATCCAGGGGTGCCACGGGCAACCACGTCTAGACCCACCCCTTCTGCCAGTGGAATCTTTTTGGTATGAACGTTCAAGACATCGAGTCTGCCTTTTACGTCTGGACGGTTGACGACAATTTGGCGATCAAACCGGCCCGGCCTAAGCAGCGCGGGATCCAATACATCCGGCCGGTTGGTCGCAGCCACAAGAATAACCCCGGAGGAGGCTTCAAAACCGTCCATCTCTACAAGAAGCTGGTTAAGCGTTTGCTCTCTCTCGTCGTGTCCACCCCCAAGTCCTGCCCCACGGTGACGACCGACTGCGTCAATCTCATCAATAAAGATAATGCAGGGGGAATGCTTTCTCCCTTTTTCAAAGAGATCACGGACACGCGAGGCGCCAACACCCACAAACATCTCAACAAAGTCGGAACCGGAGATGGCGAAGAAAGGGACACCCGCCTCTCCCGCAATAGCCTTTGCCAATAAGGTCTTCCCCGTGCCGGGTGGCCCAATGACCAGTACTCCCTTAGGAATGCGACCCCCGAGCTTCTGAAACTTCTTAGGATCCTTCAGAAATTCTATAATTTCCACAACCGCTTCCTTGGCCTCATCAATGCCGGCAACATCGGCGAAGGTTACCTTTTTTTGGTTTTCTGAAGACGAAAGAACACGGGTCTTTCCGAAAGAGAGGGCACGATTTCCCCCCATCTGAACCTGTCGCATAAAGAATATCCAGAGACCCAAAAAAAGGATAAACGGTCCCCACGCCATAAGAAAGGCTAAGTACCACGGTAATTCGTCGGCGGGTTTGGCGGTAACGCGAACCGACTTCTCGCGAAGCGTCTTAACAAGGTCAGGATAATCGGCGGTGAACGTCTTGAACTTCAGTGTGCCATCCTTCAAGACGCCTGTCAGATAATTAGGCCGGATGGTAACCTCTGCAATCTCTCCATTTTCCACCTTATCCATAAACTCAGAGAAGATCAGTTCCTGTTCGACGTTGGCAGGACCGTTTAGGGTGTTAAACAGGATAATAACGAATAGGCCAACCAACACCCAGAGGGCAAGGTTCCCATTTTTTGGTTTCATCGCGGACACACGCAACTCCATACACCGACCAATACCGGAAGTATCCTAGCATAACCCATCGGCATCCGACAAGGCGCTTTGGCAAAATTAAAACGGCCAAACGAGGTAGATAAGCCCATCGCCTTACGTGGTCGAAAGGTCAAAGAACAGATACCGCGACACCGGCGGGCGTTCTTCAACCGCCAGCGCTCCTACATAACCTGGGGCAACATCGAGAGTCGTAAGTTTCCAATGAGAAGCCGCTCTTGCAGCGTCCTCCAAACCTTTTGGAGAGGCAACCACATGATGTTTGGATACGAGCGACATATCAGGCGTGTCGGTCAGCATAGAAAGCCCCATTCCTAGAGCCTTAATATAGGCCTCCTTACCTGTCCAATAGGTAAAGAATCTTTTGTGCCGCAGGGATGGGGGAAGTGCGTTAAGGGCGGCTATTTCTCCTATAGAGAAATACCGCTTTGCGATGGGTTCATACGAGCAATGGGTACGAATGCGTTCGACGTCAATGCCAACTTCTCGACCGCAGGTGATGGCATAGAGGGCGTACGCATATGAATGTGAGAGGTTAAACTTGATGCCCGTTTGGGCAAAGGCTGTCGCCAGGGCAGGCTTACCTTTTGCTCCGTAGGAGAATTGAACCTGATCCGGTCTGACACACAGGTACCGGCCTAGTATAGCCCTAAGGAATCCATGCGCGCCGATAAAACACTCACGATTTTTTTGGAAGAAAAACCGCTCCATTCTTTTGATTTCATTCGTAGAGAGCGTACCCACCAAGGCACCTCTTTTGGAAGGTGCCGCATCCAACGTAGCACGCCAGATGTGAACATCGCTTCTCTCCAATACTAACCTATCCGGCGGAGCAGACCAAACGTCACCCACGACACTACCTGAACCCTAGGAAGGACACGTACCGGACACCTGGTGGCACGGCAAGACACGCCGTTTGTTACCCGGGCATTGGGCCCGGGTAACAAACGGGTACAGGTACAAGAAATCTGAAACTATTAGGTAGGGGGTGTGGCAGGGGCCAGTCTCTTCTTAGCCGGGGCGCAAAGGAACGCTGCAGTATCAACCGTGACGATTTTCGTCCCGAACTGATCCTTGACCCTAAATTTCGCACCTGGCTGCTCATGACCAGGCTCCGTCTTCTCGTATTCTATATCTGTGATTGTATAACAGATACTGTGGTGATGGTGTTTGTGAGAATCGGAATCGGAATCGGAATCGGAACCCGACTTCTTTGCCAATACCTCCGTTCCCGTACCAAGCCCTATAAGTGACCCCATCGCGACCCCAACCAACGCAAGGAGCCACACCCTCTTGTTTTTACTAATTTTTTCGTTCATAACAACCTCCTCCCAGGCACAATAGTGACGCACGTCCGCCACTGGGTGGGGTATCGGTATAATAACAAAAAACTTTAGCCCTAATCGTAGGCAACTATTTTTTAGGTAGGCCATTCACCTCCACGATTCCGTTTTATTTCCTACAATTTTGTTGGCATGTAATTTAATGGTAGATTTTGTTGGCATGTAATTTAATGGTAAAACGCCAGCCGATTTTTAACGTGGATTCACCTATTTTCCCCAAAAATTACCCAATCAATAAGGCTTCTAACGTTATTGCATCCGGCATCTATTTTATGCTGTTATATTTGGCATATATGTTGCTTCCCATATTTAGGGGCATACTCTAAAGGTTCTTCCTAATGCGTCATTCCGGCAATTTTTAAGTGGAATCCAGAACCGGGCCATTGCAGACAAACTGGATTCCCGATAAAGACATTCGGGAGTGACAACGGCAGTATGTTTTGTAGCATACCCATTTATTTATGCGCAGCTATAGAGCTTGCTATTACCCGAAAGTCAGCGAGAGCGTTTTATCGAAGTCGCTTGCGGGTGCTTTTTCCTCAACCCACCGAACCTCCCCTTATCAAGGGGAGGAATCCCCTCCTTAGTCAAGGAGGGGAAGGGGTGGTTTGAAGGGTGATTTCAGCAAACAAGGACTTGTGGGTAATGGTAAGGCTATAGGGGTGCCCTAGAGTAACTCAATGCACGGGTAGTCTGGTAGTTAAGGAGAAGTAGTGCCTGTTGTGGGATTGGTTGCTAACGAGACGAATGCTGAAAAAGTACGAGATTGGCCCGGCCCCTTGAAAGAGGTCATCGCCGTTGTCCGCCCCGCACGACATGTGGTAACCCGTAAGGCCCTAGAGGCGTCGGGAATCTTTTCTTACACCACTTTTCCGGTTCTTGGGAGGAGCCGCCAGCGGGGCCTTCGCTTTCAATCGCAAGGGAAAGAGGTTGTTGCCATTCGATTTCTCCCTAAGCAGTATTTTTCTATCGTCATTCCAAAGGTACAGCTCTCGGCGGCTATTGCCGTCATCATGAAAGCCAATCGGACGGGGGAAGGGAACTTTGGGGATGGTAGGATCTTTGTTGTAGACGTTGACGAGGCGGTTCGCATCAGCACCGGTGAAACAGGCAGCAAGGCCCTGCTATGAAACTTATTCGTGCGATTATTCGGCCTGACCGGGAAGAAGCGACCCTAAGCGCGCTCGAAGAAGTGGGGCTTTATGCGGTTACAAAGTTTGGAGTATCGGGACGGGGGCGGCAGCGCGGCATTCAGGTCGGAGAGGTCACGATAGATACATTGGCCAAGGTGATGCTCCTCTTAGTCGTTGAGGAAGAGGAGTATCAAAAGGCAATCTCAGCCATTGAGACGGGGGCAATGACAGGTCGCCCCGGTGATGGGAGGATATTTGTCCAGAATGTTTCAGAAGCCTACACCATCCGAACCGGAATGGAAGCAGGAGCTGTGGAGTGGGCCGGTTAGAGGACGATAAGCCCGGCCTAGTAATTACGCCGGAGAAGTATCTATGGCACTGCTTTGGTAGGGTCGTGTCTCTGCCAATAATCGTCTAGCCCTTTCCTCATCTAATTTCATCTGCCGCTTTAGCGCGTCAACGTCGTCAAACCGCTCGTCTTCTCGAATTTTTCCGGTAAAAGTGATGTGAAGTTGCGCGCCGTAGATGGGCTCTGTGTGGTCAAAGAGGTGTACCTCCAATCGCGTTGCCCCTTCGCAAAATGTCGGACGGGTACCAATATAAGCGATCCCATCTCTTGTAGTGGAAGCCCCGCTCCACTGAGAATCGCCGTGTCCAGGGGCATTTGAAATACAGGCGCGGACCGCATAAATGCCGCTTTTGGGGATCAGAGTTTTTGGAAGCTCGATATTAGCGGTTGGGTACCCGAGTGTCCCGCCCATGCCATCTCCATGGATAACCTCCCCCTCTACCGCATAATCCCGCCCCATCATCCGAGCGGCCAGTTGTACGTCACCTTCCCAAATAGCGCCCCGTATCCTCGACGAGCTAATGACTTCCCCCTCCATAAAAAGCGGCTCTTGAACCAAGACGTCAAAGCCTAGTTCCTTGCCTAAACAGATGAGGTCGGTTACGCCGCCGGCGCGATCTTTTCCAAATCGAAAGGAGCGACCTACAGCCACGGCTGCACATCCAATTTGTCGGACCAGTACGTCTTTTGCAAATTGCGCAGGGGTCTGCTCTATAAACGCCGGGTTGAATGCAACACAGTAAAGGGCATGAATGCCAAACGCTTCTACTAGACGGCACTTGGTTTCAAAAGAAGAGAGGAGTTTAAGTTTTCGATGAGGCGCAAAAACCAACGCCGGATGCGGATCAAAAGTAAGAACGGCCGCGGTACCGCGTGTCTCTCTGGCACGTGTGATAACACGGGTTAAAATCGCTTGATGCCCCAGATGAAGGCCATCAAAATTGCCAACGGCGACTGTGACATTGGGAAGGGGGGTAATGGCGTCGAGGCCTGTCAACACTCTCATGGGTGATAGATGAACCTATGGTTTTTTGCCCTGTTGTAGGGCAATCGCCGTCTCTTTGGCAAAGTAGGTCAGAATGATATCGGCCCCGGCGCGCTTGAGACATATCAAAGACTCCAGCATGGCAGCACGCTCGTCAATCCACCCCTTTTCTCCCGCTGCCTTAATCATCGAGAATTCACCGCTGACCTGGTAGGCTGCAACCGGTACATTGAAGTTTGCCTTCACGTCTCGAATGACATCGAGGTACGGCAGTCCCGGCTTTACCATGACGATGTCCGCCCCTTCTTCGATATCGAGCGCGACTTCTCGTATAGCCTCCCGTTGGTTGCCGGGGTCCATTTGGTAGCCCTTCCGGTCTCCAAACCCTGGGGCACATCCCGTGGCGTCGCGAAACGGAGCGTAGAAGCAAGACGCATACTTTGCCGCGTATGAGAGGATGAGGGTGTCCGTATGGCCGCCTTCGTCAAGCGCCTTTCGAATGACACCGACGCGCCCATCCATCATATCGGAAGGGGCAACGACGTCGGCCCCCGCATCGGCATGCACCCGTGCCATCTTTGCCAAAACCTCAAGCGTTTCATCGTTAAGGACGCGCCCTTCTGAGACGAGACCGCAATGACCGTGGGAGGTATATTCATCAATGCAAATATCGGTGATGACCAATAAATTAGGGGTCTGATCCTTAATCGCCCGGATGGCCTGTGGAATGATACCCGCCGGATCGCATGCACTTGATCCACTCATATCTTTCGTTTTTGGAATACCAAAGAGAATAACCGCGGGAATCCCAAGTTCGTAGGCCCGCTTCGTTTCTTTTAATACCTCTCGAAGGGTATACCGATAGTGTCCAGGCATGGAAGCAATGGCGGATTTTCCCTGCCTTCCATGCATCACAAAGAGGGGCAAAATAAGGGAATCAACGCTTAGGGTTGTTTCACGCACCAGACGTCGAAGCGTGCTGTTTTGTCGTAATCGTCTGAGACGATGAATCGGAAACGGCATCGAACACATCCCTTTAGG
>SBBL01000006.1 GCA_005239745.1 Candidatus Troglogloeales bacterium | reverse complement strand
TGGGAGGTCACCCTGTTATGTGTCGTTTTCCCATCATGTGAGGTCAACGTGTTGTGCGTCGTCCCTTCATCGTGGGAGGTCACCCTGTTATGTGTCGTTGTCCCATCATGAGAGGTCGCCGTGTTGTGCGTCGTCCCTTCATCGTGGGAGGTCAACCTGTTATGTGTCGTTGTCCCATCATGCGAGGTCGCCGTGTTGTGCGTCGTCCCCTCATCGTGGGAGGTCAATGTGTTATGCGTCGTTGCCCCATCATGGGAAGTCGCCGTATGGTGAAATGCAGTTTTTTCGGATGGTACACAGAGAAGCTTGGACCTCCCAAGCTTCAATCTCTCATCACCGAACTGGTTATCTACAGAGACATTCCGCTTCTCCTTATTCCCTTCGATTCTGTAGCATGTCAAATGCGCCTCAGGATTCCTAACCTCCGTGACCCTGCCATTATGCGTCTTGCTGACCGGATTACAGAAGAGCCGAGGCTCTCTGACCGCAACTTTCTTCTCTACCCTAAACTGATCCGTGAGATCGACGACCTCATTCACACTATCCCCCTCGGCCTTGTAACACTTAAAATGATCAATGCCTAGGTCCGAGGGCTCACCATTCTTCTTAGACGGGACTAAGAGGAGTCTGGGCTCTGTGGTCAATATCTGCTGCTGGCCAAATTGGTTGTTTAAGATCACCCGTCGCTGAATCTCCTCACCCCCAATCCTGTAACCTGTCAGATGTGCCGTGGGGTCACTGATTTCTGTGACCTCCCCGTTATGCCTCTTGGCGACCGGATTGCCAAAGACCATAGGCCTTCCCACCTTGATCTCCAGCTCTATTCCGAACTGATCCTTAAGGCCAATAACCTCATCTACACTGCTGCCTCTGGCTGTATAGAGCTTGAAATGGCTAAGGGGCGCGATAGCTTGCGCTTGGGCCAGGACACCTCCAGAAACTAGAAGAAAACCGGCAAGACCAACACCGAGGCACTTCCCCCACAACCGTAACGTCACCGTCAGAACTAAGCCTTTTAACATTTCCCCCTCCTTGACCCTTTATCCGCTGCCATAATTCAACTACGGATAGCCGTGGAACAAATTTACGGAGTAGCTTGTAGTACATATGTGAGTGTCTTGTCAAGGTGCGCCTTGCCTCATTGCCTCATATAGGAAAGTGAAGGCACCCTTATCGATCGTCAAAAAATACGAGCTTTGGAAAAATATCGTGTTTCGTCATGGTTCTGAAAAGTTACGGGAATTTCCGTGTTTTCATGATGAGAGGCCCAAGGGAGAACGAAATGGCCAACGATGCTTCTCGATTAAACCTTCAGTACCGGGTTGCTTACTTTGTTGACCGTGATCAAGTGCCGACTGGAAGAAACCCTCAGTGTTTTTCTTTACGGCCCTACTCAAAACAAATCCGTTCAACCTCATATTCGATGGTCTTAGCCGGCGTGGCCACCTTTACGCAGTCTCCTACCTGGCGACCGATTAGTGCCCTGGCCACTGGAGAATAGATGGAGATGGTGCCGTTTTTCATATCCGCTTCATCATGTCCAACAATCGTATATCGCTTTTTTTCTTGACTGGCAACGTCGCATAAATCTACCGTCGTACCAAATACCACACTGTCTACCAAGCCCCTCTCCATGGTAATGACTTCGGCGGTTGCGATTTTAGCTCCAAGCTCCCGGATTCTCCCTTCAATAAAGCTTTGGCGCTCTTTAGCGGCGTGATATTCCGCATTTTCAGACAAGTCGCCATGCGCCCGTGCCTCAGCAATGGCGGCGATGTTCTTGGGGCGGTCTACCTTCGTTAAGCGCGCAAGCTCCGCCTGCAATTTCTCGTATCCTTTTTGTGTCATGGGTTCTTTCACAACAGACCTCCTGTTTAATCTTAGGGCACCTCTAAAAACCTACTGTGCGGCCAAACTGCTGCGAGCTGCTGTGCTCGGAATCCTCATATATTCAAAGATATACTCCGGTTCCTGTGCGCAGTAGCCCTTGCATTTTGGCCACTCGTGACGGTTTTAGAGGTGCCCCTTACTTCACAGTGGAATGGGTCGCATGGGTTCGCTGCGCCGTGATTTTATTCCGGCAACGGCCGCTTTGGCGCCTGCAACCGTTGTAAAATAAGGGATGCCAATCTCTAAAACCATCTGGCGAATGGAACGCGAATCTTCCTGAGAGGTCCGATCCCCCACAGAATTAATCACAAGATCAATGGTTCCCTCCTTTAGCCTGTCTACAATGTGAGGGCTGCCCTCCTTAACTTTAGCGATGGATTCAACCGTTTGTCCACAGCGACGCAAATACTCGGCCGTTCCAGAGGTTGCAAGCAACGAAAAACCCATCTCGGATAATGCTCTCGCAATGGCCGCCGCTGCCGGCTTGTCTTTGTCCTTTACACTAATAAATACGCACCCGGAAGTCGGTAGCGGGTTGCGCGCGGCCTCCTGCGCCTTGACAAAGGCCATTCCAAAGTCGGTGGCAATCCCCATCACCTCGCCCGTGGATTTCATCTGCGGCCCCAAGATGGAATCCACGTTCAGTCGCCTGAACGGAAAGACGGCTTCTTTAATGGCAATTCGCGTAGATGGCGTCTTTCGCCGTAGGTCTAGGTCATGTAACCGTGCCCCCATCATCACTTTCATGGCGATCTGCGCCAATGGCACACCAATGGTTTTGCTCACAAACGGCACCGTGCGCGATGCACGTGGGTTGACCTCCAGGACATAGACGGTGTCCTCTTTAACGGCAAATTGGATGTTCATCAACCCCACTACCTTCAAGGCACGGGCAAGCTGGATCGTCTGATCTTCTATTGCCTTCAACAACGCGGGTCTTAGAGAAAAGGCCGGCAGTGCACAAGCAGAGTCTCCTGAATGGACACCGGCCTCCTCAATATGCTCCATGATACCGCCAATGAACACATCGTAGCCATCGGATACGGCATCCACGTCAACCTCGGTAGCATCTTCCAGGTACTTGTCTACGTAGATGGGATGTTCCGATGAAACCTCTCCAGCAACACGAATATCGTCCCACAGACTAGACGCATCATAGGTCACGTGCATACCGCGCCCCCCCAGCACATAGGATGGACGGATCATGAGCGGGTAGCCGATCTTTTGTACAAGCGCTTCAATTTCCTTCTTATCTGTGGCGCGTAAGACTTCGTGGGCGGGCTGCTTAAGCCCGATGTCGTCAAGCAACATTGAAAAACGTTCCCGCTCTTCCGTGCGGTCAATCTCATCGGGAGAAGTCCCCAGTATGGGGACGCCTGCACGCATGAGGGGGAGGGCCAATTTCAGCGGCATTTGTCCACCAAACTGGACCACCACCCCCATCGGTTCTTCGCGCCGTACCACATGCAAAACGTCTTCAAAGGTGAGCGGCTCAAAATAAAGTCGGTCCGACGTGTCGTAATCGGTACTGACCGTCTCCGGATTACAGTTCATCATGATGCTCTCATACCCCATGGAACGCAGTGCCATCGCCGCATGGACACAGGAATAGTCAAACTCAATGCCCTGCCCAATCCGGTTTGGACCACTGCCTAAGATAATGACCTTCTTACGGTCAGTGGGGTCGGCCTCGCATTCTCCCCGAATAAAGGGGGAGGGGGGGCGGTGCCCCCCCTCATAGGTTGAGTACAAATAAGGGGTGTAGACCTCAAACTCTGCGCCACACGTATCAATCCGCTTGTACACAGGCTCTATCTGGGCGGCCCTTCGGCGTTTGGCGACGTCCTCTTCACAGGCCCCTAAATAGCTACCGATCCAGTCGTCTGGAAAACCATACGACTTGGCAGCCAGCAGTATCGCGTCCGTCAGAGTCTCTAGGGTGAAGCCTTGTAGCATCTGTTCCATCTGCCGAAGTTGTTCGATCTGATGACAAAACCAGGGATCAAATTTTGTGAAATCGTGAATCTTACTCACGGCGTGCAAAATGGAAACGGGCATGGGGTCGGTCTCGGCAAGCCCCCCAACAGGCGCTGACCGACAACGGCCCACTTCGAGAGACCGGATCGCCTTCATAAAGGCCTCTTTGAACGTGCGGCCGATCGCCATGACCTCGCCGACCGACTTCATCTGGAGCGTTAAGATGGCGTCCATATCGGGGAATTGCCCAAACGGGAACCGTGGGATCTTGACCACCACATAATCCAGTGTCGGCTCAAATGAGGCCTTTGTCATACGTGTCAGATCATTAGGGAGTTCATCGAGGGTGTACCCTACGGCCAGTTTGGCTGCAATTTTTGCAATGGGGTAACCGGTTGCCTTAGAGGCCAAGGCCGAGCTCCTGGAGACGCGCGGGTTCATTTCAATGACTCGCATTTGCCCGGTTCTCGGGCAAATCGCAAACTGGATGTTCGACCCGCCGGTGTCTACCCCCACCCCTCGAATGATGCGGATAGCGGCGTTCCTCATGGCTTGATATTCTCTATCGGTTAGTGTCTGTGCCGGCGCTACGGTAATAGAGTCACCGGTATGCACCCCCACCGGGTCCAGATTTTCAACCGAGCAGATCACCACAACGTTGTCATGGTGATCGCGCATGACCTCCAGCTCAAACTCTTTCCAGCCAAGCAGAGACTCTTCGATTAACACTTCATGGATGGGGCTGGCTTGTAATCCAATTTGAACGCACCGCTTAAGTGTTTGCGGATTCTGTGCGATACTTCCCCCGCTGCCTCCCAGCGTAAAAGAGGGCCTGACAACTACGGGAAACCCGATCTCATTGGCAATGAACCACGCTTCATCCATGTTTCTGGCAATCTCACTTTTTGCCGATTGAAGGCCGGCCCCCTCCACCACTTGTTTGAAGGCGTGGCGGTCTTCTGCCCGTTTGATCGCCTCGTAGCCGGCGCCGATTAGCTCGACGTTTAGCCGTTTCAATACCCCTCGTTCGGTTAATGTGACGGCCAAATCCAGCGCCACCTGACCGCCCATGGTTGGGAGTAGGGCGATGGCCTTGCCACGTGTACCGGGATCGGCATCCGAATGCATGCGTTCCATTTCGATAATCATTGTGACCATGTCTGGCGTCATGGGTTCGATGTAGGTACGATGGGCCATCTCGGGGTCGGTCATGATGGTGGCGGGATTGCTGTTAACCAGGACCACCTGGTATCCCTCTTCCTTTAACGCCTTACAGGCCTGTGTGCCGGAGTAGTCAAACTCGCATGCCTGGCCGATGACAATAGGCCCCGCCCCAATGATTAGGATTTTATGAATGTCCGTTCGCTTTGGCATTGTTTACCGCTTTGGCATTGTTTACAAACGATTCGCGTTATTTTTCAAGGCCCTAAGCCCTTCTTGTAGGCAGTGCGCAGGGCAGAAACTGGCAGACGGAGCGCTCCATCGCCCCCGGTCAGTTGAAGGGTGAGGTGGTCTCCTCCCACTGTCCCCAAAATCCTATAGGAAAGCCCTTCCGCTTCCATGAGACGCTGTAGAGCGGGCAGGTGATATGTGTTGAGGGTCACAATAACGCGTGACTGTGATTCACCAAATAAAAAGAAGTCCCCTCGAATGCCTTTTGTATCCACGGTCAGGTCTGCCCCTAACGACGCATTCGATGAGAGGCAACACTCGGCAAGGGTCACCGCGAGTCCCCCCTCCGAACAGTCATGTGCCGACTGAAGTAATCCTTGCGCGCCCGCCGTCCGAACGGCTTTCTGAAGGGCAACCTCCCATTTGAAATTAAGATTCGGGGCCTCTCCCCGTTCTTGATGGTGAATCATTTTAAGGTAGATACTTCCGCCAATTTCATCGTAGGTTTCTCCGATCAGAATCACTAAATCTCCCGGTGTTTTAAACCCTGCCGTGATGGGTGGGGTCTTTAAGATGCCGACCATGCCAATCATCGGCGTGGGATAAATACCCAAACCATGCGTCTCGTTGTAGAAGCTAACGTTGCCGCTGACAGCCGGGATGTCAAATTGGCGGCAGGCCTCCGCGATGCCCGACACGCAGGCTGAAAATTGCCACATCGTTTCTTTATGTTCCGGATTACCAAAATTTAGACAGTCCGTGAGGCCAATGGGGGTTGCCCCCACACAGGCTAAGTTGCGCGCGGCCTCTGCAACGGCAATGCTTCCCCCCTGATAAGGGTTAAGCAGGCAATATCGGCCGTTGCCATCCACTGTTACGGCCAAAAAAACGTCCGTGTCCTTTACCCGAACGACGGCTGCATCTGCCGTTGCGTGGCCCGGGCCCAGAACCGTATTTGTCCCCACCATCCAGTCATACTGCTCATAAATCCATTGGCGACAGGTGAGGTCATTCGATGCAAGCAGCGTAAGCAGCGCATCCCCATAAGACTTAGGCTCGACGATGGCGTCCGTATGAAGTATTTGTAGATGGTCCTGATAGCGTGGCGGCGCCGCGGGCCTCTGTGTGGTGTCGTACACGGGGGCTTCAGACGTGAGCGCCGCTATGGGCACGGCTGCGATTTTCTGACGGTTATCCCACAGAGAGAGCATGAGATCATCGGTAACCTCACCAATAATGGCCATCGGCAGGTCCCATTTTTCGCAAATATTGGAAAACAGAGACTCGCTTCCTTTGTCTACCACCAAAAGCATCCGCTCTTGCGATTCGGAGATCATCTTTTCTATCGGCGTCATCCCCTCTTCCCGCACAGGCACGCGAGAAAGATCCAGCGTGATCCCCACACCCCCGCGGGCCGCCATCTCTGACGAGGCACTGGTTAGGCCGGCGGCCCCCATGTCCTGCATTCCAACAAGACACCCCGTGGAGACAAACTCCATGCAGGCTTCAATAAGCCGCTTTTCCGTAAAGGGATCTCCTACCTGAACGGTATGGCGGTCCTTATCTTTTTGCCCAAGCTCGGCGCTTGCCATCGAAGCCCCACCCACGCCGTCCCGTCCCGTCTTTGACCCCACGTAGATGACCGGGTTCCCTACACCGGAAGCCTTTCCCGTTACTATTTGGTTGGCACGGGCAATCCCGATACAAAATACATTGACAAGAGGGTTGCGCGTATAGCAATCGTCAAAGGCAATGTCCCCACCTACCGTCGGTACCCCCACACAGTTGCCGTAGCCCGCGATACCCGCAACCACCCGCTCCATCAAATAACGATTCCGCGTCTCCAGAGGGTAAGCGGCACGCTTTGAGTCTGAGTCACCGATTGGCCCGAATCGGAGCGAGTTTAGTAGGGCAATGGGTTGTGCCCCCATAGTAAAGATGTCACGAAGGATGCCTCCCACGCCGGTGGCTGCCCCTTGATAGGGCTCAATAAAAGAAGGGTGATTATGGCTTTCCATCTTGAAGACGGCCACCCATCCGTCGCCGATATCAACGACCCCGGCGTTTTCGCCTTTAGAAGGGACAGTCCATTGGCCTTCATGTGGAAGCTGCTTAAGATACACCTTTGAACTTTTATAGCTGCAATGCTCACTCCACATGGCGACGAAAAGTTCAAACTCCAGCGCGTTCGGCTCACGCCCCAGTAATGAGGCAACCTGTTGACATTCAGAAGGTGTTAGTTTAGCGCCCGCCATGGGTTCCTACGTGGCCTGTGTGTGACAGAACCGAAGAAAAGAGTTTTATGCCCTCTTCCCCGCCTAAAAGGGCTTCGGAGACGCGTTCGGGGTGTGGCATCATCCCTAAAACATTCCTGTCTTTGTTGCAGATACCGGCAATAAAATCCGTTGACCCATTGGGATTTGCCGAACTTTCCAGCGCCCCTTCTTTTGTGCAATAGCGAAAGACAATCTGCCGATTTTTTCTAAGCCGTGAAAGCGTGGCATCGTCCGTGTAATAATTCCCTTGCGCGTGGGCAATGGGCATGGGAATGGGCGTGCCTAGATTAAAGTGTGATGTAAAAGGGGTCTGGGCTTCGGCGCGGATAAAGAGTGTTTTGCAAATAAACTGCAACGATGTATTGGGCATCAGCGCCCCGGGCAGTAACCCCACCTCTACCAATATCTGAAAGCCGTTACAGATGCCCAGCACGTATCCACCGGACGCCGCAAACCGGACAATCGCCTGCATAATGGGTGAAAAACGGGCAATGGCCCCCGCGCGCAAGAAATCCCCGTATGAGAATCCTCCGGGCAGGATCAACAGATCGAGATCGGGAAGGGTGGTTTCTTTATGCCAAATAAGGGAAACGGAGGCGCCCAGCCGCTGCCCGACGTAGACGCAGTCCTTGTCGCAATTTGAACCGGGGAAGACCACCACCCCAACGCGTCCGCCCGTGCTCACCTTAGATTCCATCTAATTATTTTATTGGCGCGGGTCGTTGGTGAGAAACCTGACAATATTGGAGATCGAGAGCAGACCAACAAGATGACCCTCGTGGGTCACTCCTAGATGACGGATATGCCTCTGTGCCATCAGGCGATTGGCGTCTAGATAGCTCTTGTTACCCTCTAGTGTGGGAACGGGGGCGGTCATGACCTGTTCAACGGGGGTTTGGTCTAAATTGTATCCGTTCGCCACCGCCCGTTGAAGGATGTCGGTATCCGTAATGATTCCTATGGGCACCGTGTCCCTATTGACCATCAGGGCGCTGATGTGTGCGTCCCGCATGCGTATGGAAGCTTCGCGGATAGACGTCTCCTTATCAACAGCAATAACCTTTTCGATGGGTATCATGATCAGCTTAATCGGTAGCATCGCGATATTTCCCTAGCCACGGTGTAGACTATCTAATCCTACCAAAAAATTGCAAGCAAAGGATGAATCGGCTAGAGTAGCTTATCTAAAGAGGCATACGTCATGCGGCCAACGTCCGTCCAAAGTCCTAACTACCGTCGTGTAGCAATCCCCGTTGAATTTGTGGTGCTTCATTACACGGCAGGAGACCTCCAAACCACTCTGCGTCACTTCGCGGACCCGAACGTTCAGGTCTCTGCCCACCTAGTGATTGATGCCAATGGGACAACGTATGAAATGGTTCCTTGTTGGGAAGGTACCGTCTACCAGGCGTGGCATGCCGGTAAAAGCCAATGGCTATGCGGAGAGAGGATATTTTCCGGGTTCAACGATTTCTCGATTGGCATTGAGTTAGTCAATCTCAACGGGAATATTTTCCCCTACACGGATAACCAGTATGAGGCGCTCTTTGTCGTTATGCGCCATCTGATGGCCCACTATCCCGCCCTTACCGATCCTTACCGGATAATTGGACACGAGCAGATCGCGGGCTTTCGAGGTAAGACGGACCCCGGCGTCTTTTTTGACTGGCATCGTTTGTGGAATGCCTGTTATCCCGACCGCCCGACGCCCTTGCGTGTCCCCGTTTGTCCGGAACCACTGCAAGCGGCACTATCGCGCTTTAAGACATGCGCTCAAGAAGCAGACGCCACGCTTTGGCATGCCGTCAGCCGCCTGACAGAGACGGCAATCACGCTTCTGCAGGGGAAATAGTCCTATTCATCTCCCCAGTTTAATTTTTGCCGAAGCACTTGATAGTAGTTTCGATGAGAGGAACAAATCAACTTAACCCGCTTGGGCGATGCGCGAACATGTACAATATCTCCATCTTGAAGTGGACAGACCATTTGGCCGTCAAAAGTAACGGCCGCCCCCTTCTCTTGAGTTTTAACCGTTACTTTAATATCTGCCTCCAGGGGGACCACAATGGGCCGGTGCGTAAGGATGTGGGGAGAGATTGTGGTGAGAAGAATGGCCTCAACGCCCGGATGAACGATGGGGCCTCCAGAGGAGAGGGAATAGGCCGTTGATCCTGTCGCCGTGGCAATGATGAGTCCATCGGCACGCAACAAGGAGACGAACTGGTTTGTGATGCTAATTTCCAATCGAATCAGGGTTAGCAATGAGCCCTTATGGATGATAACGTCATTTAAGGTGGTGGGTTGCCGCAGGTGCCGTCCATTGCGTTCAACGGTGCTCTCTAGCATCCTCCGGTTATCTTCAATAAATCCCTGCTTTATGATTCTCTCTAGGGCCAGATAGAGCTCCCCACGGGTAATCTCCGTCAAAAACCCCAATCCGCCCATATTGACCGCAAGGATGGGAATTTCCTCCCCCTTCAACAGTCTCGCTATGGAAAGCAGGGTACCATCCCCGCCAAGCATAATGATCATATCTAAGGTCTTAAGGGTACGCATTGAAATGGACGGGTGTCCCTCAGGGGCGTACGGTCGAAAGACGACCCCATCGTACCGACGCTGGTGGAGCCATTTCAGTAACGCCTGTAGGGTTTCCTCCCCTTCCGGATAGCCTGGTTTTAGGGCGATGCCTATGCGCTTCATTGGAAAACTCTCCCATACCTCCAGGCAAACGCAAGACCACCCCGAAAAACGCTCCTTTAAAAGTGGGGGTGGCCAAGAATGTTTAAAGAGGGGGAGCGTCCACCCTTTAAAAGCCTTATCCTAAAGGAGGTCAAGTATCAAAGACCCGCAGTCTACCACTAATTTAACAGTAAAAGATAAAAGAGTAAAGGCAGCCTGTAAGTATGCTGTACCCCAGAATTTGAACAGGGTTAAGGTAAGATTTCGGCCTATGGAGACCTCAAAAAAGGACTACGGAGCGCATCCGGTCCAGATCACGAAATGGAAGAAGTCGGCGCCTAAAGCCTTGCCTGGGCACCTTTCCCGACGCAAAGAAGCGTCTGAAAGATTGATAGCGGAAGAAGAGCGGCGGCACCAATCGTTGGGTGAGAAGACACCTGAAATGAAACCTTCCATGTTCATCCACCCCGTGTATCTAAAATAGATTCCTTGCAATATCTAACCCAATTCGTGTAACCTTCACCCGACTCTTCCTTTTTTCTGTGATTTGGCCTATCCACTATTGGATATATCCCAAATCTGGCACATCCGATGCCGTATGACAAAGGGGGAGTCCATAGAAGGGGCGGTGGTGGCGGAGAGTCTTTTTCCGCGTAGAGGATGCCTTTGGCGCTGGGACGGGTCATCATTGGACTGGGGCTGTTGTTGGTGGTAGCCGGAGCACTTATTGCGCTACTGGAAAAAATCACAGGCGTTTTGCGGCTGCCCGGCGACATCCTTATTAAGCGAGAAAACTTTACGTTCTACTTCCCGGTCGTCACGTGTCTACTGGTTAGTGCCATCCTTTCTTTGTTTTTTTGGCTTTTTAATCGCCGCTAATGGCGCAAGCACAAACCACTCCAGATCCCGCAGCCGGCGCTTCGGCCTCCCCAACCAAGGAGGGGAGTAAAAGACCTTACCCATTTGAAACAAGAGCGAACCTGTTTTTGTTGACATTTTTTCTGATTGTCGGTGCATTTCCCTTTCCCCTGTTGGCCCAGGAGCCACTTCGCGTTGCCGTTACGGAATGGGTAACGTCTGTCGTCCTCACCTCCAACGACGGGTTCACCCTCCAATCGTCCTCGGGTCAGTCCTTTGGAAATGCTCTCTATTTAGTGGCTGAGATAACCCCCACCCATAGCTTTGGGCTGGCCGTGAACGGTATGGGTGCCCCGCATGATAGGCTCGTTGCCGTTCCTGCCCCGGGAAGACAGATTGCCGTTGATGGTCATCCGTATTATGGATATTTCAGTATTGAGCAAAACAGCGACAAGCTGCGGGTAATCAATCATGTCCATATAGAGGCGTACCTGCGTGGGGTAGTCCCTTCCGAGATGCCACCCGGATGGAGCCCGGAGGCACTGAAAACGCAGGCCGTTATTGCACGCACTTATGCCCTTTATCAACAACAAACCCGTAAAGACGAACCGTATGATCTTGTCGCAACGGTTGCGTCGCAGGTTTATAAAGGCGTATCGGTTGAAGATGACAGAGCCACGTATGCCATTCTTGCCACAGAGGGGCAAGTCCTTACCTACGACGGGCAGATTGCACAGACCTTCTATCACTCAACTTCCGGGGGACGCACGGAAGATGCCAAACTTGTTTGGAATATTGATCTTCCCTACTTAAAAGGTGTCAGTTGTCCACTCGACCGCGCCTCTTCCATGTATCAGTGGCGTCGGACGTTCTCCGGGGAGCAGATTGAGGCTGCCGTTCGCAAGGCGGGGTACCCGGTTAATGCCGTTTCCACGCTTACGCCCATTCGGTGGAGTGAGGCCGGACGTTTATTATCCGTAAGGATATTATCCGATATGGGAGAGATTATTTTAAGTGCCGGCGACATTAGAAAGGGTATCGGCCCGTCTAAACTCCCCAGTACACGGTTTGAGATTATTCCTTTGGAAAATGATTTTGAAATACGCGGGATGGGGTGGGGACACGGGGTCGGGCTTTGTCAATGGGGGGCACGGGCTATGGCAGATAGTGGACTCCCATACCACGAGATTTTGGCATACTACTATCCCGGAACCGTGTTATCCCTGACCCACTGAAGGCGTCCTCCTTCCAACTCACGCATCTTTCTTCTTCGTCTTAATCATTTCCTCCGCGTGGCGCAGGGTATTGGCGGTCATCGTAATACCGCCCAGCATCCTTGCCACCTCCTGTATTCGCTCCTTCCCGGTTAATGTTCGAACCGTGGTCACCACTCGACCTTCGACCTCTTGCTTTTCAACTAGCAAATGGGTATCGGCAATGCTTGCAATTTGCGGTAGGTGGGTAATGCAGATGACCTGATGCCGCTTCGCAAGACTCAACAAGCGCAATCCTATCCGTTCTGCCGTCGCTCCCCCTACCCCTGCATCCACCTCATCCAAAATAAGGGTGGGAACCGGGTCCATCTCTGCCATCACAACCTTGAAGGCAAGCACAATCCGAGACAGCTCGCCCCCGGAGGCAATTTTCGAAATCGCTTTCGCCCCTTCACCGGGCAATGCAATGGTAAAGACAGCACGATCAATCCCATAATCGGACAATGGCCTCTTCGTCAGCTCAATAGAAAAGCGCGTTTTCTCCATGCCTAACTCGGAGAGCTCTTTCTGTACCCGTTCCTCTAGCGCCGTCTTAACGGTAGATCGTTTTTGGGAGATTGCTTCGGAAGCATTATGCAAGGCAACGTCTAATGCTTGTACCCTCTGCTCAACCTCCCTTAAACGGTCGTCACAATGAGTTAGGTTGCCCAGTTCCCTCTTAATCTTTTGCTGATACTCAAGGATAGCGGCAACGGAATGACCGTATTTTTTCTTAAGCGTCTGAATCAGGTAGAGGCGCCCCATAATCGCGGAATGCCGATCGGGGTCGTGGTCTACATTGCTGGCGCGGTCACGTAATTTTGCCGTAAGTTCTTTCAGGTGTATCCATGACGTCTCGTAAAGCTCCTGCTCCGGCAAAGAAGAATCTAGCTTTTCGTGAAGTGTCTTAAGAATATGTCCAATTTTATCTAGGGAATGACACACCCCCTCTTCCCCTGAAAGAAGAAGATACCCATCCCTGGAAAGTGTAACGACCGCCTCCCAATTCCTTAAAAGACGCGCCTCCTGCTCTAATTCCAACTCTTCATCCGGATTCAGCGCCGCAGATTCAATCTCTGAGACCTGGAACTCAAGGAACGATTTCTGTTTTTCCCCTTCAAATTTTGCGTTCTTCAAATCATCCCGTTCTTTCTCTAACGCCTCCCGGGCCTTATAGTCCACCTGATACTTTGCTAATTCATCTTCCAATGCCCCGAACACGTCCAAAAGATGAAGCTGCCAATTGGCATCTACAATGCGATGGTGCTCATTTTGGTTATGGATTTCGGCCAATTGTTGACACACGTCTTTCATTTCGGTAGAGGTGGCGGGACGTCCATTGAGAACGGCACGACTCCTCTGGGCTTTGGAGAATATCCTCTGTAGGACAATTTCCTCTTGGGGATCGCCCATGGGAAGCGCAGAGGGTTGGGGGAGATTTGTGTGGATAAAAGAGGCATCAAGGGTGGCCTCATCGGCCCCCCCTCGGATGGTATCTACCCCATGGGAGATGGGCCTTCCACCGATTAGCGTGGAAAAGGCATCCATGAGGACCGACTTCCCACTGCCACTCTCGCCAGTGATGACGTTTAGGCCGGGGTGGAACGTAAGGTGCGCCTCTTCAATAATGGCATAATTTCGGATGTAGAGGTCTTTAATCACGGGGAAACACGCTAACGCATTGCCTTATCAAAAATCTACTCCAACGGGTATCGTATGCTGTTGTCGGGATTGACAGGCTTTGCTGACTGGATTGGTTTCTATCTCCTGATCGAAGCCCCGATGGGCGAGGGGAAGACCGAAGCGGCCTTCTTCGCGCACATGGAATTGCAGCGGCGTTTCAGGCACCGCGGCCTGTATGTGGCCCTGCCGACGAAGGCAACCGGCAATCCCATGTTCGAACGAACCCTGAAGTTTCTCGGCAGACAGGGAGTCAACCGAAAACTCGACTTTAGTTACGAAACAAACTAATTACCTTACATTATTGATTTAAAGATGGAATAAGATAGCGGACGCACTAACGCGTGTGGTAATATCTAACCGTGGAGGAGAAGTTTCATTCATCACTCGAACGGTAGAGAACTTAGGCGGAAAATGGCGCTTTCAGAGACGGTCCTAAGCGAAATTGAAACGTTTGGCCTGTATATCTCCAGGCTTCGGAACAAGGAGATTCCGGAGGAGCGGTTCAAGCGTTTTCGCCTCCAAAACGGTGTGTACGGTCAGCGCCAGCCGGGGGTGCAGATGGTGCGCGTTAAGATCCCCGGCGGGGTGTTAACCGCAACGAAATTGCGTTGCTTGGCAGACGTTGCCGAAATGTACTCAACCGGCAAAGGACACGTCACCACGCGGCAAGACATGCAGTTTCACTTTGTCTCCCTTGATGACATTCAGGCAATGCTGCGACATTTGGCGGGAGCAGGCCTCACCACACGCGAGGCCTGCGGCAATACGGTGCGCAATGTCACCGCGTGTCATGTAGCAGGGATTTGTCCTACGGAAATTTTTGACGTTACCCCCTTTTCTCGGGCGGTGGCGGAGCACCTCTTGCGCAATCCCGTCAACCAGGACCTGCCACGTAAATTCAAAATTTCATTCTCCGGTTGTGCCAGCGAATGCGGCATGGCCGCGATTCACGATATCGGCTTCATTGCGGCTATCCGCCATGCGAATGGGGCGTCCGAATATGGTTTTAAGGTGCTTGTAGGGGGTGGCCTTGGGTCACACCCGAAGCTGGCACAACTCTACGCCGAGTTTTTGCCTTTTGATGATGTTTTGCCCACCTGCGAAGCCATCTTAAAAATCTTTGACGCACACGGAGACCGTAAGATACGCAGCAAGGCACGCATGAAGTTTATCGTAGAAAAATGGGGGATTGAACGATTTAAGGAAGAGGTCTTACGCGCCTGCGCTCTGTTGAAGGCATCGGACAAGGTGTATCCCCCTCTCCCACCCGTACGGACAAATACGGTAGGCCGTACCTTTTTGAAGATGGCGGACCATTCTGCACAACGCTCCGGATACGCACGTTGGTCGCGAGAGAACATTATTTCGGAACTTGATGATGGGACGTGTGCGGTACACGTTCGCCTCGTACTTGGAGATATTACCGCCGGGCAACTGCGACAGTTTGCCGATATCATGGACCGGTTTGAGATTGCGGAAGTGCGCGCGACACATCAGCAAAACTTCCTGCTGCGCGGTGTGCGAAAAGCGGTACTGGCCGACCTATACAACGCGCTTGAACAAGCAGACCTTGGGAGAGCGGGGGCCGAGGGGGTTCCGGACGTCATTGCCTGTCCGGGGGCCGACAGTTGCCAGTTGGCGCTGACTTCCTCGATGGGGCTCGGACGTGCCATTACCCATGTGTTTGATCAGAGTCTTCCCGACTATGACGACTTGAACGGCCTTCGAATACGGATTTCCGGGTGTCCCAATTCTTGTGGGCATCACCACATTGCCGGTATTGGTTTTCACGGTGTGGGAAAGAAGGTGCACGGTAAGTTGGCGCCGCATTATCAGCTCCATTTAGGCGGCGGCGTCACCGGCGAGCATGCCTCCATTGGGCGATCGAAGCTAAAAATACCCGCCAAAAATGTCCCTGCGGCGGTCATGGAGTTGATAAAGCTCTTTCGGACGCACCGACGGGAGAACGAGGCGTTTAATCCCTTTGTCGAGCGATATGGGCGTGATGCCATGACAGACGCATTGGCCCCGCTTGCGGCCCTTGAGACGCCACAAGACGCCCCGGAGGCCTACCATGATTGGGACGACGACAAAGATTTTACACTCGATGATCTAGGCCCCGGCGAGTGTGCCGGAACCATGATTGACCTGATTGAGAATCATTTGCACAATGCCGATTCGTCACTGGAACGGGCAACGATGGCGGCGCGTCAGGAGGCATACGGGGACGCGATTGAGGCCATGCAGGAGGCCATTCTACGATGTTGCCGTGCCTTGCTGATTCCCTTCGGCATTGACTCTCCGAACGACTTAGACATCTTAAAGTTGTTCCAGCACTCGGTGGTCGAGCAGGGCCTCGTCACCGAACGGTTTGAGTTTTTTACAAAAGATTTAGGGCAATGGATAGACTTTGACCTCTCCCCTGTATCTGTTTCTTCGCAGCTGGATACGGCCTCTGCCTTTGTGACGGAATGTAAGGAAGCCTATGATCGGCTGGATGCCAATCTAAAACTACGAAAGCAAGAAGCCCTACCGGAAGGTGCCGCGAAGGGGTCCGCGCCGCCGTCGGCGGACTCCTATCTGGACCTTTCCGGGGTCGCCTGCCCTATGAACTTTGTCAAAACAAAGCTGAGGCTGGAAGACATGGAACCGGGGCAGCTTCTTGAGGTCGTGATTGACGATGGTGAGCCGATGCGCAACGTCCCCCGAAGTGTACAGGCCGAGGGGCACAAGGTGAACGTACTGGAAGCGCTACCTGACGGACACTATCGCATGGTGATCGAGAAGGCTTGACCTTTAATTTAGGGAGGGTGGGCCCTTTCCGTGTCAATCCTTCGAGAGGGGTTTTCGTCTCTATCGCCGCAATAGCCACCATACCATCCCCGTTCTCATACCTTAAGCCATGTATTGTTGTCAGACGTGTGGATACCAGTCGGTGAAGACTCTGGGACGGTGCCCGGATTGTGGGCAGTGGGGCACGCTTACCGAAGAGCGTGTCGAGATGCGCCCTGAAGGGTACTCCCGATATGCGCCGGGCGGCGGGGAGCCACCCGTCCCTTTGCCTAAGATCGTTTCCTCCTCCGAACAGCGCATAAAAACCGGCCTGACTGAGTTGGATCGCGTGCTCGGCGGCGGGGTGGTGGTCGGGTCGGTGGTGCTGATCGGCGGGGACCCCGGCATCGGCAAATCCACGCTGATTTTACAGGGCTTTCACGAACTGAGTAAGCGCGGGAAAGTCCTCTATGTCTCCGGCGAAGAGTCTCTTGTTCAAATTAAATTGCGCGCAGACCGACTTCAAAAATCATCAGGGGATATGATCGTTTTGGCCGAAACCCAGTTTGAGGCCATCATCGAGCATGCTAAAAAAATTGCCCCTATCGCAATGGTGGTGGACTCCATCCAAACGGTCTACACATCGGCCATGGAGTCGGCGCCGGGCAGCATCGGACAGGTCAGGGAAGTGGCTGCCGCCCTCGTTCGGTACGCCAAGCAATCGGGGATTGCGGTGTTTATTATTGGCCATGTTACAAAAGAAGGGGCCATTGCCGGGCCACGCGTCTTGGAACACGTTGTGGACACCGTCCTTTATTTTGAGGGCGACAAGGGACACTCCTATCGCCTGCTGCGTGCCATTAAAAACCGGTTTGGTTCCACCAACGAGTTGGGAGTCTTTGAAATGAAGGGTTCAGGGCTTGTGGAAGTTGCTGACCCATCCGGCCTTTTTCTCGACGAACAACCCAGAGGCGTCTCCGGGTCGGTTGTCGTAGCGGCCTTAAAGGGCACACGGCCGATCCTGGTCGAACTACAAGCCCTGGTGTCGCGTTCCTACTTTGGGTCGGCACGCCGAACGGCGCTTGGGGTGGATCCTAACCGCGTCTCCCTCCTGTTGGCGATTCTGGAAAAACGCGCCGGGCTTCATCTTTCGGATCAAGACGTCTTTGTGAATGTCATCAGCGGCATCCAGATTGAGGAACCGGCAGTGGATCTAGGGATATTGCTTGCAATTGCCTCTAGCTTTTTAGAGAAACCCCTTAACCCGTCATCGGTTGTCTTTGGGGAAGTGGGGCTTGGCGGAGAGGTGCGTCGGGTGCAACAGGCGGCGCTTCGGGTCAGGGAAGCCGCCAGGCTCGGATTCAAACGGTGCCTCCTCCCTAAGCGCGACGAGGAGGGGCTCAAAGAGGAAACCCCACAAGGACACACCCTTGAGAAATGGCCTGAAATCATCGCCCTCTCCCACGTGAAGGACGCACTGGGGTGGCTAACCTAGCGCCCTGCCCTAACAGTTTGCTTGAAAGTTAATGCAGAAAATGTTAATAATAATCGTTCTCAAGATCGTGAGCGTATCAAAAAGTGGAGTGCTCGGATGTCTAACCGGATGGGCCGGCGTCTATGTCTGGCCCTTGCTTTTGTCTCTTGGTCGCTACCGGTCTTGGGTACGGCGGTTTTGGCAGGGGAAGGTATCGTGGTCTATTCCGCACGTAATGAGCCGCTTATTAAACCGGTCTTTGACCTGTATGCCCGGAAGACCGGCGTACCTATCCAATTTGTTACGGACAAAGAAGGACCACTGCTCGTTAGACTGGCCGCTGAAGGGACAGATGTCCGCGCCGATCTTTTAATCACGGTAGACGCCGGCACCCTCTGGCAGGCAGCGGAACAGGGTCTTCTACAGCCCGTTTCATCCCCCACGTTGGATAGAAACATTCCAACCCCTTTTCGAGACCCAAAGGGTAGGTTCTTTGGCCTGTCAATTCGCGCCAGAACGATTGTCTATCATACCCGGCGGGTGAAACCCGCGGATTTGTCCACTTATGAAGCGCTTGGGGAGGACAAATGGCACGGTCGGCTTTGTCTGAATACCTCAAAAAAAATCTATAACCAATCGCTTGTTGCAATGATGATAGCCGCCACCGGCACAGAGGCAACGGAGACAGTGGTTAAATCATGGGTTAAAAATCTTGCCACCCCGGTTTTTTCTAGTGACACCCAAGTATTGGAGGCGATTGCCGCCTCGCAATGTGATGTCGGCATCGTTAATACCTACTACTACGGCCGGCTGATGAAGAAATCTCCCGGGTTGCCCCTTGCACTCTTCTTCCCCAACCAGTCGGATCGGGGCGTGCACGTCAACATCTCGGGTGCCGGTATTACTAAACACGCAAAACACAAAGACCAGGCACTGAAGTTTCTGGAATGGCTCTCTGGAGTCCAAGCCCAGCGCCTTTTTGCCGATGCCAATATGGAATATCCGGTCAATGAAGCCATTGCTCCTACACCGGAAGTCGCCGCGTGGGGCACATTCAAGCGGGACGCCACCCCCCTTGTGCAAGCAGGTAAACTGCAAACAGAAGCGGTAAAGCTCATGGACAGGGCAGGGTATCAATGACATGACGGGGCACCTTGTCTCTCGGCTTATCACCGGCCTTGTGTTGGTACCGCCCATGGGTATCCTCTTTTCTGCCCTAACGCCCAGTCAAGGTGTCTGGGAACACCTTGTCACTCTCCTAGGGCCACTTTTTGTCAATACGGCTTGGCTGGTGCTGGGGGTAGGTACCGGCGTGCTCCTATTGGGGGTGAGCCTCGCAGGGCTCGTTGCTTACTACTCCTTTCCTGGGCGGCGATTTTTTGAGTGGGGGCTCATGCTCCCACTGGCACTGCCTGCCTATGTGCTGGCGTTTGTCTATGTGGGCCTTTTTGACTTTAGTGGCGCCGTGCCCACGTATCTGCGCACCACGTTTGGCCTTCAGTCATTTCCTACGATCCGTAGCCTGTGGGGCGTAGTCCTCGTCATGACGCTTGCCTTTTATCCCTACGTTTATTCGCTAACACGCAATGCCTTCACCACCGAGGGTGCCCGTGCCATGGAGGCGGCCACCACGCTCGGCCGCACAACGATCAACGGGTTCTTCTCCGTCTCTCTCCCTATGGCCTACCCCTGGATTGTGGGAGGCCTTCTACTTTCCCTGATGGAGACCGTTACCGATTTCGGAACGGTCTCCATCTTTAATTACGATACCGCAACCACCGCCATTTATAAGGCCTGGTATAGCCTCTTTTCCCTGTCGGCAGCGGCCCAGATTGCTTCCTTCCTCATGATTATTATCTTCGTTGTTTTGCTAGTCACGCAGCGTATTCTGCCTGGCCACCAACCGCCGGCTGGGCACAACGAGTCGGCGCGTCGCCCTATCCCCCTCACGGGGGCACGGGCATGGTTTGCTTCTGCGTACTGCGCGCTTGTCCTATCTGCAGGTTTTTTTCTTCCCGTCATACAACTCATGGTATGGGCTGCGCGCGTGGCGCCAGACGATTTAGACGGTCGCTATTTGGGCTTTGCGTGGCATTCGGTGTTGGTAGCAAGCATTGCGGCGATTGTTACCTGTACGACCGCCTTTCTTATAAGCGTTGACGGGCGTAAAAACCCACGGACGGCCGGCGTCACGGGATCATCGCTTGCAACACTCGGCTACGCGTTGCCCGGGCCCATCCTTGCCGTTGGCCTGTTTATTCCACTGGCGTGGGTTGATCGGCAGATCGTCTCTGTCACCGAATATCTATTTTCATGGAAGGTGGGACCGCTTTTACAGGGCACGTTTATGGGGGCGGTTTTCATTATGGTGGTGGCTTACTTAATTCGTTTTATGGCGGTTGCCACTGGCGCCATTGGAAACGCCATGCGACGCATTCCGGGTAGCATGGAGGAATCTGCCCGCAGCCTAAATACGGGGAGTACACACCTATGGTGGAATCTTTACCTGCCGGTACTGCGCGGCGGACTCTTCACTGCGGCAACACTCGTTTTTGTAGAGGTAATGAAGGAGATGCCCCTTACGCTCATGACGCGTCCCTTTGGGTGGGAAACGCTTGCGATCAGGATTTTTGAAATGACATCGGAGGGACAATGGGAACGCGCTGCCTTGCCGGGCATCATCTTGGTGCTGACCGGTCTACTCCCTATTGCCCTGGGAATCCGACACTCAGACCATGCACGCTATTGAACTGATCGGTATCAGTAAACACTACGCCAAGGTGCCTGCCGTTTGCGACGTTTCCTTAAAGATTGGCGACGGGGAGGTCGTTGCCTTGCTCGGTCCCAGCGGCAGCGGGAAGACAACCCTGTTGCGCTTAATCGCGGGGTTTGAGGTTCCGGATCAGGGGAGTTTGCGTATCCGCGGAGAAGAGGTGAGTCGGCCAGGGTTTATCCTTCCGCCTGAATACCGTCACATTGGCATGGTCTTTCAGGACTACGCTCTATTCCCTCACTTAACCGTCTCCGGGAATATTGCCTTTGGTATTTCACGAGATACGGTGGATAAAAAACGACAAACAGAAGAAATCGCCCGTGTTTTTGGTTTAGGGCATCTACTGCATCGCTACCCAAGCGCGCTGTCGGGCGGCCAGCAACAGCGCGTCGCCCTGGCAAGGGCCTTGGCACCGAGACCCGGCATCCTGATGCTAGATGAGCCTTTCAGCGGATTGGATACGAATATGCGGATAGAGATGCGTCGTGAGCTGCGGGACATCCTTAAGCAAACAGGCACCACCGCGGTTCTTGTTACCCACGATTCGGATGAGGCCTTTGCGATGGCCGATCGCGTGGCGGTGCTTAGCACGGGGAGATTGGAGCAATATGATACACCGGACGTGGTATACCACCTCCCCAGGACACCCTTCGTTGCAAGTGAAGTAGGACAGGCTGACCTTATCCCCGGGGTCGTCCAAAACGGTTGTGTGGTCACTGAACTTGGCACCTTCCAAAATAATCGGGGATTTCCTACTGGGAAAAGAGTTGTGGTGATGATTCGTCCTGATGATATTGATTTTACGCCGGATGCCGCCGGAGAGGCGCTGATTCACCGTCGCGAGTTCAAAGGATCGGAAAATCTCTATACCCTTAAACTGTCTTCCGGGCAACACATCAGGAGTAGTCTGCACTCCCTGTCCGTCTATCCTGAATCCACACGGGTTACCTTGACGCTCAAGGCGACCCATACCGTTATTTTTGAATGTGAGAGGTAGGATGAAGACAAGCGTGGTGGTGTGAGGTCATCCATGAAGTGGCTATTAGAAAACGATTGTCCACCTGATGCCGTTCGTATTCAGACGGAAGACTTTAGCGTTGAAGCGGAGATTGACGGTATCAAGCAAAGGTCTGCGGCGCGGGGTAAGATTGGAGCAACGGTTGCTTTTGTGGGTACTGCACGGGACTTCTCATGTGGAGAGCAGGTGCATGAGCTATACTTTGAACACTACCATGCAGAGCAGCGTCTATTAGAGATTCGCGCAGAGGCGCTTAGGAACTATGCCATTATGGATGTGACGATCGTGCACCGGATAGGAACCGTTCCGGCAGGGGATAACATCGTGCTTGTGGTGGTTGCCGCCGGGCATCGCAGCGACGCCTTTCAGGCGGCCGCATGGTGCATAGAAAATCTAAAACAGACGGCTCCCATATGGAAGAAGGAGATTACGCCTAGCGGGGCGTCATGGGTTACCCCCCACCCGTGAGAGTTGAGACAAGTTACGATGGAAGGATATTGGCTACCCATCGAACGGCCCTTCGCTAAGTCGTGCCGGTCCTGTTCAGGTGGCTTGCTTATCCGCTTGAACGATTTCAGCCTTTACCTGTACGGTAATATCGTGGCGAACGGCCACTGTTATCTCGTGCGTTCCCAATTCCTTGATCCCGCGCGGAAGCAACACTTGGTGTTTGTCTACTGGAATGCCCTGTGCCGAGATAGCTTCTGCGATATCCGCAGCCGTCACAGAGCCGTACAGGTGTCCTTCTTCAGTTACCCGCGCTGGGATAGTGAGCTGCAACGCACCAATTTTTTCAGCCTCCGCAGAAGCGGCGGCAAGGGCACTCTCCACCTGATTTTGGATAAGCCGCTTCTCATGCTCAAGCGCTCCAACGTTATGGATGTTGGCAACGACACCCAAACGTTTTGGGATAAGGAAGTTACGCGCGTATCCGTCTGCTACGTCCACAATATCACAGGCTTTGCCTAAACGCCCAACCGTCTCTCTCAAAATAAGCTTCACGGATGACTTCCTTCGCTCCTCACAACAAGGGTGGGATTGTAAAAGATTGAGGTTTGCACTGTCAACATCGAGGAACAATTACTGTCCACTTTAATCACATATCCTCCAATTCACTCATGCACACTGGTTTTGAGGGCGTCTGAAATTTTTTGGAGGGTTGCCTTTGCGTCGCCAAAGACCATTAGGGTATTGGGGCGCGTGAAAAGCTCGTTTTCAATGCCGGCGAACCCGGGATTCATGCTGCGTTTGAGCACGATGACCGTTTTTGATTTCTCAACGTCCAAAATCGGCATGCCATAGATTGGACTCGACGGATCCGTTTTTGCCGCAGGGTTCACAACGTCATTTGCCCCAATCACCAGCGAGACATCCGTCGTTTCAAACTCCGGGTTGATATCGTCCATGTCAATTAGCTTATCGTAGGGGACGTTGGCCTCCACCAGCAAAACGTTCATGTGGCCAGGCATTCGCCCGGCCACCGGATGGACCGCGTACTTGACGGTTGTTCCGTTCTTCTCAACCAGAGAAGCCAACTCTTGTACCGCATGCTGTGCCTGTGCCACTGCCATTCCATACCCCGGAACCACAACAACCGACTTAGAGGCTTTAAAAACTTGCGCGGCATCCTCCGGTGACCCGCTCCGAACCGCCACTTTTTGGGGTGTGCCTTCGGCTGGGGGAGGGGAGATTTGTCCAAACGCACCAAAGACAACATTTGTAAAAGAGCGATTCATTGCTTTACACATGATGACGGAAAGCAAAAAACCGGATGCCCCGTCCAATGCACCGGCAATAATCAAGACGTTGTTTGATAAGACAAATCCGGTGGCGGCGCCTGCCAGTCCGGCATACGAGTTCAGTAGGGAGATAACGGTTGGCATATCCGCCCCTCCAATGGGAAGAATAAACAGAAACCCTAACACAAGCGATAAGACGAACAACCCGATGAATAGAGCTTCATGGGACGGGTTAAAAACCATATACGTACCGATGCCTACCGCAAGAACAAACAGGGAAATGTTGGAAACATTTTGTCCCTTGTACGTAATGGGGACCCCCGTCATGAGTTCCTGGAGTTTTATAAACGCCATCAGGCTGCCCGTGAAGGTAAGCCCTCCCAACAGAACTTCCGCCGATAGTGCGCCCATCATGCCGGGCGAAACGTTGGGCAGATGCTGGTAATATTCCGCAATGCCGACTAGCGCCGCAGCAAGCGCACCAAACGCATGAGAGAGGGCTATCCGCTGCGGCATGGCGGTCATTGGCATGAAAATGGCCATGGCAGCGCCGATGGCCGATCCGACGAAAAGACCCGTCACGATCCATTCGAATGAGACGATCTCTTTGTTAAGGAGTGTTCCGATGACTGCCAGTAACATCCCTATTTCGGCGTACAGGATCCCGCGGCGGGCCTTCTCAGGGTGGCTTAAGCCTTTTAGGCCCAAAATAAAGAGAAAAGAGGCAATAAGATACATAGCCTCCACAGCATAGCCAGCCATTAGGGTGTTCTCCTTGTGCTCATAGCGCTCGTGACGGTTTTTAGCAGTCGGGCTGCCGATTCATCCCTGTTTGCTGCGTTGCTCGTCGCTTACATACAGAAGGGTATGCGCGCTCCTCGCGCCTTGCAAACAGGGCGACTCATTTGCCCTTTGTGTATACGTTATTCCTTGACAAGCCCTTACTTCTTAAACATCTTGAGCATCCGGTCGGTAATCATAAAACCGCCCACCACGTTAATGGTTGAGCAAGTCACTGCGATAAATCCGAGGTACGTACTTAATGGGCTATAATCGGCC
>SBBL01000105.1 GCA_005239745.1 Candidatus Troglogloeales bacterium | reverse complement strand
GTCATTGCGCACTGCACAACATCCACGTACCAACTTGTGGGTAATGGTAAGGTTTAATAGGGGCACGTTGCAACGTGCCCCTATGCCGGTTACAACGAGTCTCTATGAATAGAGACTCATTTAATAATCTGTATCTTCTTGATCACAACGTTGGCTTTGGGACGGTCGCGGTTGTCTCTTTCCGCGAGGGCGATTTTGTGCACCACCTCTTGCCCTTCCACCACTTGCCCAAAAATACTGTGTTTACCGCTTAGCCAATCGGTGGGCGCTTCGGTGATGAAAAACTGGCTTCCGTTGGTATTGGGCCCGCTGTTTGCCATTGCAAGACGTCCCGCCCTATCAAACGTAAGGTCCGGAGTGATTTCATCTTCAAAAAGATAGCCGGGGCCACCCGTTCCATCCGCTCGAGGGTCTCCCCCTTGAATCATGAACCCGGGGATGACACGGTGAAAAATGGACCCGTCATAAAGGGGACGGTTCACCTTCTTCCCCGTTTTTGGATCTGTCCACTCCTTTGCACCGGTCGCTAAGCCGACAAAATTGGCAACCGTCTTTGGCGCCTTCTTTTCATAGAGTACCACCGTGATTTTCCCGTGGGTCGTCTCAATCATCGCGCGCAGTTCCGGCTGGATTTTCTCTTTCGCTTCCGCCGACGCCGCCTCAGAACCTACTATCCCTACCATGAGCGCAATCAGCGCTCCTGCCATCCCTTGACTGACCATCGCCGTCCTCCTAAAAGACGGGGCAGTCTATCCAGAAGTAGGGGTGTATTGCAATAGGTCAAAAATCGGCTTGTCCCTCAGCAGTATATTTAATATACTCAGGCGGGAATCTCCGTATAATGGGTTGCGTCTAACTTTGACTTAACCCTGGTACCTCAATACCGTGATTGACAAGATAGGTACAGGTATGTTACGCTGAGAGGCGCCCGGTGTGATTTTTACGTGCGCTGGGTGCGTGTGTAGGCCCCTCAACGTGTTGAAAAGGAGAGAAATGAAGAAATGGCGGTCGTTGGTTAGTTTTCTAGTGATTGTTGGGATGGTTGGCTGCTACAGCAAGCCGAAGGAAGAAGCACCGGCAGCAGAAGCTCCGGCAGCACCGGCGGAGGCAGTTGAGCCGGCTGCAGAACCGATGGGTGAAGCGGCACCGGCCGAAGAAGCACCGGCGGACGCGGCGGCGGACGCTGCAGCCCCGGTAGAAGGAGCAGATGCAGGGGGGTCGGCTGAGGCACCTGCAGACGAGGCAGCTCACACAGAAGAGCCTGCAGCGGAGCCAACCCAGTAGTTTGCCCCTGTTCGTTTCAGAGGTTAATAGTTTTCCCCCACCCGGCAAAGACTTAACTGAGGACGGGAGCGTTCCGGTCTTTGCCGGCTTCTTTTCCGTGTCTTTGCTGAGATTCTGGGCAATGTTGAACGCCGCATGTCTCTCCCCTATGAACTCCTTGTCGGGCTTCAGTATTTAAGGGCAGGGCGCCGTAGATTCTGTTTATCCCTCAACACCGCCATCTCCGCCGGGGGTGTGACAGTCGGGGTGGCGGCCCTTATTGCAACCCTCGCGGTCATGACCGGTTTTTCAGAGGAGTTGCGCACCAAGATTCTTTCCACCAATGCCCATATTACCCTGACCGATCGTACCGGTGGCGATATCCCTGCCTACTTGACCTTGATTGAAAAAATTATGGATAAGCCCAACGTTGTGGCAGCCGCCCCATTTATCCTTCGTCAGGTGCTCCTATCCTCAGGTACGGCTAATGTAGGCGTCGTTTTACGCGGCATTGATACGCGAAAAGAACCACAGATCAGCACCATCCTTGAAAACTTAGTTGCCGGACGACTGAATGATTTGAATAGCGAAAGAACCTCTTCCGATAGGGTGGGCGCCAATGTTCCTGGGATCATTATTGGACGTGAGCTTGCCCTGCAGTTGGGAAAGTCCGTGGGTGGCGAAATTTTGCTCCTATCGCCGACGGGGAACCCGCTCTTCTCTGACGTGAGCTCAACTTTTACACCAAAGGTACGCAAGTTTCAAATCGTCGGCATCTTCAGCGCTGGAATGTTGGAATACGATACTGCACTGGCCTATGTCTCCCTTGAGGAGGCTCAGCGTTTCTTTAACCTCTCCGATGTCGCCAGCGGTATCCATATAAAAGTAGACGACTTTTTTTCAGCCCACACCGTTACCGCCGCCATTAACGCGGATATCCCGTTTCCCTACCAAGCGCGGGACTGGCGGACACTCAACCAAAATCTCTTTTCTGCTCTACAAATGGAGAAGATGATGATGTTTACTATACTGGTACTTATCATTTTAGTTGCGTCTTTTAATATTGTCGGCACACTTACAATGACGGTCGTCGAAAAAAGTCGTGAAATCGCGATCCTTAAAGCGATGGGGGCAACACAAGGAGCCATTATGCGAATCTTTATGGTTTCTGGAACCGTCATTGCCGTTATGGGCCTTGCCGGTGGTATTCCACTCGGTGTTATCATTTGCGTCCTTCTCGGCAGGTATTACACGCTGCCCAGTGACGTCTATTATCTGGACCACCTGCCCGTTCAACTACAGTGGTTCGACGTAACATTGATCTCCTTGTCCGCCCTCTTGATCGGATTTCTGGCAACCCTCTATCCTGCGTGGCGTGCAGGGAAAATGGCACCCGTCGAAGCGCTACGATACGAATGATGGCAGCGGCGATCGAAACGAACCATCTAGGCAAGTCGTTTAACCTAACCGGTAGGATACTGACGGTTTTGAAAGACATCTCCCTAACCGTTCAAAAGGGAGAGTTTGTTGCGCTGGTGGGGGCATCGGGCGTTGGCAAAAGCACACTGCTGCATCTGCTTGGAACACTAGATCGCCCGACCTCCGGCACCCTCTTACTGGACGGAATTGATCCATTTTCCCTACCCGGAAATGATTTCGCGCTATTTAGAAATCGGCATATTGGCTTTGTTTTTCAATTCCACCATCTGTTGTCGGACTGCACTGCGCTTGAAAACACGCTGATGCCGGGGCTGATTCAGCGGCGGCCCAAAAAGGAGATCGAGGCCATTGCGATACGGGTGCTGTCCGAGGTTGGGCTTTCTGAGCGTATGCACCACAAACCCGGTGAGTTATCCGGCGGGGAGCAACAGCGGGTGGCTATCGCACGGGCATTAGTTCTTCAACCACCGCTCATCCTAGCGGATGAACCCACAGGCAACCTGGATACAAAAACGGGACGTGAGGTCTTTGACCTAATGCGGCGCCTAAATAAAACACGAGGGATAACCTTTGTGATCGCGACGCACAATGAGCATCTTGCCGGTCTTGCGGATCGAACCGTTAAGGTAACCGATGGGACGATTTAGGCGTTAACCTGATGCGGGCATTAATTGGGGCACCTTGCTGCGGTAGCGGCGGAAGAGGTTGAGGATAACCCTG
>SBBL01000092.1 GCA_005239745.1 Candidatus Troglogloeales bacterium | reverse complement strand
GTCAAAGTGGTGTTAGCGGCATTGAGAGAAGATCGGACATTATCGGAGCTTGCGTCCGAAGCGGGTCCCCAACGGCTCGCCGTTGGGGTGCAATATGGGGTGCATCCGATTCGGATTGGGCTGTGGAAAAAGAGACTGATTGTGGGAGCGCCGCGTCTTTTTGGAGAGGGTGGTTCCTGCCTTTCGGTCGAGAAGGGGCAGAAAGAGTTGATTGAGCAACTGTACCGGAAGATTGGAAAGGTGGAGGCCGGGGGGAGAAATAGTCTTTTATCGACCCGAAGGAACCGGGGTTGAGTTTGGAGAAGCAATGTGGCCTGTTGGGATTGGCCCGGTCGAGCTGGTATTACCCTGTGGCAGACCCCGGTCCGGAGGATGGGGTTCTGATGAATTTAATCGGTGCCCCGTATAGCACCCCAAGAGCAAGCTCTTGGGGTGCTATACGGAGACGCCATTTTACGGGAGCCGGAAAATGGTTGTTTATCTGTGTCACCGTGGGTACGGAGTCAATCGGAAGCGGGTACAGCGGCTGATGCGACTGATGGGGATTGCTGGGGTGTGTCCTGGGCCCAATACGAGTCTGCGGCAGGCGAAACATGCGGTATATCCCTATCTTTTGAGGGGTTTTTTAGTCGATCGTCCGAATCAAGTTTGGAGCTATAGGGACGGAGAAGAAATCACAAGCGTTCAACTTGAAAGGATGGCTGCTTGATGAAAACTTTTACACACCTATTGACAAGAGCTTCCAAATGCCATGAAGAGTACCGGTACAAATACTACCGTGGTGATTGCCGATATATGCTTGAGGTGGATCCGGGGACGCGGAAAATCGTGGATGCGCGTTTCGAGGGCGAAGAGTTGGACTGTATCATTGTCCCATAGGTGATTGGCCTGGGTTGCAGGGGTTTCCCCTCCTTGGTTAAGGAAGGGTTAGGGGTGGTTTGAAGGTGGGAAGGTTCGGCCGGTAGTGCGGCCCTGTGGCGACGATGGGCTCCGAGCCCTGCGAGGGGCGGCCAAAGGAGACACAACACACCTGTTATGTCTAGTGAAGGCGCGGGCGCCCTGTTTGTAGCCCCCTTTAGAGGCTCGAATGGACGCTTTGTGCAAAGAGGGTGACCTGTGGCGTGTCTGATAAGAGCGCTTTTATCAGACACGCCGCGCCGAAACGACTTTTGCCGCCCTACCTTACCAGACGGTCTCAATTCCCGACGCTTCCTTGCCGATTTTTTTGTCTCGTGTCAGGATTTTTACCGTTTCTCTCAAGACGTCCTGGTATAAGAGGGCTGTTCCACAGATGATGCCATCATGGATGTCTGAAATAACGGGCATGGCTTGAATCACCTGAGTATCCAACGGATAAATCACACAACGAGGATCATTCTCAACGGCCTCAATAACCGTATCCACGGCCAATGAAATCCGCCCTCGAGACGCCAGATATTTAATCTCGCCCAGAACAATAGAAGGAATCACCAGCCGTTGTTTGGGATCTCGTAGAACCGCTAATGCCTGGGAACCGACCTTCCCCTGGCCCTCCAAAAACCAGACCAGGGTGTGAGTGTCTACAATGTAGATCACGGGATGGGGTTACTGACTTTGGTCTTAACCTTCTGGATATCTTCCCATGAGAAATCGGCCTTCCCTTTCCAGAAGCCTTCCATCTCTGTGAAGGACGTTAAGTTTTTAGGAGGCTTTAAGCGTTCTTTGATCTGAGCCTTGAGTATCTTGATCTCCTCCTCCATGCCCGTGAGCGTAGCACTCAATGTATTTTGAGTCATAAGCCCCCTTTTCCTTAGCGGCCAGCCTGTTGCAGTACGGTATCTAACATTTCTACAAGAAATCGCTGTTTGGCTTTTGGGAGACGGGCAATCTGCTCCCATTGGCGCTGAAGTTTAGGTGTTGGCCCCGCTTAGACGGCATGGCATCCATTCCAGTGAGTTCTTCCATTGAAACCCCCAGTGTGGCGGCGACACGGGGAAGGACATCGGTTGGAATACAGCGTTGGCCATTTTCGTAGGCGGCGATCGTTGCTTGCGACAGGGTAAGTATTTCGGCCAATTGTGTTTGCGTCAGGTGGTTCTCTTTTATGTAATTGTGTAACCCGTTTGCCGAGGCTTCGGAAGAAGGTGCGATTACGCCAACCCATTTATCTCGTCCATTGCCACGCTAGCTGGTGCACAGTACACCCCCTTTGTTTAGAGGTTCATTAATTAGGTGATCAGGGTTACGGCAAAGTCTCCGTCATTCCCGCATGCTTTAAGTGGGAATCCAGTGGTTTGTGTTCTGTTTTACATTCTGGATTCCCGATAGAACCGTTCTGGAATGACGAAAATACCTCTGTTTGATTGTTAACCATTCTATTTTCATTTCAATATGTTACGTTCAATTATGCCACAGCCCTGTTAGGTGATTGACATATATTACCTTCATTACCTTTAGTGATAGTATCCCATTCTAATCAAATCTTGTCAATTCCCTCTTGACAACGTTTTTCATAAAGGAGGCTTGTTATCCAGTGGCTATTGCAACACTTGTGGCAAGCTAACGCCTTCGTGGTAGTGATTAGATCACATTTCGTTGCTTCTGTGCCTTCCTTCCGTTTTCTTCTCTCTTAGCTGCTGCTTTTCGTTGTCGTCGTTCACTGAACAGCCTTGTTGCTGCCATTTGCGGGCAGGGCTAAGCTGACGCCATCCACACAATGCGAGTTTCGGAGGCACAACCGGGTCCACGATCAAGCTCCCCGTGTCGTTACGGGGCATGCCCAAGAAAGGCGGCCATTTACTCCCTCGATGTCCCCCAGCCAAGACACTTGCGAGAACGGTCGTTGAGGAACACCTCGATGTGCATCCGCTCGCACCGCGTTTGTAAACTTCCGTGAACCCGCCCGCTTGGCTTTGGCCTGTGCTTTCTCATGAGCCTGCTTCGGACGGTAACCACGTAACCCACGAGCAAAATCTCGCGGCGGATACTCCCCACGTTGCGCCCAAGTCGCCGGGCCATCCTCTGGGGCCGACCTTCTTGAATCCAGCAAGCAATACTCTCTCACTCTCTCGCCGTCATGCGCTGGTAAGCCATCTACTCCCCCCTGTGTCTTCACACACAAAGAATATAGCTTACCGCGTGACCTTTTCACACCTTCAAGTGTTGCAATAGCCGGTAGAACACACGAATCGTTAGTTTCATTCAAGGTGGGAGAGGGAAACAGAGACAATCTTGGAGAGGCCAACCTGTTCCATCGTAACGCCATAGAGTACGTCGGCAATCTGCATCGTATGCTTGTTGTGCGTCACAATAATGAACTGTGTGGCCGCCGACATTTTTTGGAGGGTTTGGGCGAAACGGCGGGTATTCTCTTCGTCCAAGGGGGCGTCTATTTCATCTAGGATACAAAACGGACTTGGGTGAACTAAGAAAATACCAAACAGGAGCGAGATAGCGGTTAATGCCTTCTCCCCCCCGGAGAGTAATTGAGGATTCCGGGAACGTTTGCCCGGTGGTTGCGCAATAATGTCAACCCCCGATTCCAAGGGGTTGGCTTCATCCAACAGGATCAATCTGGCCGTGCCTCCGCCGAAGAACGATGAAAAAACAGTCTCAAACTTTTCATTAAGGAGATGAAAGGTTTGAACAAAAAGCCCCATCGTCGTTTCATCAATTTTGTTAATGGTTTGGCGTAGACTCTCAATGGAAGTGGTGAGATCGGTCTCTTGGCCGGTTAAAAATTGATGTCGCGTATTAAGTTCCTGATACTCTTCAATTGCCAAGAGATTCACCGGCCCCAAAGTTTCTATGGATTGTCTGAGGGCAGCGGCCTTCTCCCGCGCCTCCGCAAGGGCATCAGTAGGCTCCGTCTCAGGAGCCCCCTCCACGTCTCTAGCCTCTCCCTGTAGCCATACATGATCCGCTACGGAGATTTGATACTGCGTATGGATCGTTTCTTGGATGTGGTCCGCCGCCATTTTGGCTTCCATCTTCTTGAGGGTGACCTCTTGTTGCTGTTTTTGAATCCGACCCTCTTCAAAACGCTCGGACGCTATCTGCGCGGTAATCTGCCGTATGTCCTCCTGTAACGCTTGCTGTTTGTTTTTTGCCGCCATCAGCCCCTCTTGGAGCGATGCGCGCTCTTGCGCGTATTTTTCAATGCCTGCGACCGCCTCACGCTCTTGCAAAATGCCGGCACTTAACTTTTCTTCAAGAGAAATCTGTAATTGTTTCTGTTCTTCTATCTGTGCCTCAAGCGCCTTTCTTGACCGTAGGACACGTTCCTGATTTAACTGGATATGGTAATGAGACTCCTTAAGAGACGCCACTGAAAGCGCCCTCTGTACCCGTGCTTCACGGGTGATGCCCAGTTGAGCGCGTTGGGCTGCAATCTCCTCCTGCCGGATCACAATTTTGGTCTCCTTCTCTTCCTTGAGGAGGGTTGTATCGGCAAGCTCCACTTGCCTCACCTCTTCTTTTTCAAAAAGCGTTTTTTCTTCACTCTCCCACCCCTCTTTTTCAAAAAGGAGGGTCTGAAGCGACTGCTGAAGGCGGTTCTGCTCCAACGCAAGTGCCTGACTGTCTTTTTGCAATGCAAGATGCGACATCTCTAACGACTGAATCTCGGCCGTTAGCCGCTCTATCTGCGTGCGCGTCTCTTGCAAGGTTGCCTGGTACTGCACCATCTCATCTTGCGTGCGTTGTAGGGTTGCCTGTTGTACTGTGACCGCTTCTTCCAGTTGCTTCATTTCCCGTTTTTGCGCAAGCAGACTCGTCTCCCACTCACCGGCCGTCACAGTGCCCGATTGATCTACCACGTCTCCTTGAAGCGTACACCACGCGCGAACCATAGGTACGCGCGCCCAATAGGCCAACGCCTCGTCAAGGTTATCTACAATCATCACACCTAAGAATAATACCTGTGCGATGGGATGAAAGGCCTGCGGGTAGGACACAACAGAAAGCATAGGGCAGGCACCTTCTTCTATTAGTTGCGTGCAGGCAGCTTCTATATCTTCGTGGGGGACGGGCCTGGGTTCTTCCGGAAAAAAGGTGCCGCGTCCTCCTTGTCTCTCTTTTAGATAAGCGACCGCCGACTTCATGGCATCATGCGTTTTTACGACAAGACCACGGAGCCGACTTTCAAGGTACCCCTCGACCGCCTTTTCATAGATTGCCGGCACTTCAATGGCATCTGCAATCATGCCCTGCAGACCCGGCAGATCAGGCAGCGGACGGTCCTCTTGGGGTGTTAACCAACCACGATAAAACCCGGTCTTGCCGGCAAGCAGTGTGGCAAGCGCCGTCGCTTCCTCCTGCGCGCGCTGATTTTTTGCGGTGGCATCGCCCAATGCCGACTCTATCTGCTTCAAAAGAACGGTTGCCGCAGAACGCCCGCCGGACTTTTCCTCGCATTGCTGTTGGATCGTTTTTAAGCGATTATTTAGGGCGTTCACGGCCTCGTTTGATACGGCCTGTTTTTGGATAATGGCCGCCTCTTCAGTGAGATACCTCTCCCTTTGCCACATTAGTTCAGTTCGTCTTTGAAGGAGACGCTCAAGATCACTTTTTATGTGCAATAAACGCGAGGTCAGATCAAAGAGGCTCTCCTTCTCACGATTCAGAGACAATTCCCCTTCGGAAAGGGCGTGCTCCTCCATGCCGACCTGCTCTTGGAGGTCGGCAAGTCGCCTCTCCTGATCCGAAAGACTAGACAACAGATCGGACTCCTGTACGCGCAGTCGTGCCTCTTCATCAATGAGCCGGATATTTTCCGTATGTATCCGTTGACTATCGAAATCAAGACGTACGCGGGTTTCCTCCCATGCCACCCGTTCGGCCCGGATACGTTCGATGTTACCTTCCATCTTCTGGATCTGACTCTCAACACTCGAAAGATGATTGTTTTGCCGAGAGAGCTCCTGTTCATGTACCGTTAAAGCCAACGCCATCTCTGCCTGTTTTGCGCCAAGGACCGACAGCCGTGCCTCACACTGTTCGGCCTCTTCCAGTAATCCGGATTCACTTTCTCGATAGGACCGCAGCGCGGCATCTAACTGACGCCACGCACTTGATGCCACCCTTAAATCTAAATCCTTCAGTTCTGACTTTAACTTTTTGTAACGCTCGGCCCGTTTGGCCTGGCGATCAAGCGAACCCACTTGTTTTTTAACCTCTCCAATCACGTCGCGCACACGAATAAGATTGCTTTCGGTCGAGACTAGTTTTCGAAGGGCTTCTTCTCGGCGGATACGATATTTAGAAATGCCGGCCGTTTCTTCGACCAATGCCCGTCGTTGTATGGGAGACGCAGAGAGGACCTCTTCTACTTTTCCCTGTTCAATGATGGCGTGCGATTTGTAGCCAACCGCTATGTCGGCGAGAAAATCTCGTATATCCTTAAGCCGACAGGGATTTTTGTTGATTAGGTAATCGCTTTCTCCGGATCGGAATAGGGTTCGGGTAACCGCCACTTCGGTATAAGAAGCATACGGTTCAGGAAAAGGCCCACCCTCAAAAATTAGGGCTACTTGTGCCAGATTGATAGGCTGCTGGGTTTCGGTACCGTTGAAGAGAACGTCTTCCATCCGTTCACTTCGTAGTGACTTTGGACGTTGTTCGCCAAGCGCCCATAAAATAGCGTCTACCAGATTACTTTTTCCACAGCCGTTCGGTCCGATCACCGCCGTGATCCCCGGCCGAAAGACGACGGATGTCTTCTCGTAAAACGACTTAAAGCCAAAAATATCAACCCGTGTTAAACGCATCGTGTCTGGTCCAGTTGCTTTATCGCGCAGAAAAGTATGATAGAAGGATAACAATGTCAATTGTAGGGTAGACCATTGCGCCGTCTACGGTAAACGGGTGACACGACGGGCCGTCGTGATAAACCCGGAGTGGGCAATCATTCGGTGATCCGGACGTACGCTGAGGCCGTCAATATTCCAGGTACGAAGAAGCGTTTCGAACGTTTCAATCCACTCGAAGGCGGGTTCTTTCCTAAGGGCGGCAACCACCCGTTCAACTTGCGGAACGGTGGGGAGGAACGATAGAAAGATTCCACCCGACCGAAGCGCGCGTGCGGCGTGTGGAACCACCCGATAAGGCTCCGGAAGGTCTAGTACCAGGCGATCCACGGACGTTTCGCGGATGCCTTCGTAAATATCCTCAAGGCGCAGACACAGGTGGGGCAGGTCGTTTTCCGCGTCACCGCCAAGGTAGGAACCGATATTCTCTATGGCCCGTTTCGCAAAGTCGTTTCGGATTTCATAGCTGATGACCCGCCCGCTCGTCCCAACCGCGGTCAGCAGGGCAAGGGTTAATGCACCGGACCCGATACCCGCCTCAACCACGGTAGCGCCCGAATAAATATCCGCCCACGTTAAAATGAGGGCTAGGTCTTTTGGATATAAAATCTGTGCCCCACGGGGCATATGGAGCACATATTCCGAACGGGTAGGACGTAGTGCGAACAGACGGGTTCCACGGGAAAGGGCGATCTCCGTCCCATCCTCTCGACCGATCAGGTCATTGTGCTGTAAGGTCTCCCCACTGAATCGAAAGCACCCGTTTTCCAAAAGCAGCAAGGGATACGTCCTACCCTTCCTGACTAGGTGGATGCGTTCTCCCGAAGCAAACGGTTTGGCCATAAACACTCTACTCCGCGGCTTTGCACGGTAAGGCTCCAATCCCAGCTCCCCAAGGGGTCGGGTGATTCAATCGAAAAAGCCGTCTGATGGACGCTAGACTAGCAGATTTCATGATAAAATGGCATCGTCGGTGTGCGTCGGTATACGTTTCGGTAGACCCTGAGAGAGCGTTTTATTGAAGTCGCTTGCGGGTGCTTTTTCCTCAACCCCACCTAACCTCCCCTTATCAAGGGGAGGAATCCCCTCCTTAGTTAAGGTAGAGGAGGACTATTCATTGGCGGTTAGGACACTACCTTATCAAGGGGAGGAATTCCCCTCCTTAGTTAAGGAGGGGAAGGGGTGGTTTGAAGGGTGATTTCGGCAAACAAGGACTTGTGGGTAATGGTAAGCTATGTACCGGGTACTTGAACCACAACTGATGGAGGATAAGGCCCAGGCATTGGCCTACGCCGAAACCGATTTCTCGGCGGAGAATCAAGGTTTTGTCAATCGGTTTCTTGAAACATTTCCAGATTTTATCCGTGGACATATTTTGGATATTGGGTGCGGACCTGCCGATATTCCTATCCGCTTATCATCTGCGCTGCCACTTTGTAGGATCACAGGGATAGATGGTGCGCAAGTCATGATTGATTTAGCTAGAGCGGCCGTCGCTGAGGCTGGTCTGTCACACCGTATTGCACTGCAGTGTGACAGACTGCAAGCATTAACGATTTCGCCCCCAGCCGATGCCGTTGTCTCAAATAGTCTGCTACACCACTTGCCTGATCCGTTGCATTTTTGGAGGGCTTTAAAACAGTTAGCCGTACCGGGGGCCCCGGTTCTGGTCATGGACCTTGCGCGCCCGAACACACAGCAAGACGCGAAAACGATTGTCGCTCGGTATGCCGCCCACGCGTCGCCTATCCTCCGACGTGATTTCTACAATTCTTTGTTGGCGGCGTTTACGGTTGATGAGGTAGCGCAACAGCTAGTCCAATGTGAATTGTCTCATTTTGTCATGACGGCGGTGGATGATCGGCACTGGAACGTCAGTGGACAGCTGAAATGATACGGGAAGGTCGAGGAGCGGGATGAAGATGACCTTGATCAGCCGCTCGACCAAAGAGACGGCCTCGTTGGGGGAAACATTGGGGCGGGCTGCCGTCGCCGGAGACGTTATTGGACTCACAGGGCCTCTGGGGACTGGAAAGAGTGTCTTCGTGCGTGGGCTAGCAAAAGGATTACAGGTGCCTGATTCCTATATTCCAAGTCCGACGTTTACCTTTATGCAGGCCTATACGGGGCGACTTCCGCTTTATCATATTGACCTATATCGTTTTAGTGAGAACACCCAACAAACGGTCATTGAACAAATCGCATCAATCGGAATAGGAGACTATCTCTTTGGAGAAATGGGGTTGCACGGTGTGTGTGCGATTGAATGGGCCGACCTTATTGAAGAAATTTTACCCTCACCACGACTGATGATTCAGATGGACATTCAGGAAGACAACCGAAGGATCACTTTCTGCGCAAAAGAAGAGGGGATTCGGCTTCGCCTGCAATCGCTCCGACAGTATCTTGGGGACGTCGCCTTATAAGGTGGCCATAGGTAGGTTATGGCCGGTATTGCAAATACTCCGTATGGGCACCGATTTTGGGCAGGTAGGCCCTGGGAATACGCTCAACCTTTGGGTCACGAAGAGATAGAACAAATACGGTTAGGGCGGTTGCCTCATCGTCGGTAAGCCCCCAATTTGGCATTATTGTGGGAGGAGTACGATCCTTGGGGTTCTGAGCCCCCGGATTGCCCGGGACAATCTTCTGTGGGTCCTTAAAGTGCTCCCACTCCCACTGGCGCATCGTATGGTTTTCCGATTCGAGACGACTGAAATCATGCAGCAGTTTGAAGGCAAGCTCCGTTAGGCTCCCCATAGATGAAAGTTCCGGTGCCAACGTGGCATCAGAACCGACTTGACGAATGGTGTGGCACGCCCCACACCCCAATTCCTTCGCCAATGTTTTTCCTTGCATTAGTGTTTTCGCCTCCGGCCAATAAAGATCAGGAGAGTAAAGGTCGTAGTGGCACTTTGTGCAAGCCGCCTGTGTGTAGACCCCGGCCAGCAATTGCCGGTCTAGGTGATGGACCACCCCATGTGTTCTTTCAACGGTGAGGGCCTGACCATCTCCCTCATGGCAGAGCGTGCAGCCAAACTTATCAAATGGGTGTTTAAGCATGTATCCTTTCAGGTTAGGGTGTGTCGTATAGGGCTGAGGCTCGTTAGCGAAAAGTGGGTTGTCTATCCCCACATGACAAGTGGTACATCGGTCTATCCGCCCGACGCTTTCGTTCCATACCTGCTTTACGGCAAGTGATGCCGATACTGCCGTACCCGTTTTTTCCAAGAACTTCTCTCGATATGCCTGCTGGTACACCTTCCATTCCGGGGTTGCCTCTCGATAGACAAAAACCCCCAACTGAAAGAAAACAACAACACTTAAAAGGCCAAACAGTATGTGTTTACGCATAGCCCTTACGACTCCCGAATGGCGATTTGTATCCGCCCTCACCTCCCCAGCGCCCGTCTAGGGCAACGGGAGGCGACACGGAGCGCAGGATCATAGCTAAGTGCACGCAACACGTCAACACCCCCACCCCTATTTTATCTTCCGCGTCATTGACAGGCTACCTGTGAAGCGGTACCGTCATAGGCAATGATAACAGAGGATTGTCACAAGACACCGGCCAGGACACACCGGGCGCGCGGGTGGTGGGCGGGGTTCTTTACCTTACCCACAAGCTGGTTTTTCAAAGATGCCGCCTGAGTCGAGATTTCTTCGCGGCAGCCGCAAAGAAAGAAGAGGTTAAAGGGTTTGTTGCCAACCATTTTGCCAATCGGTTCTCCCAACCGGGGATACAAACTACTTTCCCTCTGTCCAAGGCGGCCAGTGAAACAGCCACGACCTCTTCTGGCGATCGCCAAAGAAATCTGGGCGTATGAGGAGGACGTATGTTCTGTAGAGAATCGTGGAATTCAGTGACGGTAAGGCCCGGACACAGCGCCTGTACACGAATACCCCTATCCATCAATTCGTGCTGCAAACCTCTAGAAAGAGCAACCAGATAGGCCTTGGTCGCACAATACATGACGCTTCCAGTTTCAGATAGGAAAGCCGCTATCGAAGCGACATTAATAATGGTTCCGTATCCTCTTGCGCGCATCCCAGGAATGGTAGCACGACAAAGGGCGGTCGGTGCACCTATATGGACATTTGTCATTTCGGTATGTTTTGCCATACCGGCGACGTAAAACGCCTCCCCCGTCCCAAAGCCCGCATTGTTAATAAGCATGTCAGCCGGTTCGTCCGACAAATGGTGCGCTATTTTTTCGATATCCTCAAGTCTCGATAGATCGGCGACGAGGGGACGGATGGAAACGGCGTGTTGTCGTTGCAGGCGGTCGGCGAGTGCCTTGAGACGATCTTTCCTTCGTGCGACCAACACGAGCGCATATCCCTGTTTGGCCAATGCATCCGCAAACGCCTCTCCGATCCCGCTGGATGCGCCCGTAATAAGGGCTTTTTTATGAGGAACCATCCTCTCTTCCTTTGTCTCAACGCTCCGGTGGTGTGCCGGAAGGAAGGAGACAGCTTAGGGGACAGGCGGCGCATAGAGGTTTCTTTTTACAAAATATTTTTGCGGTTCTCACGATAAGCGCGTGGTATTCGTTAAATAGAGGCGCCTGATTCGGAAGTCTGTCCATAAAAAGCCTCTGAATACTAAAATAGCTATCTGAATCACTAATCAAATCGTGTCTAAGAAGAATGCGCCGAGTATAGGCATCCACCACAAATATAGGCATTGCCCCCGCATAAAGTAGAATAGAGTCTGCCGTCTCTTCTCCAATGCCATTGATCTTCAGAAGATCGGCGCGTAAAAGTTCTATCTTTTCATTAAACATTCTATCGCCAAAATCATCCTTATAGCGATTATAAATCCATGCGGTCATCGCCTTTAATCGCCTGGCCTTTACGTTAAAAAACCCCGCCGGTCGGATAAGCTGAGCCAATACCCGTTCCGGCAGACGATGAATTGCACCAGGCGTCAGTAACGACTTTTGCTTCAACGACTTGATGGCCAACTCAACATTTCTCCATGAAGTGTTCTGTGTGAGCACTGCCCCCACCATCATCTCAAAGGGTGTATCTGCAGGCCACCAATGCTGCGGACCAAAATGCGCGTAGAGCCGACGGTAGATATCCAACAAATCAACTTTCATTCATTAAATGTGTGTCATTCCGGCGTGTACCCGTTTAGAACCCCCGTTTAGAACCGTAACGGGGCAGGCTCCACGGGGCAGGCTGAATGTAACGGGGCTCACAATTCACCGCACTGGGTACTCTCACGAACCCAAGCAAGATAATCCTCCGACCCTCCCACAATGGGAAGCACTATCACCTCTGGAACTGAGTACGAATGGCGTTTTTTTATCTCAGCCAGTACCCTCTCAGAGAGATCCTTTCGTGTCTTTAGGATCAACAATACCTCGGCCTCCCTACATATATTTCCCTTCCAGCGAAAGATTGAGGTTACCCCAGGGATAACGTTTGCGCAAGCCACAAGGCGATTCTCTACAAGATATCGGCCAATAATTTCCCCTTCCGCAAGAGAAGGCGCGGTAACAAAGACGACAACCTCTTCCATGCCGCTTTAAGCCCTATAAATAATGCCTCTTACACGGAAACAGACTGACTTATACACATGTTATCAACAAATCCCATGGCAATATTTCTAGACACGCTGTGTTTCCTATCCCCTACCCGTTGATGCCTTGCCCGTCCCGTTAAGCGCCATCCTTCTAGGAAGAAGGTACGCCTGAAACCGCCAGTAGCAACGCGGCGAGGGTGCCCACCGACAACCACTGCACAAACACGGAATGCAGATATATAGTGTCTATAGCAATAGACTTATCAACATGTAGTGGGCTTTGGCAAAATGCCTACCTTATATGCATCGCTATTGGCGTGTACGTAGGGTAGATTGGTTAAGTTATTGATTTTATTCATTTTGTATTGCCTACTTTTTAGGCAATCTGATACGCGTTCAATAAAATCATAAGAAATAGAGCCTCGCCGGGCTAGATTTTCACAAGTTATCCACAGTTTCTGTTGATAACCTATAACCACTTTTTCCGATGTCACCCCTCTCCTCCACAAAATGTGGGAGAGATGGGATGTCTCTTTAGCGAAAACCTGGCCCTACATGCGGACGATCATCGTCACGGGCCGGTTTTTTATCCGCCAAACCGACGGTTGATTTGAAGTCCTCTCCCAGGTAAAGGGTGGCTGAAAAGTGGATGCCGCCCTCCTTATTTTCAATTTTGACTATTTTCGCCCGACGCGCAAAAGCAGCAATCCGTTGCCTCAGAACGATCTGATCCTCAAAGACCTCCCAGACGGGTTTCCCGGAGGGGGTCAGTCGTGTCAGCATCCCGTGCTCAAGCTGTGTGTAGAGGTCTAATTTTGCAGCTTGGACAGCCTGCATGCGATTTTCCGCGGACCAGTGATCACCCACGACACCAATACCGGTAGCACGCAGTGTTACGTCCGCCCAACCCGTATTGGGTGCAACTTCCGGCGCCGTCTGACAGGCACTCAGTATTGGAAGCATACATATCCAGGTAAAAAGCCTGCCCTTAAACATTTTCACGTCCCGTATCCCGGTGTCGAATATAAGGCTGTCGTCCTTGACGCTTGAAGTAGGCGTTTAGCATGCAGACAATCGCCACGGACCGGTGCTGTCCGCCGGTGCAGCCGACGCCAATTGTTAAATAACGTCGTCTTTCCTTTTCATAAAAGGGGAGAAGCATATCCAGTAAGGCGTACAATTTTTCCAAAAACACACCTGTCTCCGGCTGTGCCATCAGATAAGCCTGCACGGACGCTGCCTCCCCGGTTAGTGGCTGCAACTGCGGCTGAAAATACGGATTGGCAAGGAACCGGACATCAAACAAAAGGTCAACATCCATAGGGATCCCATGCTTATACCCAAAGGACACCAAAGAAAGGTGCAGCTTATGGGGAGCTTTCCGGTCTGCATAAAGGTCCGTCACAATCTCTCTCAATTGATGAACGTTATAGGCCGATGTGTCAAGAATACGGCTAGCCCTTTGCCGAAGCGCTTCCAACATCTCTCGTTCACGCTTAATTCCGGCAAGGACGGTGCCCTCTTGTGCCAGAGGGTGTGGCCGACGGGTTTCCGAAAAGCGCCGACATAAAATTTCATCTTGCGCGTCAAGAAAGAGTACTTCTACGCAAACCCCTTGTTTCATCGCCTCAAAAATCTGTAAAAAATCGGGTAAGAAATCACGTTCACGAATGTCCATGCCAATGGCTGCCTGTCCAATGGTGGAGTGAACATAGCGGGTGGGGTGCTGAAACAGCTCGATAAACGCAGGAAACAGGCGTGGGGGCAGATTATCCACACAGAAAAACCCCATATCTTCAAAACACTTCAGGACAAGACTCTTACCTGATCCGGAAAGACCGCTGACAACGATAAGACGAAACTGATCAGACACGTGACTCTACAATGGGTTCAATCAGGACGGTGGTTCCGTCTGACTTTTGCTGTAAGAGGGAAATACGTTGCGTTTTATCCCTAATAAAAAGAAAAGAGGTTTCACCGGAGGAGTGCATCTTTCCGGCAGCGTCTGATACTGCCATCGTCTGAAGTGGAATCTGGTGAACATGAGAAACCGTGTTGAATAGATCATCTACTGGAAGGTCTACCGCTATTTGGGAGGTAGGGGACGCACGATGGTTAGTTTTCTTTTCCCTATATTTGCGTATTTGTTGTTCGACCTTGCTAATTGCAAGATCAATAGACGCGTGGATGGTGTCCGTTTCCCCGGCTGCCTGTAGAAGCGCGTCGTCTATTCTGACCAAAATATCCGCAAAATGGCGGTACTTCTCTACCTTTAAGATAAACATGACCTCTAGTGTCTTATGTGCATACTTTTCGATTTTGGTCAACTGATGTTCAACATAGTTTCGAAGCTCTGAAGAAACCACAATGTTTCGACCGGTCACCATTACATCCATCGTCTGTTTCCTCTCCTACAGGGTGGGGTCCCCAAAAGCTTGCTTTTGGGGTGCTAGGGTGGGGTCCCCAAAAACAAGTTTTTGGGGTGCCATGGGTACCGTACGCCTTCGGTGGGCGGACGGAATATGCAACTGTTCTCGATATTTACTAACCGTTCGCCTGGCAATGGCAATGTTACGTTGTCGTTTTAGAATCTGAACGATAGCCTGATCGCTCATCGGATGGGCAGGAGGCTCTTCCGATATAATTTCCCGGATGCATTCTTGAACGGCAATGGATGAGAAACCATCGTCCTCGTTGGTCCTCACCGTTGCACTGGGAATGCAGGCATTGAAGAAAAATTTCATCAGATAAATGCCTTGCGGGGTCTGGATATATTTATTGGACGTCACGCGGCTGACGGTAGATTCGTGCATTTCGATATCTTCGGCCACCTGTTTTAGAACCAGGGGTTTCAGGGCGCTCTTACCGTAACGCATGAAGTCGTGTTGAAACTTGAGGATGCTCTTCCCTACCCGCAGGATCGTTCGGTTCCTTTGCTCAATCGTCCGCACCAACCAGATCGCCGACCGAAACCGCTCTCCCAAATAACGCTTGGCTTGATCATTCAAGGCGCTACCTGAACGTAGCATGTCACGATAAAGCGGACTAATCCTCAATCTAGGCAAACCGTCGTCGCTCAGCACCGCCGTGTACGTTTCTCCAGACTCCACAACGATCACATCCGGAACAATCGCCACGTTGCCGGTGCCACTGTAAGGACGGCCGGGTTTGGGCTCCAAGCGCCGGATAACCTCTTCCGCCGCAACCACCTCCGATGCGACTGTCCCACACGCCTTAGCGATTTTTTCGTACCGTTTCTTTGAGAGGTCTTCTAAATGTGACACGATCATTGCGTCAACCAGGGGATGGGTAAGGCCCAGTTGCGCCACCTGAACCCGCAAGCATTCGGTTAAGGTCCTTGTCGCAACGCCGGGAGGATCAAAACCCTGCAGGACGGTCAACACGCATTCCACGGTGGAAACCGGAGCGCCTACACTTTCGGCAATGTCGGGAATCTGTCCCTGTAAATACCCATCCTCATCAATGTTGCCAATCAGCGCGGTTGCAATATCTTTTTCAAAGGGCGAGAACGGGGTAAGATTCATCTGCCACAGCAGATGATCCGTCAGCGACATGGGCTTGGTCAAAAATTGGTCAATGGAAGGCTGCTCCTCCGAATCTGAAGCCGAAGGCCACTCTATCTCCCCACGATCATCGTAAGCGGCGTAGCTCTCCCATTTGGGGTCAACCTCCGTTCCTGAATCCTCAGTGGGGACCTGCCCATTCGGTATATCCCCCTCATCATGATCCGCAATTGCCCCTTCCGAAAGGGCGTCCTCCAGAACGGGGTTTTCCATCATCTCTACGTTAATCTGCTGCTCAAGCTCCAAACGAGAGAGTTGCAAGAGCGCAATGGCATGTTGTAACCGCGGCGTTAGGACGAGCCGTTGGGAAAGTGTCCCCTCTAGTCTTGTTTGCATTCCACCGCTTGAAGATGACATCAACGCCCCTAATTTGTGCGCCAACGAAACCCATCGCCAAGGTATCGAGTTTTTGCTTCTTGGCTGTTTGCAATCTCAGGCGGAGTCCCTGAAACCAATATCTCTCCTTGATGCATCACGTAAGCACGGTCCGTAATATCGAGCATTTCCTGCACCCTATGATCCGTTACCAAAACCCCAATACCCTTCTGCTTCAACTGAAATAGCACATCTTGAATGTCTGCGACAATCATGGGGTCCATGCCGGCAAAAGGTTCATCCAGTAACAGGTAGCGTGGTGAAAGCACCAATGCCCGCGCGATTTCAAGACGCCTGCGTTCTCCACCGGATAACGTGTTTGACTGTCTTGATGCGAGATGGGTAATTTTGAACTCTTCCATGAGTGTGCTCAAGCGGTCGTGGCGTTCGGCCCGGGTCAGAGGGAGCGTCTCTAGGATGGCCATGATATTTTCAGACACCGTCAATCCTCTAAAAACCGACGTCTCCTGGGGAAGATAGCCTATCCCGGATCGTGCGCGCAAGAAAAGCGGCATTTGCGTAATAACCTGTCCGTCAAAAATAATAGTGCCGGAATCCGGATGAACAAGCCCCACCATCATACGGAAAGTCGTTGTCTTCCCCGCCCCGTTGGGACCGAGCAATCCGACAATTTCACCCGGGCTTACCTGAAGTGTCAGACAGCGGACAACACAAACCCCCGCGTAGCCTTTTTTAAGTCCGGAGGCTTCTAGCATTGTCTAGGGTTGGATGACCGCTTCACCGTTATCAACCACACTTCGATTCTCCGCTAGGAAAAATATCATTTTCTCCCCTTTTATGTAGTAGCCTTCGCCTTCAGACTTGGCTTCCGGGTGTCCCGTAAGGGTGATTACGTTGCGCACGCGGTCATAGACGGCCTTCTCTGATTGAGCAAACCTTCCGGCCTGCCACACACGGACGTGACCCGTCGCTTCAACTTTTATAACCTCTCGCTTCCTAGATTGTCCCTCCCCTCCGGAGGGGCGTACTGTTGTGAAAACCACGGCCTGATCGGCCTCTATGGTAATGTCATCCTTTTGCATACGCACCTTCCCCTCAAAGATTGTCATTCCTTCGTTATCTTTAAGCGTCATGTGATCGGAGACAATGGATAAGGGTGTTTCGTCCTTAGTACCGACGGCCTTTGGGGTAGCAACCCACGCAGGCGCCGCCTGCGCGCAGGCAGTAGCCATAGCGGCTAAATAAAGGACACTACCGATGAAGTACCTAATGCCGGAGGGTTGTTTCCACATGTCCAGAAAAACGCAAATGAGAATCATCAACCGCCATCGTAAGGGCATCACCTTTTACAAAAATATAGGCTCCAAAAAGGGTTGCCGGCCCCTCTGAAACGATTTTGCGTTCCCCATCCACCCACCGCAAACCGGTGGATCTAACGATGTACCCGTCTTTCAACTGTAGCACAACACCTTCCCCCGGCGACTGCACGGAAAAATCTCGTGTGTCCATGTTGATGCGCCCCTCTTCCCCTGAAAGAGAAAGTGCCCCTTCCGTGCCCTGGCGAAAGGTAAACGCCGCACCCTTCAAGAGAACCACCTTATCCAACATCTCGATGCGACCTGAAACCATCTGCCACTGCGGGGTGCCATCTTGGGTTTGGAAAAACCGTACATCTTTAATCGTTAAAGCCGCCTCCTCTTCCGGTAACGCGATCGGAAGCTTTTCCGTATGATTATCCCCCCCCCGCAGCCACACCGAAGCGATGACGGCCACGGTCGTTAGCGCAACAACCGCCGCTATCCAACGTCTTAAACGCATTTTCCCCTGCTACCCCACCACGGGCAGTATAGCAGAATAACCAACCCCGTGCAGTGTAATGTCATTGAGCCGTTAAAATACACTAATGGGCACTGCTAAAAACCGTAACGAGGCGGCTTGAAGTGCAAGGCGCTACTGCGTGTGGAGGAACCGCTAGGGGCCCTTGCTCCGGGAGACCACCGTGACGTATTCTCCCACCGTCTTTATATGCTGAATATGCTGACTCATCATAGGGATGGATAATATGGTCTACCTCGTTGGGGCAGGGCCTGGGGATCCTGGACTATTGACGTTGCGCGGAAAGGCACTGCTCGAAGAAGCAGATGTGGTGATCTATGACTACCTGATCAATCCCGTCTTACTCAATTTTGTGCAGGAAGGCGCACAAAAGATATACGTTGGGAAAAAAGGAGGGTCACGTGATGCCGTCCACCAGACCAAAGTCAATCGCCTGATGATCGAGTCGGCAGCCACAGGCAAGTGCGTGGTACGCCTAAAAGGCGGTGACCCCTTCATCTTCGGGCGTGGCGGAGAGGAAGCCGAGGCGTTGGCCGCTGCCGGAATTCCTTTTGAAATCGTCCCCGGGGTGACAGCCGCCATCGGGGTCCCCACCTATGCCGGCATTCCACTCACCCATCGGGACGTGGCCTCTACCGTTTCCTTTATCACCGGCCACGAAGATCCAACTCATGCTGAAAGCCATCTACGATGGGCAGCGCTCACGGAAGGTGCGGACACCCTTGTCTTTCTAATGGGCATGGGAAACCTTGCCGGCATCGTGGGCCAACTGCTTCATCATGGCAAGGACCCGGATACGCCTATTGCGCTCGTCCAGTGGGGAACGTATCCCTCCCAACGCACCCTGGTCAGTCGGCTTAAAAGCGTACTGGACGACGCATCAGCCGCCAAAATCAAACCTCCCGTGGTTATGGTGGTTGGCAAGGTGGTCTTGTTGCGGGATCAAATGAACTGGTATGAATCAAAACCGCTTTTTGGAAAACGGATTGTCGTTACCCGATCTTTGGAACAGGGGCCTCAATTCGGCCATCAGTTGCAACAATTGGGTGCTTCCGTTATCTACATGCCAACCATCCAAATTCGACCCCCACGGGATTGGACGCCATTCGATGCTGCCATCGCTTGGGTAGAACGATATCGGGCCATCTTGTTTACCTCTGTCAATGGGGTGCGCGCCGTACGAGAACGCATGGCCTATCTGAAATATGATCTGCGGCAGATGAAGGGGGTCGCGCTTTGTGCGATTGGCCCACAGACGGCTACCGCCATTGAAGCATGGGGATTGCAAGTTGATTTGATACCGACTGTTTATACGGCCGAAGGGTTCCTCCATGCGCTGATGAAGATGGGCATTGCCGATAAGCGATTTTTACTGTTGCGCGCAAAGGAAGCACGCGATGTTTTGCCCAAAGGCATCCAAGATGCAGGGGGGACGATTGATGTGATTGCCGTCTACGAGGCCGTCCGGCCGGATTTGTCCACAACCCTTAAGGAAATGGGAGACGTTGATATGGTTACCTTTGCTAGTGCATCTACCTTACGCAATTTTGTCGAGATGGAAGGGGCGCTACAATGGCTTAACCCCCCGGCACAGGCTAGACGCATTGCCTGTATCGGGCCCATCACCGCTGCCGCCGCGGAAGCGGCGGGCCTTCATGTGGACGTTGTGCCGAAGGAGTACACGATTACTGCCTTAACTCAGGCCATCGCAGATTATTTCTCTAACGCAGGATAGGAGTTACAAGGGTATTCCTCGAAAATTAGAGGTGCCCTAGACTTCCCCCTCTCAAAAAGTTGTCCGCGCAACCAAAAACGTTCTTTCGCACGGTAACCATAGGGATATTTTAACGGTTGCGCGAAATCTCACGGCTGATGCTCCCCATATCGCGCCCCAACCGCCTGGCAATCTCTCCCTGCGCCTGACATTTTGTATCTACAGGAAACCTTTGTCTGGGGTGGTAGAGGTAGATAACGCACACATCGGGGAGCGAGGCCAGTGGGGGAGTGGAAAAGACGTGGCATACTATTGATGGCGATCATTGTAATGGTAGCCTTCGGTAGCTTGCCCGGAATTGTTATTAGGAAATCGGAATTATTATTAGGAAAGAGATTTACATTACAATGTAATAATTAAAATTATAATATATATATAAATTATTATATATATTATATACTAAAATAGTACGATATTTAATTAAAATATTAGTT
>SBBL01000027.1 GCA_005239745.1 Candidatus Troglogloeales bacterium | reverse complement strand
TGTCAATCCGGGTTGTGGCAAAATGGAAATGGATTTCAGGTAGATTTCTCAATTGAGGCAACGATCCCCGTTGGGATAGATTTTTGATGAGGCAATGCGTTCGTTTGACAAGCATTGGTACAATACTGCATAATCCCCTTTCCGGACTGGCCCTTTTAGGAGGTTTGGGTGCCGTGCCCAGGGAGGGGAGTTAGGTAAGGAGAGCGACTTGATAAAAGTCTATAACAATCAAATTGAGAAAGCGATCAAGACGCTTAAGCGGCAAATAATTAAGGAAGGCTTGCTGAAAGAGCTTAAGCGCAGGAGTTTTTATGAAAAGCCGTCCGTACGGCTCAAGAGGAAGAGAAAAGAGGCAAGGAAGAAACGCCTTAAGGCACAGCGTGTGATTGTTCCAGGTTTTTAGCAAATCCCCCCTGAGCATTTCTCGATACCTAATTAGGTTATGCCCTCCCTTGGGTGGGAGGTTAGCCTTCAGGACTTACATCCCCTCTTTGCTGAAGGGTCTACAAATGGTAAATATTAGAACAGAAAATATTAGAAACATTGCGATTATTGCCCACGTTGATCATGGGAAGACGACGCTGGTTGATTTTTTATTAAAGCAGGCCAATGTATTTCGTGAAAATGCGGAAGAGATGGGGAAAACCCTTATTATGGATTCCAACGACTTGGAGAAGGAACGCGGGATCACCATATTGGCCAAAAATGCTTCCGTGTTCTATCAAGGCTACAAGATCAATATTATTGACACGCCGGGCCACGCCGATTTTGGAGGAGAAGTCGAACGGACACTCAGTATGGCCGATGGGTGTCTGTTGCTGGTAGACGCCCAAGAAGGTCCCATGCCACAAACCCGTTTTGTCTTAAAAAAAGCGCTGCAACGTGGCCTAAAACCCATTGTTGTGATTAACAAAATAGATAAGCCTGCCCGCAGAATTCCAGAAACGTTAGACGCAATTAGTGGACTATTCCTTGAGCTTGCAAGTGACACGGCCCAACTTGACTTCCCCGTCTTGTATGCGATTGGCCGAGAAGGGAAGGTTTTTGAGTCCGTTCCAGATGTGCCGCTTGACTCCCTCCCTGGAACGTTAAAACCCCTTTTTGAGAAAATTATTGGCGCCCTCCCGCCTCCCGGCAAAGACTCGGCGGCGCCTTTTCAAATGCAGGTGTCTGCCATTGATACCGATCCGTTCAAAGGAGTATACGCCATTGGGCGCATCGTGCGGGGAACCGTGCGGGAGGGAATGGCGGCAGCTTACCTGTCACCCAACGGCAAACGCTCTATACAACGGATAGGTGAAGTTTTTGTGTGGGAAGGGTTGAATCGGGTCCCCGTCCCGGAGGCGATCGCCGGTGACATCGTCGCCGTCACAGGGTTTGAATCGGTAGAAATCAATGCCACGTTGTGCGACCCCGGCCGGCAAGAGACTTTGCCCATGATTGTGATTGATGCACCCACTCTCCAGATTACCATCGGAGTCAATACCTCTCCATTCGTTGGGCAAGACGGGAATCTTTTGACGACACGTCAATTGCGTGCCCGCCTTCTTAGAGAGCTTGAAACCAACGTGAGTTTGCGCATGGTGCCACAGGGGGAGAAGTACCTCCTCTCCGGGCGAGGGGAGTTGCACCTTTCCATCTTACTTGAAACCCTCCGCCGTGAAGGTTTCGAGCTGGAAGTTAGTCAACCGGTCGTCATTACCAAAGAGGAGAATGGATGTCTGTTGGAACCGTTTGAGGAGGTGACTATTGATGTGCCGGAGATTTATCGCGGGGTGATCCTTTCGGAATTGGCCAAGCGACGGGCAGACCTGAAAGATACGTTTTTTCAAGCCGCGGATGTCCGTTTTATCTATGAAATGCCCACCCGTGCCCTGCTTGGGCTGCGGAGCCTACTCGCCACGCTTACCCGCGGAAATTTTATTTTGAACGCCTCTTTTCTTTTGTTTAGGAAAACCGTTGAGGCGCTTCCTAAAACAAGAAAAGGGGTGCTCATTGCCCATGAAAGCGGGAAGGCGACGGCCTATGGCCTAAACATTGCCCAGGGACGGGGTGCAACCTTTATCGAGCCGGGCGAAGAAGTTTATGAGGGGATGCTGGTCGGGGAGAACGCAAAAGAGGGAGATATTGAGATTAATGTTTGTAAGGGGAAGGCCCTTACCAACATGCGCTCCAAAGCAAGCGATGGCATCATTCAACTGGCGCCTCCCGTGCAAATGGGGCTGGAAGTTGCGCTAAACTTTATTGCCGATGACGAGCTGTTGGAAATAACCCCGAAACATATCCGTATGCGCAAACGGTACCTTGGAAAAGCCGAACGAAGCCGCAACGCAAAAACGATGTCACTGGCGTCCTAAGGGCTTGTCAAGCCCTAACGTTATGCCGATCCTCCCGTGAGTTCTGCAACGTCTAAGCCGTGGGTCGTTATTGTCGGCCCAACGTGTGTGGGAAAAACAGGTGTTGCAGAAGATTTGGCGTCGCGCTTTCGTACGGACATTGTCGTTGCCGATTCGCGCCAGGTGTATCGTGGCATGGACATCGGCACCAACAAACCCTCTTTGGAATCCTGTGGGCGCGTCCCTCGCCGTCTGATTAACATCCTTCCACCCGATGAAATATGTTCAGCTGGAACCTATCGGAAGATGGCCCTGCGTGAAGTTGCGGATATTGAAATGCACGGGAATGTCGTTATCCTTGAAGGGGGGACGGGCCTGTACCTAAAGGCGCTTTTGTATGGCCTATGGGACGGTCCGGTCGCTAACTGGCCCCTTAGGCGCCGCCTTCAAATGCTTGAGGATACAAACGGGAGCGGCGCGTTGCACCGAAGGCTTGCCGCGGTTGATCCCGTTTCAGCGGATAAAATCATGCCCCAAGATCTTCCCAAAATCCTGCGGGCGCTTGAGGTCCACGAGATCACAGGGTTACCTCTCTCTTCCTTCCATCAGCGCCCTAAAACACCCTTGGTGCCCTGTTGTATGATTGGCTTGCGTCGCAAGCGAGAAGATTTATATGATCGCATTGAACGACGCGTCGAGAGACAAATCGCAGACGGATTGATCGCGGAGACGGAAGCCTTGCTTGCGCGGTTTGACCCCACCCTACCGTCCATGCAGGGGCTTGGGTATCGCCAGATGATCCCGTATATCCAAGGGAAACAAACGATGGAAGAGGCCGTCAATACCTTAAAGCGAGATACCCGCCGTTATGCAAAACGTCAACTGACCTGGTTCTTAAGAGACGCCCATACTCATTGGATAGACCTTGAGGAGCCGGAAGAAACGGGTGCGGCTATTCAAAAAATAACGCCGCTTCTAACCTCCATTGCCTATTGACCATGAATTGCCGTATTTTCAAACCGCCCACTCCCCCAGTCGGCGTCCCGACCTCCTGACCCAAGAGGGGGAATCTTGGCGATTAGGACATCTTGATGCCGTATTCCTTGCTTCGTGTTTTTAGACAATCACTGGCACGCTTCCCCCTCCATCCCGGCGATAAAATCGTCGTTGCCGTTTCGGGAGGGGCGGATTCGGTCTGCCTCCTGCATTTATTGCGGCAAACCGATTTCCCCCTGCAGGTTGCCCACCTCAATCATCAATTTCGAGGCAGCGTGTCGGCAGACGATGCAACATTCGTAGAATCACTGTCTGCTTTATGGAATATTCCTTGTACCCTATCTAGCGTACCGGTTGAAAATTTGTGCAAGGTGAAAGGGTTGTCCAAGCAGGCAGGTGCCAGAGAGATTCGATATCAATTTCTTAAGGAAGTGGCCTATCGTACCGGTGCGCGGTGGATTACAACGGGGCATACGGCCGATGACCAAGCGGAGACTTTTTTAATGCGGCTTCTGCGTGGGGCGGGTGCGGAAGGGCTGGGCGGAATTCGAAGTATGCGGGACGGTCAGATCATCCGCCCGCTTTTATCAATCACCCGCGCCATTATCATGGAAGAACTGGCACGAGAGCGGATTGCCTATCGAGAAGATGCGTCAAACGCATCTCTCACATACTTTCGCAACCAAGTTCGCCGGGATGTCATGCCTTTACTGACGCGCTACAATCCACAGATCACAAGAACCCTGTGCCGAACAAGCGCACTCCTATATGATGACAATGATTGCCTAGCAACCTCCCTTCAGTCGCACCTGCCCGATATTGTTGTAAGTACAACCCATGTCGAAATCGCTCTTGATATTAAAAAATTGCAGTCTCTACACCGTTCCCTTCAACGCCGTGCCGTGCGGTGGGCCATTGGGCAACTACGGGGGACACAAGATATTTCATTGGAATTTATTGAATCCGTACTTTGTTTTTGCAGTACCCATAAAATGTCTCATCCACTCCCGCGCCCATTGAACGTAAACACTAACGGCTCATACCTGGTGATCGGACTGAGGGACGCGGCCACTGCCTGATCTCGATTCCATGGATGACACTTTCTAAATGGCACCTCTAAATTTGAAGATTGACTTGCGGTCCTAGTCTTGATAGCATCCCGTCGGTTTTTATAATAGAGTTACATGGAAAAGCGTGTGGGAAAGCAGGGAAGGACGGCCGTGCGGTCTAAAACAACTTCTTTGGGGAAGGGGAAGGTAATAAAGAGGGCTGAGCGGGTGAAAACTGGAAAGGTCGCGACGAAACGGTCTAAGGCCGCTGCTTCCAAGGGGGAGGAGGTGGCAAAAAAAGACAGGCCAAGGGAGACGAAGAAGGCCGCAACGAAGGCCGTGGGTAGGCCCGCATCCTCCGGTCGTTACGAGCAGATATGGACGATGTTGGTTGGTCAGAAGCGTGTGCTTTTGAACGGAGCAGGTGCGTCTCTAGAGTCTGCCTTACGAACAGACGCAGAGACGCTTCCAGATGTAGGAGACCAAGCGTCACTTGAGGAAGACCAGAGCTTTTTATTCCGTCTGCATGAACGAGAACAGCAGTTGCTCAGGAAAATTGATGATGCCCTGATTCGGATCAGGGACGGTACGTTTGGTATCTGTGAATCCTGCAGCTCGGAGATTGCACTCCTGCGTCTAAAAGCGCGCCCGGTGACCACATTGTGCATCGAATGCAAGACACGTCAGGAACTGGATGAAAGAAATCGGCAGTAGCGGCTTCCCTTCCACCAAATAGTTGCCAGTCACTACTTTCATAGACTCTTTACGGTAGACGTGTTGTTTTCCGACCAAGTCCTGTTACAGACCCACTTCCCCGGGCTGGGGGCACCCATGCGCGGGAAAGTGCGCGATTTATATGACCTGGGGGAGGCGCTTCTCTTTGTGGCAACGGATCGTATTTCCACCTTCGATGTTGTTCTGCCGACCGGTATTCCCGGCAAAGGAGAGGTATTAACGCAGTTGTCGGTATTTTGGTTTGAATGGTTGAATAAGCTCAAAACCGTTCTGCCACATCATTTGATCACTCAAGACGTTGAGTGTTATCCCAAATCCTGCCGCCCTTACCACGGTTTTCTGAAGGGGCGAAGCATGATCGTCCGAAAGGCCAGGCCACTGCCGATTGAATGTATTGTGCGTGGATACCTTGTCGGATCAGGTCTGTTAGAATATCAGCAGACGGGCAGTGTCTCCGGAGAAAAACTCCCGCCCGGCCTTACGGAAGCTGCAAAATTGCCGGAGGCGATTTTTACGCCTTCAACAAAAGCGGCCGTGGGATCACATGATGTTAGCATTTCCATGGCGCAAGTTAAGGCAATGATTGGTGATGATCTAGCCCATCAGGTGAAAGTAGCCAGCCTCACCCTTTACCGAGAGGCATCCGCATGGGCTGCCCACCGCGGCATTCTGATTGCCGATACTAAGTTTGAGTTTGGTCTCGACACGGACGGACACTTAATGCTTATTGACGAAGTTCTGACCCCGGATTCCTCCCGGTTTTGGCCTGCAGACGCTTACCTCCCCGGTAAAAAGCAAGCGAGCTTTGATAAACAATATGTTCGGGATTACCTGCTCTCCGTCGGGTGGCGCAACACCGACCCTCCCCCTTATCTTCCGAAAGAAGTTGTCAATCAAACCCGCATGAAATATATCGAAGCCTTTCAGCGGCTAACCGCAAGTGTCGCCTCCGTAGACGCCAGTGAACCCGTTAACCTAATGGGTACAGGGCGTCCTTCGGTATAGTCCGGCACCAAGAGAGCGACGATCTTTTGTAACTCTCCTTTCGGCGTGATCCATAAATGGGCGTCCATGCGGCTCTCCATAAAAGGTAGGCGAACCGACAGCGTGCCCCTATCTGAGACGATATTGGCCTGATCGCCTTTGGCGCTTAGCGTCTGGAAGGTTAATGTCCGGCCTTTCCATGTCCCGACCATTTCTATGGTCGCAAACGAAAATGGACCGACAGGAGAGACCCATTTGCCCAGTTGTGTAAAGACCGCATCCTTCCATAGAAAAGTAAGGGTACCCGTTTCTCCCGCACGATCGAGGGTGATTTTCCCGGTGATCTCTCCCTTTGCCGAAGAGACCTGAAACGTTACTTCTGCAAACCCCTTAAAAAGCGGCACAATTGCAACTTGAGCGGAGAATAACCTGGCGGTAAGAGGCTGAGATACCTTCGGGCAAGTTACTTGGATATCTTGTAAGTCGAAGTGTAATGCAAACTCGTGTGCAATATGGCCAACATGGATATCACATTCCGTCTTTTCTGAAACAAGCGCAACCAGCCGCTTGGCAAGTGTTGGGAAAGGAAACGCTAAATAGAGAAAGAACGTAAAGGCAACAACCCCAACAATAAGTAGGCACAGAGCCGCCCGTATCGTAAGCGTTTTGGAGAGGTGCGCGCTATTTTTCACCAAAAAAGCCTGCTTTTGGGGGCCCCGCTGATTTCACCAAAAAGCCTGCTTTTTGGTGCCCGCTGATTAGTCTGGTATTTTCACCCAAGTTTTATATGTTCGTCCTTTTGGCGTCTGATCATCGAGAATGATTTCAATTTCAACCGCCTGAGGGTGGCTCTTTTTATCCGTCAGGATCCATTCATTTTCCCATGTCTTTGTGGTTCGGTCTAAATATCGCAGATTCATCCCCATGACTCCATCCATTACCGCATAAGAAAGTTCAGGATCGCCTACGGACGCTACTTTTCGCATCAGCGCGCCTCCCTCTACCCCATAAGACAGTGTGGCTCTATCGGATTTTATATCGTCTCCACGATGGGTAATCGCCGTAAACTGAATAGTGTCATTGGGTATATTTAGGGTGTCGCCATGGAAATCATCGTTTCCCTGGAACTCGATATTCTGGGAAGAAGGATTGGCTCCCTGAGGTTGTTTGGTATCCCCGTAGACGGAAGCAAAGTCCTTTGTTAAATGGAAAAATCCAAGTCGGGCTTGCCCATCAACTTCGGAAGCCACCTCCATGGCCTCTACGCTGCGAAAGGTTTCACGAAACGTGGCATAGAGAATGACAGATAAGACGGAGAGGATGGCCAGTGCAATCAGCACCTCAAATAAGGTGAACCCGGATACGGAGGATGTCTGAAAAAACAGTTTCTTAAAGGGAAGGGATAGACCCCCCTCCTTGGATAAGAGAACCGGAGCCCCGGCTGTGGGGTTAGGGGGGGGTTGAGAATTAGGCATCATTTTTTATGAAAAGATAGGTGGTGAAAGACTCTGATTGCCGTCGTTGTCCTTCGCCCCATAGAATACGTAATGATAACACCCTGAGGGTTTCAAACTCGGTTTCATCAATTTGCGCCTCCCAGCGAAACCCCGGTGCATCTTCTCCAAAATCCCCCTCACGCAATCCCACATCGGGAATGTCGGTCGAAATTTCAGTCATCTTCCGTTGTGCAAGCATGGAAATGTCCGTGACTGCCCGCGCATTGGCAGTCAGGAGAAGGTCCCGATTGCGCAGTCCCAGTAATACCACCAACGATACGGCCAGCACCGCTAGAGCAGCCATAATTTCAATCAGTGTAAAACCCTGATGGTTGTGCACGCTCGTTCTCCTAACCGGATTTATCCACCGGCCCACTGGCGGGCCAGATGCGGGTTCCACATGGCACCGGTGGCCGACATGACCGCCTCCGCCCCTACATTGAAGTACTCCTGAATATGATCCGGCGTGAGAATGCCTCCCACGCCAATGACGGAAAAGTCATATTTATTCAGCCGCTTAAGCTCCGCAAGTTGTGCCGTTTGCTTTAATGCACACGGCCGGATGGCCGCACCGCACACGCCCGAGCGCAACCTGCCTGGTCCCGGCAACGCCTGTGTCCCGTCCCTGCGCACAACTTCAAAGGAAAGGGTATTAATACTGGATATCGCCTGGACGTGCTTAGCATTCGCAGCGGCGACTTTCGCCAGAGCATCGGTGTTAGCAACAAAACCTATCTTAATAATCAACGGGACAGCGCCAATACTTTCCTTCACGCATTTAGAGATGGTAGACGAGGCATCAGGGTCGTTGTAAATGGACCCCTCTTTTGTCACAACGTTGGGACAAGAGAGGTTAATCTCCACCATATCCGCCCCCGCTTCCACTGCCATCGCAGCCCCTCGCGCATAATCGTCAGCCAAATCCCCCACACCCGGCGTCCCCACCACGCTCACAATGAGTATCTGTCCTACAGCCAGCCCCCTCTTTGCCACCCCAATATCTGCCTGCCACTGACTAGGATCGCGCGACGGCATGCCAAAGGAGTTTGTAATGCTAATATCTTCTAAACGACCGGGAGGCGTGAGCGTGGCAATGAGCCGCACGTTTGAATCCGGCGTTTTGATCTGTTGATCCATCTCCAGAAACATACAATTAGGGGGTGGGTGACTGGGCCTTGCGGTGGTGCGAACGGTTTTGTAGACGAGTAGATCAAATCCCAGACGGGCATAGGCGATGATCCACTTTGAATTCAGTAGTGGGCCTGCGGGAATGCCTAGCAACGAATTGACTTCATACCCAAGAAACGGTACCCGCCGACCCTTAAAAGCCACCGGCGGCAACGTTTCCTGAAGACGTGGCCCGTTACGGTAGTTTTCCTCGTAAGATACGGCAATATCATACGCGGAGAGGTTCATGGGCGCCGGGCAAGTGTGGCATTTACGTATTTATGCAAAACACTTGACACCAAGGTTTGATAGGGCAAACCTTCTTCTACCGCTTTTCGCTGAAGGTCCCCGAAAGATATCCCCTTCTCTGCCTTCAGCTTATCATTCTTACCGTCATTCCATTCGAACAACTTCATCCTGCCATCACTATAGTCTTTTATGTGCCTTTTGGCAACCCTACGCATTGCCTCATCAGGAATCTACCCAAAGGCTTACTATTAGTTTTATCTTGATTTACCGACATTTCTTCGCTTCGTTAGCTCGGCTATAATTCCGATAGCAATCTATTTGGGTGAAAACAGGGGCCTATTAGGAAGGGTGGCAGGGTTATTTACGGCAGCACCTTAACCCAAGCTTCTGCTTATCCGCTTGACTCCGAAAGCGCGGCCGGAGCCGCAAGATATTGTGGTCGGCGATCTTCCTGGAGCACGGTGCAGCGTCGTTCGGAGCAAAGCGGATAGGCAGAACCCAAGGTTATGGGCTGATCTCTACAGGGCAGAGATGTATAAAAATATGCTGGCCGCAAGAGAAGATTTGTACCTTCCAAGTTCTGAGACCTTTGCGGATGATCCGCTAACGGCCGCTATAGCAGCTTCTGGCATGCCCCCCCTTTAAAAGAGCGTTTTTCTGGGTGTTCATGCGTTTGCCCAGAGCGCTGGGAATACGATACCGCCCATATACCCGGTTCGCTCCTCATTTCCCTTTCGGAACTCTCCGGAAGACTGTCTGAGATTGATCCGATGGATAAAATCGTGACACTCTGTCATCAGGGGGTGCGAAGCGCCTCGACCCAGTCGATCCTTATTAGCGTAGGCTTTTTAGACGTGAAAAATATGACCGGCGGCATAGACGCCTATTCCATTATGGCCGACCCAACCCTTCCACGCTATCGGTAAATCTCGTTGCACTTTTCATCACCATTTCAAGAAGTTGGTGGCAGGAATGTGATTAAGCCCTTTGCCCGTCTTGACACCTTTTGTACCATTGTGGTACCTTTGCGAGGGTGGAGCTTGAATTCGATGAGAACAAAGGCGCAATTAACAAGAGAAAGCACGGGATTGATTTTGTGGAGGCACAGGTTCTTTGGAAGGACCCGTATCTGCTTGAAATACCTGCGAAGGAAACCGATGAGGTCAGGTTCCGTGTTGTGGGAAGAATTTTAGATAAGTGGTGGACAGCAGTTATCACATACCGGAAGGAAACGGTTCGCGTTATTTCAGTCCGGCCCGCGAGGAGAAAGGAGGTAGAGGATTATGAAAGGGCGAAAGAGAATCTCGGCTGAAGAATTGGATAAAAAATTTGATGACGGCGAGGACATCTCGGAGTATCTAGACTATTCAAAGGCAAGACATCCTAACTTGGAACCCAAGCGGGTCAACTGTGACTTCCCCGCGTGGATGGTCAACCGAATGGATCAAGAGGCAAAGCGCCTGGGCGTAGCCCGGCTGGCCGTGCTAAAGGCATGGGTGGCAGAAAAAGCCAGCACAAAACCGGTAGCCTCTCCCCGCTACTAATCCGCCGACGGGCGGAGGCGAACGGAGCCCTCCTGTTGGTCGGTCTGGGAAGATAGAGTCGTACACATTATCCACGCAAAAACGTAGATGTCATTCACAAAGAGTCTAATAACTCCTCCCGATTTGTCCATCCGAAAAACTTTTTTCCTTCTGGGAGCCCTGGGGGCGGATCTGGATCAGGACATCCTGAACGATCAAAACCGGTTTGCCGTGCCGATGGTGGCGCGGTGGGTCAAGGAACAGGCCCTATCCACAGAACGGTGATTAGTTGGGGTAATATCGTACGCCAAGGTTCATGGGTGTCGGGCAAGTGTGGCGGTGTCCATCTCTAGCCGGTTCAGGACAAATTGAACGGAGCCATCCATGAAGTGAAGCAGTGGCTGAGGATAAAGCCCCAACCACAAGATAACGGCGACAAGGGCCACACAAATGGCGGACTCCCGTGCCGTTAGATCGGCAATGCCCGCGTTTTTAACGTCTCCAAACACAATCCGTTGATAAAGCCAGAGCAAATAGGCCGCCCCAAAAAGCACGCCCACCACGGCCACGACCCCAAAAATCCATGGCCCCTTAAGCGCGCCGGTTAAAATGAGAAACTCCCCCACAAAACCGTTGGTGCCAGGGAAGGCCATGGAAGCAAACGTAATAATCAAGTAAAAAACGGCGAGGCGCGGCATGGGCTTCATTAAGCCCCCATAGTCACTGATCTGCCGTGTATGACAGCGCTCGTAGAGAAAACCCACCACAAAGAATAGTCCCGCCGTCGAAATGCCGTGATTGAGCATTTGCATGAGGCCCCCTGAAAGCCCCGTCGGATTCATGGCAAAAAGACCCAATACGACAAACCCCAAATGGCTAATTGAAGAGTAGGCAATGAGTTTTTTAATATCATCTTGCGCAAGCGCCAGCCACGCACCATAGGCAATCCCCCCTGCCGCAAGCGTTAATACGTATGGCAAAAAATGCCATGACGCCTCCGGCAGCAAGGGCATAGAAAACCGGACAAACCCGTAGGTGCCCATCTTTAAAAGGACACCGGCTAAGACCACGCTGCCGGCAGTGGGCGCCTCGACGTGGGCATCGGGGAGCCACGTGTGAAACGGAACCAGCGGTATCTTGAATGCAAAACCAAAAAAGAGTAGCCAGAAGATAATCCCCTGTGTCTCCGGCGCAATCGGCATCCTTAAAAGATCAATTAAGCTCGCAGAGTAGGGCGTGGAGAGACCCTCGATGAGGGCGTAATGGTGATAGTTGAGATAGAGTACCGCAAAACCCACCAGCATCAAGACACTGCCTGCCAGTGTGTAGAGGACGAACTTTAAGGCGGCGTATTCCCGACGCGCGCCTCCCCATATCTTAATGAGGAAATACATGGGAACCAGCATCACTTCCCAAAATAGGAAAAACAAGACAAGGTCAAGGGCGGCGAAGACCCCCACCAACGTACATTCCAAGACAAGCAGGCAGGACAAATATTCCCGGAGGTGATCTTTGGGTGTGTGCCAGGAAAACAAGATCATCAGGACAAACAAAAAAGTCGTCAGAATAATCAGGGGCACGCTGATACCGTCTGCTCCAATGTGATAAGAGATGCCAAGCTCCCGAATCCACGGAAGGGTTTCTACAAACTGCATGTCTGAGACCCCCGTCACAAACGTTGGCAACAGCCACAGAGAAAGGATAAACGTTGTTACGACGTTGGCAAGCGCCCACCACCGCAAGCGCAGGCTATCCATGGGAAAAACCCACAGCAAGGCAGCCCCTATCAGTGGAAAAAAGATCAAGAACGTCAGGATAGGGAACCCCACCTGATCCCATGCGCCCATCTGATATAGCGTTGTCAGCACGTAACTGGCACCTCTAAAAACCGTCACGAGCGGCCCAAGTGCCAGGCGCTACTGCGCACAGGAACCGCAATGTACGCGGTGTACATGAGGATTCCGAGCACAGCAGCTCGCAGCAATTGGGTCGCGCAGTAGGTTTTTAGAGGTGCCCTAACCTTACTGCGCGTAAAAAAGCAGATAGACATGGACAAGGGCAAAGGCCCCGGCAATGATGAGTGTCGCATAATGGTGCACCGTGCCTGTTTGAAGGAGCCGAAAGAGCGCGGACGCGACGTGATTGGCGTGTCCGATGACGTTAACGGCGCCATAGATAATATATTTCTCTATCCAGGTTGAAACCGCTCCGCCGGAGAAAACGAGCCGTCCAATCCCGTTAACCATGCCGTCAATAATGGTGGTATCAAACCACCGGCAATGGGCGACCCATCGGATACTTGGGCCGATGACAACCGTTTTGTGGAGTTCTACGATAGCCGCTTCCCACCGTGCAATGGGGTGGTCTGCTAACCACATCACACCCTGCCCGCACCTTTGATAGAACCCGTCTATGTCCGGGAGAGCCGTAGCCCGTGGCGCCAACACGGCTCGAAGGGGAAAAAAGAGGGCGGCAACAACCAGTAGAATAAGCAGTGATTCGAGGATGTGCCCCATCGTATAAGGGTGGTATGAGACCGTAACTGGCAAGAGCCGGTAAAGCAGATTGGGGACAAGCCCGATCAGGAAACAGATCGCAGCGCTTGAATACATGGCAAGGCGCCTATTTCCATTGATGGGCGCTGCAGGTTCCATTTTATGATCGCGGGGACCGAAGAAAAGGTAATAGGGGAGTCTAAGTCCGGTATGTAAGAAGGCCACCGCGGACGCCAGCGTCAATAGCCCCACCGCAATGGGATGATGTGCCTCGTGTGCCGCGGATAGGATCATCGCCTTGCTCACAAATCCGGAGAGTAATGGGGCGCCACCAATCGAGAGGCCACCTACCAGATAGAGCAGGCATGTTACCGGCATCACTTTGTAAAGCCCGCCTAATTCAGTTAGGCGGCGACGCCCCGTCGCCTCAATGATGGCACCTGTGACCATAAAAAGAAGCCCTGTATAGAAGATAGACGCAAAGGCATGTGCAACGGCACCGCCTGTTGCTAAGTCATCCCCCATGCCGATACCGGAAATCATGATGCCAATCTGGCCGATCATAGAGTAGGCCAGGAGCCTGCGGATATCGTCTTGGAACAGGGCATAGACCGTGCCATAAACCGCCATAAAGAGCCCAAGTGGAAGGAGTAGGGAGTGGCCCGCAAAGCCACGGATAAGGGCATAGACCGCAACTTTTGTGGTAAACGCACTTAGGAAAACCGTTCCGGTCACCGACCCTTCCGGATAGGCATCCGTTAGCCATACATGTAACGGCGGCGCTGCGGCATTCAGCAAAATGCCCATCAAGATAAGTCCTGTTCCGAGGCTCCTGTCCGTGCCCATTGCCTCAAAGGCCAATCCCCCCCCCTCACCGGCATGCAAGACGATTCCGCCTAACAAAACCGCACCGCCGATGATATGCATGAGCAGGTATCGCATGCCGGCGGTAGCTGAGTTTTTCGTATCGCCCCACCAGATGAGGAAGACGGAGGTGAATGCCATCGCTTCCCAAAATAGGAAGAACGAGAGTAGATCTCCGGCCAAAACGGCACCCATAGCACTCCCTGCGTACAAAAGAGCAGCGACGTGTTGTTTTACACCCTTTAATGAAAGGGCATAGAGCATCCCCAGAAAAACGGCCATGGAAAACGCGAATCCAAAAATACGGCTGAGTGGATCTATGCGAATAGGGGTAAGGGCTTCCCCCAAAAGAAGGGTATCGCCATAGCTGCCTTCAGAGGCTATCCAAAAGAGACAAAACGCAGCAAGGGGAAGGCCGAGTAGTAGATACAGCCTTCCTTTGCTTGGCACAAAGGGCAGAATAAACGCCCCGGCAATAAAAAGAAGCGCCGGATGCACCCACGTAATCACGCGTAGCCTCCCTTACTCGAATATCTCCGACAGGGGTATCATCCAAGAGGGGAGATACGGGGTGGAAAGCGCATCGTTTGCTTCTTTAGATAGCTCCGCAATCCGCTCGTAACGGCCGCTTACCCGGCGGTAGACCTTCACCGTTTCCAATTCCGGATCAACCACCCAGTATTCCCCCACCTCATACCGTTCATACAGCTTTCGTTTCGTTATCTCGTCGGTCTTGCGCGTGGAAGGAGAGAGGATCTCGACGATGAGGTCAGGGGCCCCCTGTATGTTTTTTTCCGTTATGATGGACGCGCGGGAGGCCGAAACAAAGAGAATATCGGGCTCAACAATGTCTGTATCTGAAAGGACCACATCACACGGGGCACCAAAGACCTTCCCGACTTTATTTTTTTTCAAAAAATTGTGAAACGCGACAAATAGATTCCCCGATATTCTTTGGTGTTTGGTAAATGGCGCAGGGCTCACGAGATGTTCTCCATCAATCAGTTCATGGCGTCTCCTATCGTCCGGGAAAAGAAGGAAATCCTCGTAGGTATATTGCACACGATCAGTTAAGGCGGACATCGGCGACTCCTATTAGGAAGAATGGACGCAATCCCTGAACTTTGGCATACGGTCAATGGGCCCGTCTAGCGCCTAGCTAGAAACCACCAATGACGGACGACGGCTTTCCTGGCGCCTTGCCCTGTGTTTGGGCGGGTTTTTCCTCCCCCCACCGGTCTTGGCCGGATTGAACACCCGCAACCTTCAGCGCAAAATCAGACGGACGGGTTGACCCTTTCAATGCATCCTCGTAGCTGATCAGTTTTTGTGTAAAAAGATCGTACAGCGACTGATCAAACGTCTGCATGCCGTACTGAGATTTACCGGCCGAAATGATATCGTGTAGTTGGGCATTCTGTGGGTCCATGATCGCCTCTTGAACCGTCTGCGTAGCCACCAATACTTCTACCGCCGGTACCCGCCCCTTTCGATTGGCCCGCTGGATAAGCCGCATGGAGATGACCCCCTTTAGCACAGAGGCCAACTGTATCCTCGTTTGTTGCTGCTGATGGGTGGGGAAGGATGAAATGATTCGGTTAACGGTTTCTGTGGCATCAATGGTATGGAGGGTGCTTAACACCAAATGCCCTGTTTCAGCTGCCGTCAAAACGGTTGAGATGGTCTCAAAATCCCGCATCTCTCCCACCATAATGACGTTTGCATCTTGCCGAAAGCAGGAGCGCAGGCCGGTGGTAAATGACTCCGTATCGTGTCCCACCTCTCGCTGGCTAACTAACGCTTTCTTATCGGCATGGATAAACTCAATCGGATCTTCAATGGTGACAATATTGATCCGCTGGTGCTGGTTGATATAGTCCAGCATGGCTGCGAGCGTCGTAGACTTCCCGCTCCCCATGGATCCGGTAGTCAAAATAAGGCCGCGTCGCTCATTGGCTAGTTTTTCGACAATCGGCGGTAGCAGTAAATCCGAGACGGAAAGGATATTAAATGGAATCAGACGACAGGTTAGACCAATGGCCCCGCGTTGCTGAAAGAGGCTGACTCTAAACCGCCCTAAACTGGGAACGGAGTAGGCCAGATCCACCTCACAGACGTTAAGAAGACGTTCCTTTTGGCCGGGGCTAAGGATTGAAAATCCAAGTCGCGCGACATCTGCCTGGGATAATTTCTGGCATTCCGTTAAAGGATACAAACTGCCATCAATCCGTACAACCGGGTGGTTCCCCATTTTTAAGTGAAGATCGGACGCCCCCTTCTCCACCGACGTTTTCAATAACGCATCGAGTCCCACTTCCACTTTATACCCTCCCGTTTACTATCGCTGGATACCTGACTCCAGAATTAAAGTCTCAATCGTTGAAGCGATCGACCGGTTCTCACTGAGTGCGTTAATGGCTTGATCCCGCCCTTGTCCGAGACGCTCTTCCTTATAGGCGTACCAGGCCCCACTTTTTTCGATGAGTTTCTTTTCAACGCCTAAATCAAGTATTTCACCGGCCCTGGAAATGCCGGCATTAAACAACACGTCGAACTCCGCTTGACGAAACGGCGGGGCCATCTTGTTTTTGACCACCTTTGCGCGAACACGACTTCCAACCGCCTCCTGACCGTTTTTGATGGTTTCAATTCGGCGAACATCCACCCTGACGGATGCATAAAACTTCAACGCGTTCCCCCCCGTCGTGGTCTCCGGATTTCCAAAAAAGACGCCAATTTTCATCCGAATCTGGTTGATAAAGATTACGCATGTTTGCGATTTCGACATCACCGCCGTTAGCTTACGAAGCGCTTGCGACATCAGTCGGGCCTGCAGACCCATATGGGCATCCCCCATATCCCCCTCTAGCTCGGCCTTTGGGACCAACGCGGCAACGGAATCAATCACAATTAAATCAATGGCGCTGGTGCGTACCAACATTTCCGTAATTTCTAATGCCTGTTCTCCCGTGTCGGGCTGCGAGATTAAGAGGTCTGCTATTTTTACTCCCAGGTTAGAGGCATATTGGACGTCTAGCGCGTGTTCCGCGTCAATAAAAGCTGCCACTCCGCCGGTCTTTTGGGCTTCGGCAATCATATGGAGGGAAAGCGTAGTCTTTCCGGAAGATTCCGGGCCATAGATTTCTACCACACGACCACGAGGGATGCCGCCAATCCCCAAGGCGATGTCCAGCCCCAAGGAACCGGTTCGGATAACCGGTATGGGTGGAAATTCACCCTGCGTCCCCAATCGCATGATGGCCCCCCTGCCAAATTGCTTTTCAATCTGCAAAATGGCCAACTTCAGTGCGTTATCGCGTGGATTCTCTTTTACTTTTTCAGTCACGGTCCACCATCCCTTATAGATTTCTCTCCAGTAAACGAAGGAGACCAACCGCATAAAGCGCGGCCACCAAATCGTCGGCCATAATGCCTAACCCACCTTTGATCTTCTCCATCCGACGAATGGGCGGCGGCTTAACGATATCAAAAAAACGGAAGAAGAGAAAACCGACAATCTGCCATCCCCATGAGAATGGGAGGAGAAAACCCGTCAGCATCGCCGCAACGATTTCGTCAATAACGATGGAAGGCGCGTCCGTTTGCCTAAGGACCCGCTCTGCCCTAAATGAGACATAAATCCCAAAACCAAATAGAGACAGCAAAAGAAAGGCGACAAACGACGGAGGAAAGAGCGTATGGAGTCCACAAAAGATCAGGGTGCCGGCTACGCTGCCAAAGGTACCCGGCATGACAGGGGCACGCCCAACCCCGCCCCCCGTCGCCACCCAAACAGATAAGGAACCCTCACGCACCACACCACCTTAGTTTTTAGGAAACCCGTGGAGAGCGCCCATCCTACCACTAGAAGGGAACAGACAGCAAGGTAGCGAATCGAGCTGTGTGATAGCAAAAAAAATGTCAGTAATATCGCTCCTGTGTGGGCATTAACTGACAGTTTGTTTTTGCTATCACACAGGCAATGCGTCGTCTTGACCCTTCTTGGGTGTCTCCTATAGTATACAAACATCATGGTTGATCGTGAACGGTATGAACAGCAGAAGGCCTCCTTTCAAAATGCGCTTACACGTCTCTCAGAGGGGGTGTCTCTGCCGGAGACCGACGTAACACGAGACGCGGTGATTCAACGCTTTGAATTTACGTATGAACTCGCATGGAAAACCATGAAACAGTGGCTTTTTTCCAAAGATATCGATGTTCGCAATCCAAAAGACACACTCCGTGTTGCCCTACAGCAAGGGCTGATTAACGATGGCAACGGGTGGACACGATTACACGATAATCGAAACTTAACGGCACACACCTACGACGAGGGGACAGCCCGTCGTGTGTATGCTTTTATTCAGTCCGAAGGGGTTGTCTTATTTAAAACGCTGTTGACCCAATTGGAAAAGACCCGAATTGAGCCATGACCCCTTTTGGCATAGACGAGGCTATTTTGAACAGCCTTACCACAACACTGGCCGCCTGTTCTGATGTGAATAGGGCTGTTATCTTTGGGTCACGTGCCACCGGTTCATTCCGGAATCATTCCGATATTGATGTGGCCATTTACGCGCCCACTTTGCCATGGAACGATTTCTTACTACTTCGGAGCCGCATCGACGATTTGCCCTGCATCTTTTCGATTGATCTCGTTCATGTCGAAACATTAACGAATGAAATGCTTCGTTCCAAAATAAAACAGGATGGAAAAATAATATACCAGAAAACGAATTAAGGGCACCTCTAAAAACTGCACTTCGACAGGCTCAGTGAGAGCGGAGATGATTGTCAATCAACGAGTCAGTGAGGCAGATGCCTGCTGCAACGGACTTGCCGTGACGTTACTCGGCACGATGGAGAGAGATGTCATTGTTGGCACACAAGGCAGAGATGTTGTCAGTGGGCTGGGTGGCGATGACGACCTGAACGGTCTTCAGGGAGATGACGTCATCTGCGGAGGCCCGGGTCACGACAAAATTGTTGGTAACCTGGGCGATGACACACTGTGATACGGCGGGCACCCAAAAAGGAATAGCCCCTCCGCGTGTTTCAAGGGCCGGTTGCGAGGGAGGTCGGGCGTTCTAATACCCCGATATCCTTTCGGTAATGCATGCCCGGAAAATGGATGCGGGCAACGGAGTGATACGCCGTTTCCCGTGCCAGCTCGATCGTTTCCCCCAAGGCCGTCACCCCCAGGACACGTCCTCCGTGCGTGACCCACTGACCCTCCCGAAGTCGCGTACCTGCATGAAAGATCATAGTCTCTTTATGAGGATCATTCCCGGTGTTAGACAAACCCGTGATGATATCCCCTTGCCGGTAGTGCCCCGGATAGCCCTCTGATGCAAGTACCACGCAGACGGCAGCCTTCTCTTCCCAAGACAGGGCCGTTTGATCCAGTGAGACTGAAAGCGTCGCCTCCATGGCCTCTATCCAGTCTGTTTTAAGTCGCGGAAGGACGGCTTGTGCCTCGGGGTCTCCCCATCGTGCATTGAACTCTAAAACAAATGGCCCCTCCGACGTTAGCATCAGACCGACGTAAAGAATCCCCAAATAGGGCGTGCCCCTTGCTGCAAGCCCGTCCAGTGTGGGGTAGACGATACGGGCCATGACGTCGGTAAGTATCGTCGAGGTCATGTGGGGCGAGGGTGAAATGGCGCCCATGCCACCCGTGTTGGGGCCTCTATCGCCGTCATAAAGACGCTTATGGTCTTGCGCGGTCGCAAGTGGGATAGCGTGCTTGCCATCGGTTAATACAAACAGTGAGGCCTCTACCCCCGTTAAATAACGTTCGATAATAATCCGGGCCGAAGCATCCCCCATTCCGGAGAGCGCGTCTAGCCCCTCCGCTGCCTCCTTAGGGTCGTGTGTAATGACCACCCCCTTGCCGGCCGCCAGTCCATCGGCCTTAAGGACGGAGGGATATGGCAACGACTCAATCCTTTCCCTAGCATGGACAAGTGAGACAATCTCGGCTTCGGCGGTGGGAACGCCCACGGATCGCATCAACGACTTGGCAAAGGCCTTGCTGGTTTCAATTTGGGCGGCGCCTGCAGACGGGCCAAAAATCCTAAGCCCTTCTGCCTGAAAGCGATCCACGATACCCAATGAGAGGGGAATCTCCGGGCCCACCACGGTCAAGCCAATATTTCGATCTTTGGCAAATGCGCAAAGGGCGCCGATCTGGTCGCTTGCAATGTCAACGCAGTGGGCAAGAGAGGCCATGCCAGGGCTTCCGGGAGCGACAAAAATCTCCACCTTTTCCCCTCGCTGTCCGGCAAGTGTTGCCACCAACGCGTGTTCTCGCCCGCCACCGCCCACAATCAATACGTTCATAGCTTTTTTACCCCGAGGTTAGCCATTCCATTTTCCCTTGCCACTTTCTTTCAACGGAAGCCCGTATCTCACGATGCCCTGCCTGAGCCAGCGTGGGGTCTTGTGCAATCCACCGAAACGCCTCGCGCCGCGCTTCTTCTAAAAGGGCGACATCTCGAATAATGTTCGCCACCCGCAACTGCGGGATACCGGACTGGCGCGTCCCAAAAAACTCACCGGGGCCGCGAATCTCAAGATCGGCCTCGGCGATTTTGAACCCGTCATGGGTTTTTTGCATCATCTGTAACCGTTGGTGCCCTTCCGGTGAGATGGGATAGTAGGCAATCATCAAACAAAGCGAGGAGGCCGTCCCACGTCCCACGCGACCGCGCAGCTGATGAAGGGTTGCCAAGCCCAATCGCTCCGCATGTTCAATCACCATGACCGTGGCGTTCGGAACATCCATCCCCACTTCCACCACCGTTGTTGCCACGAGTAGATCAATGCCCCCCTCCTTAAACGTGGACATCATCCGCTCTTTCTCGGCCTTGCGCATCTTACCGTGAATCAGCCCAATGCGGCGATGAGGAAGCACGTTCCTCTGTAGCCAGGCCGCCACGTCCCCTGCTGCCTTCAGGTCCGTCTTTTCCGATGTTTCTATCAACGGACAGACCACATAGCCTTGTCGCCCACAGATCAGTTCAGCCTCTACCCGTCGGTAGGCCTCTTCTCGATATCTGCTGTAGTAAAGCTGTGTCTTTACAGGAAGACGTCCGGGTGGAAGGCCGTCAAGGGTTGAAAGATGCAGATCACCATAGAGGGTCATCCCTAATGTTCGGGGAATAGGGGTCGCGGTCATCACTAACACGTCCGGTCGGTGACCGAGATGCGTTAGTTTCGCCCTCTGCAAGACGCCAAACTTGTGTTGTTCATCCACAACAACCAGGCCTAGACGATTAAATTGTACCTCCCCCTGGATGAGGGCGTGCGTTCCGATCACGAGGTCCGCCTCTCCTTTCTGGATTTGCGCAATGACTCGATCTCGCTCCTTTTTGGATAAATCGCTTGTTAGGAGGACGGCACACCTACCCAGTTTCAAAAGGTAAGGCTGAAGCGACATAAAGTGCTGCCACGCCAGTATCTCTGTGGGAACCATTAAGGCCGCCTGGCACCCATGATCAATGGCGATGACCGATGCCATGAAGGCAAGGATGGTCTTGCCGGCGCCCACGTCCCCCTGGATTAACCGGTACATGGGCTGAGAAGACGCCATATTTTCCTTAATTTCAGCGAAAACGCGCTTTTGTGCTTCCGTTAAGGGGAATGGAATCAACGCCTGCAGACGGCTAGACAGGGAATCTGGGTGGTCTTTTTTGTCAAAGGCAATTCCGACGGAGGCCTCCCTCCCCTGTTTCTGAACGGCAAGCCCTAGTTGCATCAAAAAAAGCTCGTCAAAGGCCAGGCGGCGATGCGCCTGACTTTTCCCCGCGTGCCATAAGGTAAGGTCCGATCCATCCGGAGGGAAGTGGACGTGGGAAACAGCATCCCCCAGTGGCATCAGTTGGTACTTAGACAAAAGCCCTAAAGGCAGGTGTTCCGGTATAGGGTAGTGTGTCAGCGCATACATCGTAAGCGTGCGGATGTGGCGACTCGTTAGCCCCTTGGTCTCGTGGTAGATAGGGACAATCCGACCCACGTGTAACATGTCGTTTCCTTCATCAATGAGTTCATACTGTGGGTTCTCCATTTCCAGAGCCCCCAAAGACGAGTTTTTGGGGTGCGTTAGCGGGGCCCCCAAAAGCTGGCTTTTGGGGTGCGTTAGCGTGTAGCCGTCGTATGACGGTATGGACACGCGACCGTAAAGCATGACCCGCTGGCCTGGCACAAACGTCCGCTTCAGGTAGGGCTGATTAAACCATTTGGCATGAAGGGTGCCTGTATCATCCGAAAAGACAACGTCTACAATCTTCATTCTCACGCGCGAGGTAGTAATGAGTGAGGATGTCACCACGCTTGCTAGGATGGAGGTTTCTTCTCCCGCTACGCTCCCCGCCTCGCGGATTGTCCGGCAAACGGTTCGGTCTTCGTATCGGTGGGGCAGGAAAGAAAACAGATGTTCGAGTGTAAGTACGCCGAGTTTTGCAAACAGAGCCGCCCGCCACGGGCCGCAGCCTCTCAGGTACTGAATGGGCATCGAAAGGTCGGTGGCGGCCACGGCTTCTCCTCAACAAAACAAGAGGATTATTGCAAACACCGATAATGAGGATCAAGAGTCGTCCGTTTTGTGAAGCAAGCAATAAAATGGGCAGCGCAATATTGGTGCAATTATGATAGAGTGAGCGGCTTGACAGTACCCACAAAGAGGGGTATTCTCCACCTTATGCGTGCGTGGAGTGTTAGGGAGGGACTATGTGTCGCTATATGAAGGTCTTCTGGACATTGTTTATATCCATTCTTGTTATGGGCACTGGGTCGTCTGCCGCACAAAACGCGGCGGCGCAGTCACCGGGCACTAAGACCCCCCCCCCGGTCGAAGGCTCCGATGCCACCTCAAACACCACAGAGACGGTGGCACCGGCGGCCACTGAAACTGAAGCAGCGCCCGCAACCAAGGCAGAAACGTCCGTAACTCCTGAGGCGCCCTCCGCGGTGCCTGGTGTCGTCGAGCTCTGTTTTGGACTAACCCCAACCATTATTGGGACAGACGGGAATGACCCAATCGTTGGGACAGACGGGAATGACGTGATTGTTGGGTTAGAGGGAAAAGATTACATTGATAGCGGTGGAGGCGTGGATATTATATGCGGTGGCGATGGGGATGACCGCATCAACGGAGGCGCAGGAAACGACAAAATAGACGGTGGTGCAGGAAGTGATGAGCTCGCAGGTGGAGACGGTAGCGATCTTATCGTGGGGGGTCCCGACAATGACATCTTAAACGCCGGCCGGGACAAGGATATTATGCTGGGGGGAGACGGAGACGATACCCTTAACGGGGGTGACGGTGACGACATGATCTTTGGCGACGAAGACGACGATAAAATGAACGGAGATCAGGGCGAAGACTATTGCGATGGCGGTGGTCACGTTGAAGTGGATCTTGCCGAAAACTGTGAAACTGTTAGGTACGTTCCATAGGGTTATAATGGGGGGTAGATCTGTACTCCGCTTATTAGTGGTGCCCTATAAAATGCCGTTCCTGTGAGCAGTGAATACCGAGAAACCATCAACCTTCCTAAGACTGCCTTCCCGATGCGGGCGGACCTTGCCCGCCGTGAGCCGGGCCTGCTCGCACAGTGGGAAAGAGACGACATCTATACAAAAATACGGGAAAAATCGGCCGGGCTTCCCACCTATCTGCTCCATGACGGCCCCCCGTATGCCAATGGCCACATTCATATTGGCCATGCCCTCAATAAAATCCTAAAAGATATTGTCCTGCGGTCCAAGCGGATG
>SBBL01000044.1 GCA_005239745.1 Candidatus Troglogloeales bacterium | reverse complement strand
CGCCGCCACCAACGCGTTCTTTCGATCATACAACTTAGCCATCGCCACTTTGCTGTACGTATCCACAAAGGTTTGTTGGTAAACCCGGCCCACCCCCTTGATAATGCCTGGAAATTCACGAGCAAATGTTCCGAAGCGCACATCGAAGTCGGGAAGTTGTTGCAGGATAATACCCCTGTCTTTTTCGTTCGCGACAACGGCGCGGGTTTTAACATGACCTATGTCAACAAGCTCTTCGGTGCCCTTCAGCGGCTCCATTCTGCGAGCGAGTTTAAGGGTCATGGAATCGGGTTGGCCACGGTTCAACGGATCGTGAATCGCCACGGCGGGCGCGTTTGGGCCGAAGGGCAAGTGGGGAAAGGGGCCACGTTCTATTTCACGATCGGTGCGGGGGTTAAAATTCCCCCTTAGCAAAGGGGAATAAAAGTGGTTGTTGTAATTTGGTCAAGGTTTTCGTCGTTGCTTGGTGGGCAGGGTTTTGCTATGGTGCGGTATGGGCGTTCCTAAAGGCGTTGCGTTGGTGACGGGTGCCGGCCGGCGTATTGGGGCGGCTATCGCCATCGCACTTTCTGAGCAGGGGATGCGTGTTGCGGTTCATTACCGATCCTCTCAATCGGAAGCGGTGAAGGTCGTTCGTAAGATCGAGCGACGGGGTGGCGTTGCTTGTGCCATCCAAGGCGATATCACACAAGTGGCGGATTGTGAGCGTATCGTTAATGAAACTATCCGTACCTTTGGCCGGCTGGATCTTCTCGTGAACAACGCGGCGGTTTTCTTTAAGACGCCGCTTGCGACCGTCACGGAGGCGCAGTGGGACCATACGGTAAACACAAATCTAAAGGGGAGTTTTTTTTGCGCGCGGGCTGCGGCAAAGGTGATGCGTAAAGGGCAAATAATCAATATTGCCGACTGGTCTGGGTTGCGCCCGTACCGCGACTATCTGCCGTACTGCATCTCAAAGGCAGGGGTGATTGCATTGACCAAGGGGCTTGCACGAACACTTGCCCCGCATATTGCGGTCAATGCCATTGCTCCGGGCCCCGTGCTTCTCCCAAAAGATTTTAACGAAGAAGAAAAGACAGAAATCGTTCGCCATACACCCCTTAGGCGTTTAGGGTCACCCTCGGACGTGGTTGAGGCGGTGCGCTTCCTGGCGGAAGGAACGTCTTTTATGACGGGGGCAGTGATCATCATTGATGGAGGGAGGCTTGTTTCCTAATGTACACCGTATTGCGTGAGATCCATTTTTGTTACGGGCATCGTCTGTTAAACTATGCCGGGAAGTGCCGTCATTTGCACGGCCATAACGGCAAGGTGGAGATTGAGATTTTTTCAGAAACGCTAAACCCACTAGGGATGGTGCGTGATTTTGAAGAGATCAAAAACGTGGTACAGGTCTGGATTGATGAAACCCTCGACCACCGGATGATCCTTTGCCGGCGCGACCCGCTGCTGCCCGCCCTCGATCAGATGAAGGAGCTGTACTGCCTGATTGATGACAACCCCACCGCGGAAGTCATTGCAAAGCTCATTTACGACTACGCTGTCTCTCAGGGGCTGCCTGTGGCCCAGGTGCGTCTCTGGGAAACCCCCAAGTCCGTCGCCGCCTATCGCCCATGAAATCTTATGCTAACTTGCGGGTACCTCTATTGGTTTTTTATATCGGGCTCACGAGGTTACGCAGTGCCGTTTCAGCCGCATGCGACAAGGCCTTATCGTGATCGTGACTCAGCGTATAGAGACGGCATTGAATAACTTGGGCGGGGATATCGTGAATATACTCCGCTAACGCACTGGCCGAAACCGACTGCGTGGCCTGGGTATAGACGTAGATTTGCTTCTCCCCTAAGGTGGCAGGGTTCATCGGTCGTGGATCGGAACTGGCGATGTCCACTCGAAATGGAAGCGTACGCAAGTCGGAGGGGAGTAAGGCCCGAATGCGCGTTTCCAAATCGGTGGCACTGAAAGCCGATGTGTCCACGTTGCGAATGGGCAACGTGGTGTCATAGGCCATCTTCCATTTAACGTCCCGCATCAGTAACCGCTGCCATTCATCGAACAGATCACGCCGGGTAGGGTTAGTTCTCCACCGGCGTATTTCCTGAATCAGCGACCAGTCGGTTAGATCTGCGTACAAATCAAGTTGCTTCAATGGGTGATAGGGAAAAACGATGTCAATCGTCTTGCGAAAAATATCGCCAAGATGTAGATCAAACGATCGAACCGTTCGGTGGTAATAGACATTGGCGTATAGATACGACCTGGCATTTAGGAAGGTTACCAGCGCCGACAAACCGGCCTTGTGCAGCGTTAACCCAGACGGACTAAAGAACGTGTAGTGCATGAGACGGTGAACGTCCACGGGGCCTACCGCAACGCCGCACATGTAAGAATCTCGCAGGACGTAGTCTAAGTTATCGGCCGTGAAAATACCTGAAAACAGGGGTTTGAGCAAAACCAACCAACGCGGATAATCCGGCGGTGTCCGAAAGGACTTGTCTTTGTGTATGAGGAAGGCCACCTGCTCGGGGTCTAAAGATTCACCGGGGGCAAAGTTCCCTCCGGGCGCGCGCCGAATGCCCGCAATCAGTGGGGCGAGGCTCTCCCGGATGATGGCTTGGCCTAATTTTTCATGAGTCAGGTTGAAGGCGCCTAAGAAATGGTCGTCGAAGAAATGGCAAAAAGGCCCATGTCCAATATCGTGCAATAGGGCAGAGATGCGTAAAAGGGATTCAATAAAGGGCGCGGAAGGCGCATCCGGCACCACCTCTTTCAGCGACGGATAGAGGTGCCTGGCAAAGACGCCGGCAAGGTGCATCGCCCCCAAAGAGTGAACGAACCGTGAGTGCTCCGCGGACGGGTAGACCCAACGCGCCGATTGCAACTGGGCAATGTATCGAAGGCGTTGCATCCAGGGAGAATCAATGAGTGCCTTTTCCGTGGTCTCCAGGGGTTTTGGGCCATAGGAGATAGGGGTTGTGAAGATGATGTATCCGTGGATAGGATCAGAGAGGATTGCACAACCATCATATAAGCGCGTACAGGTGGCTTCTTGACGATCTGGCATGGTCGGGTACTATGACTCCTCGGTAGAGCCGCACAGTGCATTGTAAATGGATGTGCCATTGATTAGCAAAGAGAAGCTGATGGCTCGATTGGGGTTATTGCTTTTTATGCCGTCTTCAGGTATACTCCCCGCTCGGCCGAGCGGGGGTGGAGGACCTATCGTTGGCCGGTTCACAAGGTCCGACTTTGGTCGGTAGGAAGGTCTAAAAACCGTTGCAAGCTTGTCTTCCAAACTCCACTCAATGGCACCGGGCTCAAAACCTAACGGTCATCATTCCGGCCTACAACGAGGCCGAGACAATCGTAGATGCGATCCGCAGTCTACAGTTACAGACCGTGCCCGTAAAGGAGATCATCGTCGTAGACGATTGCTCAACGGATGGCACGGCGGAGGTGGCACGTAGCCTCGGTGTGTCGGTCATCAGACCGCCTGCCAATACCGGCTCGAAGGCCGGTGCACAAAATGCCGCGCTCGCACAGACGCAAACGGAGTTTGTGATGGCCATTGATGCGGACACGGTACTTGCACCGGATGCGACAGAGCGGCTGTTGGCCGCGTTTGACGATCCCCTCGTTGCAGCGGCCTGCGGGTCCGTTATCCCGAGGCACGTACGCACCCTTTGGGAACGGGGCCGTTACATTGAGTACCTCATCGCGTTTGGCTTCTATAAGCCCATCCAGGACTATTATGAGAAGCCGATGATCTCCTCCGGGTGTTTCTCGGCCTATCGAACCGAAAGGGTTCGTGCCCAGGGTGGCTGGCCTAACCGGACCATGGCGGAAGATATGGACCTGACATGGTCCTTCTACGTGGTTGGCGCACGTGTACGGTTTATCTCCGAGGCCGTCTGTTACCCGCTAGAACCGCATAACTTTCACTTCATGAGCAAGCAGCTTCGGCGGTGGTCGCATGGTTTTATACAGAACGTCCGCCTGCACTGGCAAGGGCTTCTGCATGTCCCGTATCTGCGGTCGGTCGTGGCCGTATCCCTTTGGGACGCCACCATAGCGTCGCTTGCCTTCTTTATTTTACTTCCGTTACTGGGTTTGTTTGTCAACCCGCTGTTCTTTCTTGGGTATGTGGTTGACACTCCGGCAGTGCTCGTGCCTGTACTGGCCCATGCGGCCAGACGGCGCGAGGTAGGTTTGGCGCTGGCCAGTATCCCGTCGTTCTGGGTTCTGCGCCTCGTCAACGGACTATTTTTCCTGAAGGCATGTTGGTCCGAGCTAATTATGCGACGGCGATTATGCGTCTACGAGAAAGGACACTGAAATGAATGTAGGACTTCCGGGAACGGGGATCGGCGGGCTGTTCTACCTGCTGATGGCGTTCTCCATGCCCGTGCGAGAGTTGGTGATGACCATGAATGGGAACAGCACCGTCCCAAGATGGCGTCGTGTAGGGTCGCAGACCGGTCTGGCCGTTACTATCCTCGGGGCCCTTTGGGGCGCCGCCTGGCTTGTCAACCGACTGTTTCCTCTCCATCTATCCTCCCCACTCAAAACCACCCACCCCCAAGTGAGCGCTGCACTAGGGGTAACACCAACGCTCCTCAGCTTCATAACGTTGGGAGGGTTGATTATGGTGATTGAGGCGCTCTCTCTTGCCGCCGTGTTCGCCAAGCGCAGGTAGCCTGTGGCAGCTATCCTGTTGCGCATCCGACTTTGTCTTACTTTTCAGCTCCTTCATGTGCTAGTATACGCCTCCGGGTTTGTTCCGAGAGGGTAAGGGGGAGACAAGATGGCAAGGGTATGTAGTGTTTGTGAGAAGCGAGGTCGTGTTGGAAACCGAGTTAGCCACGCGAACAATAGGACCAAGAGGGTTTTTCGGCCGAATCTAAAACACGTTTGGGCGATGGTTGGGGTAACCGCTCAGCGTATCCGCGTTTGCACGGGATGTATCCGCTCTGGAAAAATTACCAAGCCTGCGCTCGTCCGTTAGGGAATAGCGGTTAGGCTCTCTTGTTAGAAGGTTTTTAGTGGTTCAGGTATCGGTAGCCGGCGGTCGTTCTTTATAGAATATTCAAAAGCGCCATCTTGCTCTATCTTTCTCGAAAGATATCCTTCAAAATATCCGTTTACGGGGTTCCATGAAAAAGGGGACAACGCTGACACGGTTTGTCATGGCCCAGCAACGCATGCATCCCGGGTCCACTGGCGATTTCACCGGACTCCTTACGGATATTGCGACCGTGGCAAAAATCATTGCCCGTGAGGTCAACCGTGCCGGTCTGACGGATCTTTTGGACTATCAGGGGGCGAAAAATATTCATGGAGAACAGGTACGAAAGCTCGATGTGTTTGCCAATGAAACGTTTATTTCTATTCTAAGTGATACGGGACATCTCATTGGCATGGCATCTGAAGAGATGCCGGATGTCTACCATGTCCCGGAATCCTGCGCCAGGGGTAACTATATATTTATGATGGACCCCCTGGACGGCTCGTCTAATGCCGATGCTAACATCAGCATCGGTTCAATTTTTTCTATCTATAAACGAAAGAGCAAGGGGCCAACTGCCATCCTGTCTGATTTCCTTAGGCAAGGGTTAGAGCAGGTGTGCGCCGGTTACGTGATTTACGGGCAAACGACCATACTGGTCTATAGCACGGGGAACGGGGTTCATGGCTTTTCCCTCGATCCCAGCATTGGTGAGTTTTTACTCCTCCATGAGAATATCCGGATACCGGAGAAAGGGAACATTTATAGCATCAATGAGTCTAATGCCCCCACATGGAATGAAAGCGTGCGCCACTATATTGACCGTGCGAAAAAAGAGGGGATGACGGCGCGATATACGGGGTCTCTCGTCTCAGATTTCCACCGCAATCTTGTAAAAGGAGGCATTTTTCTGTATCCCGCGGACAAAAAAAACCAAAGGGGGAAACTGAGGTTGCTTTACGAAGCTTCCCCACTGGCCTTCATCGTCCATGCTGCCGGGGGTATGGCAACGACGGGAGAACAGATGATCTTGGAGATTTGGCCCGAGAGTCTTCATCAGCGGGTGCCACTGGTAATTGGGAGCCCCAATGACGTTCGCACGGCCATGCTGATAATCGCACATAGGACATAATGGCCTCCCAGCCACCCCTTAAGCGCCTTTCCGTGGAGGCACTGGATCAGGTTTTGGGTGTTCCCTTTCCCGTATTGGATGATGGATTCATTCGCGCCATAGACTACATGGGATCTGACGGTGCCGTTGTTCAGGCTGCGCGCGTCTCCTACGGCGAAGGCACCAAACAGGTTCTTGAAGACCGCGGGCTAATCCGGTACTTGCTCAGGCACCGGCATACCACGCCCTTCGAGATGTGCGAGATTAAACTCCATGTGCGTGTCCCAATGGACTGCTGGAGACAGTGGATTCGCCACCGCACGGCCAACGTCAATGAATACTCCACTCGCTATTCGATTGCGATCTCTGCCCAGCAACAAACATCCGCTGCGGGGTGGCGTGTTCAAGCTGCCAACAATAAGCAGGGCAGTGAAGGATTTCTCCCAAAAGAGACGGGGGAACTCTTATCTCAAAAGGAAAGACAACTGCATCGTCTATCCCGCCAGATTTATGAAGAACGCCTAGCCGCGGGGGTGGCAAGGGAACAAGCGCGTAAAGACCTGCCACTTTCTACCTACACAGAGGCCTATTGGAAGGTTGATCTGCACAACCTGCTCCACTTTTTAGCACTTCGAATGGAGCTGCATGCCCAAGCTGAAATCCGCAGTTACGCAACGGTTATTGGGGAAGAAATATTGGCCAGATGGTGCCCTGCGGTTTGGGAGGCCTTTCTTGACTATCGGGTTCACGGTTTGACCTTCTCCAGGCTGGAGTCTGAAATCATCCAACACATTGCGGCAGGAAAGCTCGATGAAGCGGTCCGCCTGGTAGTGCAATCGGGGTGGCTCTCGTCCAATGGGGCCATCAAGCGCCATCGGGAACGCAGCGAGATGGAAGAGAAACTGGAAAAACTTCAACTGCCCATCCCCTGGCGGACAAACAAATAACCTCAAGCAAGCGCCTGACATTAAGATTGTCGTCGCCTATTCAAGGAGGACGCCCAAGTATCGGCTCGCTTCAAGCTCAAGAACGGCCTACCCGTCAAGAGTGGTTGGGGCGCCAGGATTCGAACCTGGGAATGCGAGATCCAAAATCTCGTGACTTGCCGCTTGTCGACGCCCCATACTCACCCCCTTGTTCTCCAGTAGCTGTTGCACCCCAAAGACCCGTCTTTGGGGACCCCGCTTTGCACCCCAAAGACCCGTCTTTGGGGACCCCCGCTATAACGCCAGGGGGGAAGTGCGAAGGCTTTCCACCACCCATGTCCGCACGTCACCCCCCTTCCTCATTGCGAGGGCGGCTTCCTCAGCCCTCTGATGTTGTGTAAAACGGGCAAAAAGGGTGGGGCCACTCCCCGACATTAACACCCCTTCGCCACCCAATCCCTCTAGCTTCCTCTTATGCACAACCAGATGGGGAAACAAATCAAACGTGGCACGTTCTAAGTCATTGATAGGGGTATGTAGGCTAAGTTTCAGGGAAGGACGCTGCCGACCCGGCATCGTATGCAGACTAGGTAATCTTGTCAACTGCGAGAAATGGTCGTATACGGACCGGGTAGAAACGGAATACCCGGGATGGACCAAGACCATCCATCCCTCCGGACGGCCTACAATGGGCCTGACTTTTTCTCCTCGTCCGGAAACCCAGGCGGTTGGCCCGTAGAGAAAGAACGGAACATCGCTCCCTAATTCTGCTCCAATGTTAGCTAAGTCTTTCATAGGTAGTCGCAGGGACCAAAGTTCATTAAGGCCAATCAATGTCGCGGCCGCATCGCTGCTGCCCCCACCTAAGCCCGCGGCAATCGGGATGTTTTTATTAAGCGTAATCCTTACCCCCGGGGGTGCACCTACAGGGCGCACGTGAGAGCCGGATGTCATTCGTTTGGACGCCGGTGCCCACCTTGATTGGAGGGCGGCCGCTGCCCGATAGACAATGTTTCCATCATCCACCGGCAGCGTGGCCCCGTTCACGGTAAGATAAATACCATCCTCTGAAGCAGTGGACACCTCGGATAGGGTAACCCGATCATAAAGCCCAACCATCTGCATCAACGTTAGAATGTTGTGATATCCATCCTCACGACACCCAAACACCCTTAAGAAGAGATTAACCTTCGCCGGTGCAAGCAGTGTGATTGCTTTCACGAAGCGGCTTCCGGTTTTTCGGACTCCTCCTTATTTCCGAGGTTTTCGCCTATGCCATATTTATGCAGCCGGTACAAAAAAGAGCGTAGATCAACCTGAAGCAGCCTGGCGGCTTCTTTCTTGATGCCCTGGGCACTTTCAAGGGCCTTGGTGAGGAGCTGTTTTTCCATGTGGTTCATCAAGTGGTCTAGCCCTTCTTCCGGCAGGACGGGGACGGTTACAGCATTGCGGCACCCCTGATCAAAGTCGGACAGGGTTAACATGGCGTGTGGGGTAAGCACGATGGCGCGTTCAAGTACATTGGCCAATTCTCTGATATTCCCCTTCCACGGTTGTGCCATCAGCATGCGAAGGACTTCCGGTGTCACCCCTTTCACCTGACCCTTTCCAGCATCGAATTTACGGATAAAATGTTCGACCAGCAGAGGAATGTCCTCCGGCCGCTCGCGTAGGGCTGGAAGGTGAATAGGAAAAACATCAAGCCGATAGTAAAGGTCTTCACGAAACGTCCCATCTGCAACAAGCTGCTTAATATCTTTGTTGGTGGCGGTAATGACCCGGACATCCACACGGATAGTCTTGACGCCTCCTACGCGCCGAAACTCCTGATCTTGCAAGACGCGTAAGAGTTTTGCCTGAATGGCCAATGGCATATCGGCAATTTCATCTAAAAACAGCGTTCCTCCATCGGCTACCTCAAAAAGGCCCAGTTTATTGTCCGTTGCGCCCGTGAAGGCGCCTTTTGCGTGGCCAAACAACTCACTCTCCAGTAATGACTCTTGAAGGGCACTACAATTAACGGAAATAAAAGGGCGACTCTGCCGCGGGCTCTGATGGTGGATGGCACGCGCCGCCAAATCCTTCCCCGTCCCAGACTCTCCCAGAAGAAGGACATTACATTTGCTGGGAGCCACCCGCTCGATTAACTCAAATACCTTTTGGATCGCCTGGCTGCTCCCAACGATGTGAGACGAAGGGATCTGTCCCTGAAGCGCCTGGTTCAAGCGCTGATTTTCCGCTTGGAGGATATGCTTCTCCAGCGCGTTTTTAATCACGAGCTTGATATCATCCACTTGAAACGGTTTGGTTAAATAATCGTATGCCCCCAGTTTAATGGCTTCAATGGCCGTCTCCTTTGACGCAAAAGCCGTCATGATAACGACAACGGTATCGGGTGCGAGTACCCGGGTCATCCGAATCAGTTCCATGCCGTCCACCTTTGGCATCTTGATATCGGTCAAAACAAGATCAACCGGATCGTGCTCAAGGATTTTCAATGCCGACGCACCGTCTCCGGCCGTTTTAACATCGTACCCCTCCTTTCGCAAAAAAATAGCCAGCCATTCTTGCATGTTCTTTTCATCATCAACGACAAGAATCGTATACATGCTAGTGCCTATCTAAGCCCACTGAAATCTCATCCGGGCGGGCCGCCTCATCCAGCGCGAAGTGTAACACAAAGGTGGTTCCGTCGGGGGTGCTTCGGGCGTTAATGGTCCCCATGTGTTCCTTGACAATACGGTGTACCACCGCAAGCCCTAACCCGGACCCGGAAGGTTTTGTCGTAAAAAATGGGAGGAAGATTTTAGATAAATCTCTCTCGCTGATACCCTGTCCGGTATCCGCAAAACATATCTCAACATGAGAATCAGGGGATTGTCTATCCGTACTTACTCTTCGCCGCGTCGAGATAACCAGCCTTCCTCCCCCCGGCATGGCTTGTATGGCATTGATGACAAGATTCCAAAAGACCTGTTTCATTTGATCGGGATCCAGTAGGACCATTAAAGCCCCCTCGTCAAAATCTAACGTGACGTTAATTTTCTCATGAATCTCCGAATGTGCCAATGTCATGACCTCAGAGAGAAGCGCGTGCAGGTCTAACCGCCTGCGCTTGGGGGGAAGAGGCTTCGCGTATGTCAAGAATTGCGCAATAATGGTATTGAGACGGTCCGCCTCTTCGGTGATAATTCGAAGCAAACGCTGGGTGTCCCCATGCATGTGTGGCACGTCCTTAAGCATCTGCGCAGCCCCGCTAATAGACGCCAGCGGGTTGCGAATTTCATGCGTGACGCCGGCGGCAATCTCACCAACCACCGCAAGCCGTTCCTTCTCTTTCGCCTCCTTCTCCACGATGCGTATGGGGGTCAAGTCCTGAAACATAAGGATCACGCCGATGGGTAGGCCTTGTGCATTATGAAGCGCCGAAAGGGTTACCCCAATGGTGTGACGCTTTTCCTTGATTGGGATCTCCACTTCAAACCGCTGTGGCACTTTTTCTAAGGCGATGTTGCGATAATACGTCAGTAGCTCGTCCGACGGAAACAGTGTCCAGATCGGAATACCGATCATATCTTGGGGTTTTGCCATTAACATCTCGCCTGCTGCCCGGTTGACCGATGTCGTCCGGCCCGCCAAATCGGCCGTGATAAGTCCGCCGGTCATCTCTCGGATAATATCTTCATGAAGGGCCCGCAGATTAGGGAAATCACTGTCTTCAATAATCTTTTGGTACAAGGATCCAAAAAGTTGGCCGCCCAAAATCCCCACGCTAAAAAAGGCAAGGGTATAGGAGATAAGCGCGTATCCCATTTGTTTCGTGCCAAAACGGACGGGAGAGAGCCATTCCGGTTGCCAGAACTGAACGCCTGCCACTCCCCATAAACAGAGAGTCGCGCAACATGCCATCCATTGACCCCCACCCTTTGGAAAAAAGAGGCTTGAAGAAATAATGATGAGGAGATAAATAAAGGGGAAGGGGCTCTCTAGTCCATCCGTTGCCACTACTAAAATGGTTGTAAAAAGCAGATCAATGCCGAGCTGAAGCAAAATAAGGCGATTCAAATCTCTGATTTTTGAGCGGATAACCATGTAAAGAAGGGCCAGCAGATAGGTCAGCCCGATCAAAAGAGGAGGGGTATAACCTGAGAAATCGAGACCTTGGAGGGGGCTTGAGCCGAAAAGGAGGGGTAGCCCAAACAGGAGGGTAACGACAAGGACCCGAAACGCAACCCATCTCGCGACGGCACTTTGAAGGGACTGCGATCCTTGCATCATGCACGTTTCACTAGCCCCTCTTTAGCCTCTCCCTTCATAACGGAGAAGGCCCCCCCCTTTTTCAAAGAGGGGGGAGGGAGTTATCGGGTAGTAGAATCACTGGATGACCGAGGCCAATTTAAAGATGGGTAAGTACATGGCAATCACAACCGTGCCGATGGTAATCCCTAAGAAAATAATGAGAAGGGGTTCGAGAAGCGAAGTGAGCGCGGTAACGGCAACATCCACTTCGTCTTCATAAAAATCTGCGATTTTTGATAGCATGGCGTCGAGCGAGCCTGTGGCTTCTCCCACGCCAATCATCTGAACCACCATGTCCGGAAAAACTTTTTCTTTTCTAAGCGGCTCGGCGATGGTCTTCCCCTCGCTAATGCTCTTACGTACCTCCATGAGCGCCATTGAAATGATTTTATTGCCTGTGGTTCCGGCAACCACCTCTAATCCCTGTAAGATGGGGACACCGCTTGAAAGCATCGAGCCCAACGTACGCGTCATCTGCGCAACGGATGACTTTCGAATCAGATCTCCAATTACGGGTAGCTTCAGTGCCAACCGGTCAATTACCTTGCGCCCAGTTTCCGTCTTGTAGTAGCGCCTGAACATGAATCCAAGCGCAACAACCCCCCCTATGATATAAAAGAAATAATCTTTAGTGAGATTACTAACATTAATGACCAGTTGGGTAAGGGCGGGAAGCGCGCCACCGTAGTCCGTGAACATTTGCGCGAAAATAGGAATCACGAATATCAGTAGCACCACGATGACGACGATTGCTACCGTCAGCACAACACCGGGATAGACCATCGCCCCTTTAATTTGGCGCTTCAGTTTCATTGCCTTCTCCGTTTGCGCGGCAAGCCGGTGAAGGATGACATCCAGAATCCCGCCCGTCTCCCCCGCGGCTACCATGGCGACATAGAGGTCGCTAAATACCTTAGGATGTTTCTTTAGGGCATCGGCGTACGTGGTGCCTCCTTCGACATCTATGCGAACGACACCGAGGGTTCGGCGCAACAGCGGATTCGGTGACTGTTTTTCAAGGATATCTAGGCACTGCACCAACGGCAGCCCCGCATCAATCATGGTGGCAAATTGTCTCGTGAAAACGGTTAAATCTTTATCGCTAACCCTTTCAAACGCGGCAGAAAGCGTCGCCAAGGAAAAGCCGCCCTTTTTTTCTTGTACGGAGGTAACGAGGATGTGCTCTTTGCGCAGATTGTCAATGAGTACCGCCTTGCTGTTGGCGACCCGCTCTCCCCTTTGGGCAACTCCTCCCTGACCCCGCCCCACCCATACATATGTCGGCATCTTCAATGTCCTTTAGTGAATCGTTACGTCCCGAGCGACGGGGTCCACTTCTTCGTTATGTCGGACCTAACGGCTAGCCCGGCACGCGTCATGAGCATCTGTAACTCCTCCATGTTGCTTGAAGATTCCACGGCATGTGCATACGAAATCATCTTGGCCGCATAAAGGTCACAGATAGACTGGTTCATTGTTTTCATCCCATGTCCTCCCTGCCCGGCCTGCATCGAGGAGTAAATCTGGTGGACCTTGTTCTCCCGGATCAAATTGCGAATGGCCGGCGTAGGGACCATGATCTCCATGGCCATCACCATTCCGCGTTGGTCTACCCGTGGAATAAGCTGTTGGCAGAGGACAAGCTCCAGGACGAGAGACAGTTGGCTTCGAATTTGAGGCTGCCTAACCGGCTCAAAAACGTCAATGATACGATCAATGGTCTGGAGGGTCGAGTTGGTATGAAGGGTGCCAAAGGTAATATGTCCCGTCTCGGCAATGGTGAGCGCCGTTTCCATCGTCTCCCGGTCCCGCATCTCCCCCACAAGGACGACATCGGGGTCTTGCCTCAAGACATGCTTAAGTGCCGACTGAAAGCTCTTTGTGTCGGATACCACCTCTCGCTGGTTGATGAGCGATTTTTTGTGCATATGGACAAACTCAATGGGATCTTCAATGGTCATAATATGCGCAGCACGCTCGGTATTGATCTGATCCACAACGGCGGCGAGGGTGGTAGACTTACCGCTGCCTGTTGGGCCGGTGATTAAAATAAGGCCACGCGGTTTTCTAACCATCTCTTTTAAGATGGGAGGAAGATGTAGATCGTCTATCGTTTTAATGGTAGTCGGGATGACACGAATGGCCGCACCGACTGCCCCTTTCTGCATAAAGATATTCCCCCGGTATCGGCTCAAACCCGGCAAAGAAAATGAGAAGTCTAACTCACTCTCGACTTCAAAAATGTGTTTTTGTGATTCCGTTAGAATGCTATAGACGAGGCGCTTTGTGTCTGAAGCCGTGAGCGGCTCTTCCTCTATAGGCAGAAGCTGTCCATTGACCCGCATACGGGGAGGAGAGCCCAGTGTCAGGTGTAGATCCGACCCATTCTTATCGGCGAGCTTGCCTAACAGATCATGAAGCTGCATCTTTACTTTATTTCCATGCCGTCGCCCATGGTGGACTCTAAAACTTCGCTCAACGTTGTTATGCCCTCTGCCACCTTGTCGAGTCCGCTTCTCCTTAAGGTTTTCATCCCGAGCGCAACGGCTACCTTTTTTAATTCATCGGCAGAAGCGCCCTGCAGGATCATCTCCCGCAGCGTCCCCTGAACAACCATCACTTCATATAATGCAACCCGGCCCTTAAACCCAGACTGACCACACCGCTCGCATCCCTTCCCTTTCCACACCTTAAGGCCGGCAACCTCCCCTTGGCCAAAGCCTGCCTTCAGAATCGCTTCAGGACTTACGGCATCTGGCGTTTTGCATCCGATGCATATCCGCCTAACCAGCCGTTGTGCCAAAACCAGGTTGACCGATGACGCCACCAGAAAGGGTTCGATTCCCATATTCAAAAGTCGGTTAATCGTAGTCGGAGCGTCGTTGGTATGCAGCGTTGAAAGTACCATATGGCCCGTAAGCGCTGCTTTCACGCTGATCTCTGCAGTCTCATAGTCCCGGATCTCTCCTACCATGATCACATCCGGGTCCTGGCGGAGGAAAGAACGCAGGACGGCAGGAAACCCCAGGCCAATCTCCTCTCTGATTTGCACCTGATTAATGCCAGCTAAATTGTACTCCACCGGATCTTCTGCCGTCATAATGTTAATGTCGGTGGTATTAATTTTATTAAGTGCCGCGTAGAGGGTAGTGGTTTTTCCACTCCCCGTTGGACCCGTCACCAGCACCATCCCGTAGGGGGATTCAATCGCCTGGGTAAAACTCTGGAGGGAATGGACATCAAAACCCAGCTGCGTCAGGTCAGCCGCTAAGTTTCCTCTATCGAGAATACGCAGGACCACCTTCTCGCCAAAGAGCGTCGGAAGGACTGAAACACGAAAATCAACCGCACGCTTCTTCCCTAAGACGAGTTTGATGCGACCGTCTTGTGGCAGGCGGCGTTCGGCAATATTCAATTTAGAGATGATTTTAATACGTGAAACGACGGCATTTCTAACCTTGATGGGAAGATTCATGCTTGTCTTCAGCACGCCGTCAACCCGAAACCGAATGCGTAAAGCCGCTTCATACGGCTCCACGTGAATATCACTGGCCCCTACCTGAATCGCACTCGTGAGAAATCCATTCACGAGTTTAACGATTGGGGCCTCGACGCTGCGTATGTCCCGAGTATCTTCCTGTTCCTCAATGACATCAATACTGCCAAGTGCATCGCCCACGACGGTGTCGAGGTCTTCCACTGACATGATGTCAGGCTCGGCAGACTCTTCCTCCTGCACGGGGGCATCGTCACCGCTTGAGGTGTAGTCTCTCCCTTCGAGAATGGAGGCCACTTTAGCAGGGGGCCCGCTATCTTCAACCACATAGAACCGATTGATGGCTTGAAGGATAGCGGACGGTGTTGATATGAGCGGCTCCACTTTGTAGCTTCCCATGGCAAATTTGACCTCATCCAGCGCAAGTACGTTGTCTGGATTGATGATGGCAAGCTTCAAGGTGGAGCCGCTACGCGCGACGGAGATGACGCAGTGTTTTCTTGCAATGTCGGGTGGCACCAGACGGGCAATGACCGGATCAATCTCCATGGTAGAGAGGTTAACTGCGGGGATATTATATTTCTCGCTGATAAACTTCTGCAGAGAGGACTCATTAACAAACTTAAAACGCAGAAGGATGTCCCCGAGCCATTTCCCCTCTTTTTTTTGGATGACCATGGCTTGCCGAAATTGACCCTCATTGATGAGGTTCCCGGCAACCATGAGCCGACCGAGCTGTTCCGCTAGCAAAGCGCCTCCTACCTCTTCGCGGCACCCGTCGGTGGGTAGATGCCCACCGGCCGGAACCACTTGGGAACCAAAATCTAGCGTGATGGACATTTTTTGTCAATCAGTGCTAAGACTTATACCGTCTTTCTAAACGACATGAGGGGTGACCTTTGGTGCGAACGGCCCGCTTTGGAGAAAGGACACGATTCTTTTTTCTGCCTATCTTTATTTTGCTGATCGGTAGCTGCTCGCCGCCGATACCTAAGACGCCTAAGGACACTAGTCCAAGCGGGTGGGTCTCCCAAAAAAGCGGGGTAGAATCATCCCTGGGGGGGTTACTTTTTTTAGACGCGGACAACGGCTGGATCACCGGCAATAGAGGCGTCATCCTCTATACCCAAGATGCCGGGACAACGTGGCAGCCTCAGGTAACGGGTACCCGGGAACTACTGGTATCCATCTCCTTCAGCGACAAAGACCACGGATGGGTCGTCGGTGACAAGACAACGGTACTTCATACGAGCGATGGTGGAACCCGATGGCAACCGATGGAGGTCCCAACGGTGGGCCGGAGAAAACCCGACCTAACGGGTGTTTTTTTTAATAGCAGTGAACGCGGGTGGGTCATTGGATCAAATGGATTAATTTTTTCCACCACGGATGGCGGCGCTGCATGGACGGTCACCCACATGAAACCGGCGATTACTCTGACCTCTATCTTTTTTGCCGATGCCAAACATGGATGGATATCCGGTGATGCAGGCAACATTTTTTATACCGATGACGGCGGTACCTACTGGACGTCTCAAACAACCGGTACCGACAAAGACCTGCACCGACTTTATTTTATAGACGCCCAAACCGGCTGGGCAGTGGGCGCTTTCGGGACCATCCTGCACACGGAAGATGGCGGTAAGCAGTGGCTTATACAAAAGAGCGGGACGCCCGCCTTTCTTGCCGGTCTATTTTTCGTTGATCGTCAGATAGGGTTTGCAGTCGGTGCCTCCGGGACGATTCTCCACACAACCAACGGGGGGACCACGTGGAGCCAGCAACCGTCCGGGACACTCCAGTTTTTGATCAGTCCCTTCTTTACGACTCCTGAGGTTGGCTGGATTGTGGGCATTGGGGGTACCCTTCTACACACAACCGTTGGAGGCAAGCCCCCTACCTCTACGACGTCTTAAGTCGTCTCCCTAACCGATGTTCGACGCTTTCAATCTTACTATCTAATCGGCCGTGCTTCCCCTTGCGGTAATCAATTTTAATGATCGTCGAGACTCGATCGCAATCCTCCTTCATCCGATCTAAACACGCTTTCACGACCCCCATTACCTCATCCCACGGGCCCTCAATGACCGTTCCCATCGGGTTGAGTTGGTAAGGGAGTCCGCTCCGATCAATTAGGTCTAGCGACCGCGCGACATAGGCCCCCACACTCTCTCCCTGAGTCAGCGGGGACATGGAAAACTCTAGTAGAATAACGTCTTTGTCCGGCCGGTTGTCTTTGTTCATCGCTCCCTCCCTCTAACACGATTAAGCCGCTAAATTTATCGGGGCAATCATATCCGTGCCTCATCTTGTTGACAACCTTTTGTTGACAACCTTCAAGATGGCGCAATACGATAGAGTCGTCTTGCACAGGCAACCGTAGGTCAATTTAGAGTGGGGGATAGAATGAACGCGACATTGAAGGGCCTTGCAGTGACTGAGAAAAATAGTGTGGGCAACGATCAGCATGTTTCCGGAAAGGATGCCTCCCTAACGGTCGGCCCCCTGCCTGCGTCCCGAAAGGTCTATCGGCGCGGCAGTCAACCGGGTGTAGCCGTTGCGATGAGGGAGATTAGCCTGACCCCTACCCGCTTACAGAATGGTACGGTGGTTGAAAATCTGCCGTTTGTTGTTTATGACACTTCCGGGCCTTATACGGACCCCGATGTCCACATTGACATTCGTAACGGACTGGAGCCCATTCGCCTGTCATGGATTCTAAACCGACAGGATGTCGAACAAGTGCCGGATGCTTTGCTTAAATATGGGCGTAGGCAAATCAATCATCCGATGGACATGCGGCATTCAGACCCCAGGTTCCTACAACGCCGACATCCCCTGTGCGCGAAAAGCGGCGCCAACGTTACACAGATGCACTATGCGAGAAAAGGCGTTATTACGCCGGAAATGGAGTACATTGCCATTCGAGAAAATCAAACGCTCGAGTACGCGAAAGATGGCCTACAACACGTAGGGCACAATTTTGGTGCTTCTACGCCTAGCATCATCACCCCTGAATTTGTCAGGCAGGAGGTGGCACGGGGCAGAGCGATTATCCCGGCCAATATCAATCATCCGGAAAGTGAGCCCATGATTATCGGTCGCAACTTTCTGGTAAAAATTAATTCCAACATCGGCAATTCGGCCGTTGCCTCTTCCATTGAAGAAGAGACGGAGAAGATGATCTGGTCCATACGCTGCGGTGCGGATACGGTGATGGACCTCTCCACGGGCCGGCATATCCACGAAACACGTGAATGGATATTACGCAACTCGCCGGTCCCCATCGGCACGGTCCCGATCTATCAGGCACTGGAAAAGGTAGGCGGAAAGGTTGAGGAACTGACGTGGGAGATTTACAAGGACACGCTTATCGAGCAGGCAGAGCAAGGGGTGGATTATTTTACGATTCATGCAGGGGTTTTACTGCGCTACGTGCCGCTGACTGAAAAACGGGTCGCCGGCATCGTTTCCCGTGGCGGAGCGATTCTCGCCAAGTGGTGTTTGAGTCACCATCAAGAGAACTTTCTTTATACCCATTTTGAAGAAATCTGTGAGATCATGAAGGCATACGACGTCTCATTTAGCTTGGGAGATGGCTTGCGGCCCGGCGCTATTATGGACGCCAACGATGCCGCGCAGTTTGGTGAGCTTGAAACGCTCGGGGAGCTTACAAAAATCGCGTGGGGTCACGACGTCCAGACCATGATTGAAGGCCCTGGACACGTGCCGATGCATATGATCAAGGTTAATATGGAAAAGCAGCTGGCACTGTGCCATGAGGCTCCGTTCTATACGCTGGGGCCGCTGACGACTGATATTGCCCCAGGTTATGACCATATTACTTCCGGGATCGGTGCGGCCATGATTGGCTGGTTTGGCTGTGCCATGCTCTGTTACGTAACGCCTAAGGAGCATCTTGGGCTCCCTAATCGGGACGACGTTAAAGCGGGAGTGATTGCCTATAAAATCGCTGCCCATGCCGCAGACCTCGCCAAGGGGCATCCCGGTGCGCAGGCGTGGGACAATGCCTTGTCAAAGGCGCGCTTTGAGTTTCGATGGGAAGATCAGTTTAATCTATCGCTCGATCCTATCACCGCGCGTTCGTATCATGATGAAACGCTACCGGCAGAAGGGGCTAAGGTCGCCCACTTTTGTTCCATGTGCGGTCCACACTTTTGTTCAATGAAGATCACGGAAGACGTAAGGGCTTACGCGGCCGAGAAAAAGTTAGATGAAGCGTCCGCGCTGAAATTAGGTATGATTGAAAAGGCAGAGGAGTTTAAAAAGGAGGGAGGTGAGATTTACCGATAACGATACACTCCCCAAGATGTAAGGTGGACCCCAATGTCTAGACAGTTTTTATGATACAACTCCCCCCTCCTCCAATTTTCCCCTTTTGTTTAAAATTGAAACTTAAATAAAGCCATTTTAAGGCCATTGTTTTTATCAGGGAGGGGTCAGAGTGCGGCCCGTTTCCAAGGTCGCAGAGAGATGAACCTCCCTCGGAGTCCGATATTGAAGCGACTGGTGAAACCGTTCGTTGTTGTAGAATTGAAAATAACGCTTCAAACCCACCTGCGCTTCACTCATCGTTTGATACCCCTTCAGATAAACAGCCTCGTATTTCACACTCCGCCACAATCGCTCCACAAAAATATTGTCCAGCGCCCGACCCCGTCCATCCATAGAACCCCATCCTCCGGACCGGGGTCTGCCACAGGGCAATACCAGCTCGACCGGGCCAATCCCAACAGGCCACATTGCTTCTCCAAACTCAACCCTGGTTCCTTCGGGTCGATAAAAGACCATTTCTCCCCCAGGCCTCCACCTTTCCAATCTTCCGGTACAGTTGCTCAATCAACTCTTTCTGCCCCTTCTCAACCGAGAGGCAGGAACCACCCTATCCAAAAAGACGCGGCGCTCCCGCAATCAGTCTCTTTTCCCACAGCCCAATCTGAATCGGATGCACCCCAACGGCGAGCCGTTGGGGACCCGCTTCGGACGCAAGCTCCGATAATGTCCGATCTTCTCTCAATGCCGCTAACACCACTTTGACTTTAAATTCGTTCGTATGTCTCTTCTTGATCCCCATCTGGACTCCTCCTTGAAAACCATCCTAAGTTGATGGCTTTCTACTGTCCAGTTTTTGGGGTCCACTATAATCCCCTGCACGGGTAATTATGACGTGTCTATGCCGTTTATTCCCTTTGGCGCATATTGACTATGCCAACTTACTGTATTGCTCGCCAAATCAAAACCATTCCACTTTCAAATGAGCCGCGTCGAACTGGATTGGCCGCGCGTCTTCGTCGAAAAAACTCACCAACCGACCGGGAATGTGGATGTTTCCATCCAGCACCGTCCGCACCTTGACGATGATGGCGGGGCTG
>SBBL01000120.1 GCA_005239745.1 Candidatus Troglogloeales bacterium | reverse complement strand
TCGCTTCAGAGTTAAAAATATTCCTCTCAACAAGTACTCGATAAGTATCGTCCGACGCGACTTCCGGAACGGGGATTGCCGGCTGCGAAGAGGGTATCTTCATCTCCGATTTGATGCCTTCCTCAAAGCGGAGGCTAACAATATCGGCCGCTAAATAGGCCGACGCTACAACAAGCGCAAGATTGAACAACCCCAAAAACCACCTCATCATGTCAGGCATTGTATGCATTGGCATGGGTAACGTCAAGCTTATCAGCAAGCAAGCAGCACATAAATGGTGAAGTAGATTCCTAGTGAAGCAATATGATACAATGGGCCACCTGTTAGCGCCCTAATGACTTTAAAAAACCCCCAAGCTCCGGAATACATGACGTTGCAACGGCCGCGTGCGGACGTCGCGACGAGTCAGTATGGGAAAGCCGTAGATTTAGCTGAAAGCTACCCCGGTCTGATTGGCAAACCGCTCCAGATTAACGGGAAGCCTGTCCATTCTGATAACCCAGACCGATATAAACAGCACGGTTTTCACTTCAATGCCGATAATTGTATTGCCTGTCATGCCTGTGAATCGGCTTGTTCAGAGAAGAACCATCTCGCCCCCCATCTTGCTTTTCGCAAGGTGGGATTCATCGAAGGGGGAACCTATCCGGACGTTCTCAGGCTCAATATCTCAATGGCCTGTAATCACTGTAATGATCCGGTTTGCCTCAAAGGATGTCCCACACTTGCCTACACCAAATATGTGGAGTATGGAGCCGTTTTGCAAGACCCGGACATTTGTTTCGGTTGCGGCTACTGTACTTGGGTCTGCCCTTACAACGCCCCGCAACTGGATCTCACCCACGGACATGTAGAGAAGTGCAACATGTGCGTTGATCGGTTGGAGCTGGGATTAAAACCCGCTTGTGTCTCCGCCTGCCTCAGCAATGCCCTTGATTTCGGTGTGATCGAGGACATTCCCAAAGGGCAAAAACAGGCTAAGCTGACGATACCAGGATTTCCAGATCCTGCTATCACCGAACCCAATATCCGTTTCCAACAAACTAAAACCTTACCTAACGAGTTGACCCGTTGCGATAATGAACCCATTCGGTACTACCGCGATAAACCGGGGGATGAGCGATACCGGATCGGGCCCGCTGATACCGGTGGGACGAAGGGCTGGGGGCTGCCGAAGCTGCGATCTCGTGAGGACCCGCTGGTTGCTTTTACGTTGCTCTCTCAAGGGGTGGTGGGGGCATTTTTAATCTGGTTTTTGGGGACGAAGTCTAAAGGGGTGGGAGAAGCAATGACGCTTGCCAACCACCCTTATAGCCCCCTGGTCCTGTTGTTTGGGTTGTTAGCTCTTCAGACGGCGGGGCTGGTTTTGTCCACGTTACATCTGGGGAAACCACAATTCTGTTATCGGGCGCTGAACAACCTTCGCCATTCATGGGTTAGCCGGGAGATTCTGACAACGATGGCGTTTTATCACCTGTTGCTAGGCTACACGCTGGTGACTGCCTTTCCCACCCTTATCTCATGGTTGCCAAGAGGCCTATCAACCGCTATTCCTGAACTCATCGGATGGGGAGCGATTATTTTCGGGCCATTAGGGCTTTATTGTATGTCTCAGTGCTATCGAATTAAAGCGCGGCCCTTTTGGGATCACCCCCACGTGTATGGCGCATTTTTCTCCAGCGCACTCATATTGGGGGGCATGACGGTTAGTCTTTTATTTGGGATTGCCGAATTTGCCGCTGGAAATCCGACCGGTCCCCTGCTTAGGTGGCTTGCCTTGCCCATTCTTATGGGGCTACTTCTGCAAGGTGGCTCACTCGTTGCCCATCTTCGTTATCTGACAAGGCGAGGAGACGAAGCGTCGGTGTCGCGTCAGTTGATGTGTGTCACCTTCGGAAAGACCTATACCGCACGGTACGTCAGTTTGGGCGTTCTAACGTCCGCTGTTTTTGCCTTTTCAGTTATGACCTTAAACGGAGGTTGGGCGTTAGTTGTTTGGGGGACGATGACGCTACTGGCCCTGGTGCATGAGGTCGTTGGGCGCGCGATCTTTTATGTCGCCGTTGTTCCGACAAGCCATCCGGGATCATTCTTTTTTGGGAATAATGTATTTGCGACCCATGCACGCAAGGGTGGTCTGGCGGGGATGCCACAGGTTGGCGTAGTTCCTGACTTACATTAGGGCACCTCTAAAAACCTACTGCACGTCCAACCTGCAAAGAGCAGATCGTTCCCCACGAAGGCTATGTTACAGACACCAGCCCCCATTGTTGTTGCTATCAGCCTCTCCGGCGGCGGCATCCCCAAACGTGCCGTTTTGGAAGCACGTGTAACGGTTGATGGCCTTGAGGGGGATGGTCATGCCCACGCAAAACATATTAAGCCCACCCGTGCAATTTCGCTGCTTGATGAAGAGATATTAGAAACTCTGCAACAAGAAGGGTATCCAGTAGCCCCCGGCGTTTTGGGAGAAAATATTACGGTGCGCCACCTCCATGTTCAGGGCTTGATGCCGGGAACCCGCCTGACCTTCTCTGGAGGAGTTGTCATTGAGTTGGTCGAGATCCGAAAACCCTGTTTTGTTCTTAAGGAGATACATCCAGCGTTAGAGACGGAGACCATCGGTCGCATTGGCTATATGGCACGCGTCATTAAAGAGGGTGTCCTGCATCCAGGCGAACAGATTGACCTGATTTTGCCTTCCACTGCGCCACAACACGTTTCATAAGTTTAGCGCGCAAGATGGCTTCGTATGCCCTCCCACCTGACTAAGGTTGAGGGACTGCATGGATATTCGACTAAAACCCCCTCCATTAGAATACGCAGCATAGCGAGTCCCAGAGTTACGTCAAAGTTTATGTGAGAGTCCTAACTGTGGAACAGCATCGTTGAGCGCAATACAGTGCCTTTGTCTTCCGAAGATCAAAAAGCGGAGCTCGACCGTCGGATAGCAGAACATGAAGCAAATCCCGACAACGTAATTCCGTAAATGCTTCCCCATTTTGTCCTCCTTGTTCTGTAATTCAACACAAAAATAAAAGGACATCATAGTACACTTTTAATTGTTAAATGACAAAGGCAATGCGGGCCATTGACTGTCCCCCGTCTAACATGTAGAATGGCGACCGGTTTTGTCGGAACGCCCCTTAAAATCTAACTAATGAGGAGAAACAATGAAAGCAACAGCAACAGATAGAAACGTTCGGTCGGCCATCGCCGCCGTGATTTTAGGCGCACTTTTTATTGTTTTTCCCATCAAGGGATATGCTGACACGTTGCACGTGATGGATGATAGCTATATCAAACTGGGAGCTGGCAGTAATCATGGATTGGAGAAAACGGTGCGGATTAAAAGCACGGAGGAGGACGAATATCAGGGCATCGCGCGGTTTGCCCTCAGTCCCCTTCCGGCGGGTATCACCGGTGCGGACATTGAAAAGGCAACGCTGCGGTTTTTTGTATCGGAGGTGGTTAATCCGGGCAACCTTGATATTTATACGGTCGGGGGGCCATGGGATGAGCTGACAGTAAACGGAGATCCGCCACCGCCCCTGGGGGCTTTTTTAGGTTCCGTGATTGTGTCACCTTTAGGAGAGAATGAATTTTTCACATTGGATATTACCGGGCAAGTGCAAAGTTGGGTAAATGGTGCTCCCAATCATGGGATAGCGATCTTGTCCGGGGCGGACCCTATCTCTGTGCGGTTAGACAGCAAGGATAATAAACAAACCAGTCATCCGATGGAGATCGAGATCGTCTCTCTACAGCTTGGTGGTCTGGCAGGGCCAACCGGTCCAACTGGTGCAACAGGTGCCGACGGGGCAACCGGCCCACAAGGCGCACAGGGTCCAACAGGTGCAGACGGGGCAACCGGCCCACAAGGCGCACAGGG
>SBBL01000143.1 GCA_005239745.1 Candidatus Troglogloeales bacterium | reverse complement strand
GTATGTAAGCGACGAGCAACGCAGCAAACGGGGATGAATCGGCAGCCCGACTGCATAGGTTATTCCTTGACAAGCCCTAGCAGGGGCGGGGTTAAGCGCCGCCCCTGCTCTAAGAGGCATTGCCTTGCAGGAGGTAGCGAATCTTTTTCCCCACTTTCAAATCGTATTGTTGGTGGGGAGCAATGGTGATCTGAGTCAGTGGATCCGTCACCGGCCGTCCGTTCCATTCCACGGCTCCTTGGAGGATCAGCCGGCGCATATCGCTTTTGCTCCCTCCCCATCCCCGTGCATAGAGAAAATCAACAAGACGTATCTGCCCCGGTGCAACCGGATAGATCGGTGGCGGTTCCGTGGTCCGTCCCACAGTGATATCAAACTGTTTTCGTGCGTGGGAAGCGGCCTCATGTCCGTGAAGACGAGCAACCAGTTGAAAGGCAAGCCCGAGCTTCGCTTCCATCGGAGGAACGGTCTTTATTGCGTCCGTGTCTTTATCCGTCAACAATTCATAATAATGCATCATTAGCGTATCTGAGAGGGACATGACCTTGCCAAACATGTCGGCAGGCGCCGCTTCAAAGGCAATCTCGTTCCCAAAGCTCTTGCTCATCTTACGGTGCCCATCGGTCCCGAGCAGCAGGGGCAGCGTGAGCACCACCTGCGGTGACTGTCCCTGGTCACGTTGCAGGTCCCGACCAACCAGCATGTTGAACTTTTGGTCGGTTCCTCCAAGCTCAACGTCGGCTTGCAACATGACGGAATCTTGCCCTTGTAAAAGTGGATAGAGAAACTCATGAATGCCAATCGGTGCCCCAGCGCGATAACGCGTTTGAAAATCCTCTCGTTCCAACATACGTGCAACCGTGTAGGCAGACGCCAATCGTAAGATAGATTCCGCCGTCATCGCCGACGTCCACTCACTATTGAATCGGACCGTGGTTCGGGCCGGATCAAGTATTTTGAAGGCCTGTGTCTGATAGGTCTTTGCGTTGTCTAAGACCTCGTCCCGTGAAAGCGGCTTCCGTGTTTCAGAGCGGCCGCTGGGGTCTCCAATCGTGCCCGTAAAATCACCAATGAGAAGAATGACCTCATGCCCCAGGTCTTGAAACTGACGCATTTTTTGGAGGAGAACAAGGTGACCCACGTGCAAGCGCGGAGAGGTGGGATCAATGCCGGCTTTTATTCGAAGCGGACGACCTCGTGTTTCAGACCGTCTGAGTTTATCTAACAATTCGGACGAAGGAATCACTTCGGCCGCTTGAGAAAAAAGGCGTTGCCATTGCGTGGGGACCGTGTTCATGGCTGAAATTTGACAAGCGGGGCGATACGGGTTAGCTTCCCCTTCCCGATTCCTTGCACCCGTAACAAATCGTTGGCGCTTTCAAAAGGGCCGTTATTCCGGATGTCTTCGAGGATAACGTCGGATAATTTTGGACCAATGCCCGGAAGGGTTTCAAGTGTTGTTTTTGTGGCATGGTTGATATCAATCAACACACGAGGGCGAGGCAAGGGAGGAGACCGACGGCTCAGCTCCGGCATCTTCGCACGGGCATCCGGCGCCGCCGCCACCGGTTGCACCGCCGACCGGGCATCCCTAGCCGCCGACAACCGGTAAGTCACGGTCGCCGCCAAAACGGCAGAGAGGAGAAGAAGCTGACTAACCGTCTTTGAGAAATAGCGCATAGGCCTCCGCCGTCATCAGCGCGTTTACCTCTTCCGGGTTTGTCATCTCGACCACAACAATCCACCCTTGCCCGTATGGATCTTTATTGATCAGCTCGGGGTTATCCTTTAAGCCTTCGTTCACGACAATAATCTTCCCGCCCACCGGTGCGTAAACGGGTGATACTGCCTTCGTGGACTCTACTTCAGTGATTTCCTCTCCCTGTAAAAGGCAACGACCCAAGACCGGAGGCGCCACGTAAATAATGTCTCCGAGCGCTCCCTGTGCAAAATGAGAAATACCAATCGTCGCCCGCCCCTCTTCGGCTTTTACCCATTCGTGCTCACGACTGTACAAAAAACCTTCTGCAACCACGGCTCCCCCCCTCACAAACGCGGCATGCTAAAATGTCCTGCGTTCGGCTGTCAATGGGTTCATGGTATCAACGTCAATTTTGATGAGGAAGGGCCGTCGGCCCATAGATGACAATACCGGAGGCGGCTGTTTTCTCGGACTGACGCTGCACCCAAACGGCTTGCGTGGGTATATTGTATTTATACAAATACCCATATAACGCTTCAGACGATACGGGAATATCGGCTGGAGACAATAGGTAGAAATCGAGGTTGGCACCACCGAAGGCGAGCAAGTCATGGGAGTGTTGCAGGAGTGCACCCATCGGATCTGTTAGGACAAGCTCCGACAGGCCGACACCGAACCAGAGCCCCTGGCGGGTTTTTCTCACGACCGATGCAACCTCTTTTATCACATGGCCCAGATGCCGGCTTCGTACGCCCAGCCAGCGCCAAAGCGCCGGAGAAAATGATCCCGGTGGCTCAAAGAGCGCCGGGCCCGTTGTAACCAAACCGTTGTGGGACATTGCTGCAGGCGTCATGCCGTCGTAGAGCGCGTACTTAAAATCATCCGTATACATGCCGTCTAGGGGCAAGGAGGCGATTTCTTGGTAAAACCGAGAAATAAAATCCAGGACACCCGGATGAAAAAGGTCGAGCCGGTCCGTGGCTATGTCAATATAGCGTGTTTCCGCATTATAGACCTGATCGCGCCATTCCGGGTAAGCCGCTAGCACTTCTTTGATGCGTCGAAGTGGCATCTGGGCGATGACACGAAAGCCGATTCGGTGCGCCGCTTCTATCCCTGTCAGTAACGTATCACGCTGAGGACCGGAGAGCTTACCCTCATGACTTATGCCCCCTCCGCCCGCAATGACGTCCTCTAATCGGAGGATTAACGTGTTGATGCCCATTGACTTCCATTGTGTCTCCCGGATGCTAAGCTGTTCCGTATAGGGAGACATCCAAACCGCGGCCATAACGTTTTCTTCAGGTTTCATCAGCTGTGAGAGCAAACGACGCGCTTCCCTATCGTAGATGCTGTTTGGATAGTCATCAAGAAACTGATGCAGGTCCGTTAGTGCCTCTACCCGATCATCGGATGCGTGATAGGACCGAATCAACAAAAATGCAGTCTCCATTCTTAAATTAGGTTCCGGATACAATGTCATCAGGTGCTTAAGTCGGCGGATGGCGTCGGGGTAACGCTTGGCTTCAAAAAAACGCATCCCATCAATAAAGTGTGCCCAGGTTGCCTGTGAATCAACAACAGATTGAGACGGCAGGGAAGGAGCGCTTGAAGATATCTGGGCACTCGGAGGACTTGTCGGTCGTGGGACGATGGAAAACATGGGAGGACGCACGCAGGCGCTCTCTATCGTGAAGAGCAGTAAGGCATAAATAACGCGCGCCCGCGCGCGACTATAGAAGGTCTCGTCCCGCAAAGAAGAATGCAATTTCAAAGGCAGCGGCGTCTGCAGAATCGGATCCGTGCACAGTGTTGGCTTCGATGCTATCGCCGAAATCCGCACGCAGCGTGCCAACGGCTGCCTGTTTTGGGTCGGTGGCGCCCATAAGTAGGCGGTTTTGGGCAATGGCATTTTCCCCTTCAATCACCAGCGCGACAACCGGCCCCGACGACATGAACGCCACAAGGCTGTCGAAAAAGGGGCGTGCTTTGTGCGCCGCATAAAAGTCGGCCGCGTCCGTAGGCGTCAACCGACACATGCGCAAAGCCACCACACGGAGCCCGGAAGCCTCAAAACGTCCGATCACTTCGCCGATCAAATGTCTGGAAACGGCATCCGGTTTGATGATAGATAGAGTTCTCTCAACCATAGCGTCCACCTTGAAGGGCGTTGCACCGCCTATAAACGTTATGCCACGATGGTGCGAGAGGGTAGCACGGTCCTTGTGTCGATGCAATACTCCCCCTGACTGCTTCGCATGAGTAAAATTGCAGCCATTGTTCCCGCCTATAATGAAGAAGCGGCCATCGCGAACGTCGTTCTGGGCATACGACAGGTCGCACGGGACCATCAGTTGCCGATAGATGTGATTGTGGTCAATGACGGTTCAAGCGATAAAACGGCAGAGATCGTCTCGTCTTTAGATTGCGTCATGCTCGATCTACCGATTCGCCTTGGCATCGGTGGCGCCGTTCAGACGGGATATAAATATGCCTACCACAATGGATACGATATCGCCTTGCAGGTAGATGGCGACGGACAACATTTGCCAACAGAGGTGCCCAAGCTGCTGGATGCCTTGATCGGCTATGACGTAGTGATTGGGTCACGGTTTCTTGGGACTACCGGCTACCAATCTACGCCGCTGCGCAGGGTGGGGATACGATTTTTCCAACTGATCCATAAGGTTATGCGCCTTGATATCACCGACAGCACTTCCGGCTTCAGAGCACTTACCCGAAGGGCGCTGGCCGTTGTGATTCGTGATTATCCGGACGACTATCCGGAACCGGAGTCTGTGGTTATCTATTTATTAAATCATTTAAAAATGAGGGAGATTTCCGTCGTGATGCGGGAGCGCCAAGGCGGGGTCTCATCCATCGGCCCCGTTGCGTCCCTATTCTATCTGTTTAAGGTCACACTCGCGATTCTGTGCACCTTTTTTCGCCTGCGGGACAAGTGTCCCTGGAAACCAATACCGTAAATCAGGGAGGGCCACATGGAAAATGCCTATCGCATTCAGCTCCTCAGTATCGTTGCCGGTGTTTTGCTGCTTGTTTATCTGATCCGGCTGATCATTCAGGGACGATTGCGTATCGAATACGCTTTTGTCTGGTTTTCGTTTACCCTTATGTCGCTTGTCTTTTTTATTTGGCGTGAGGAACTCAATGTGGTCGCCGGCTGGGTAGGCATTCTGTATCCGCCGACGTTCGTTTTTATAATCGCTATCTTTGCCATGCTGATTCACCTCTTACACCTGTCGGTGGTTATCTCTAAACTCTGTGCGCAAAACAGGATCCTTGCGCAGGAAATTGCCCTTATAAAAAATAAACCTGGTGGATACTCCGGGCGAGAGCGCTAATGGAACGGCAAATGATTGGCGTCATTGGCGCAGGACAGATGGGACACGGCATTGCCAAGGTCGCGGCAACCGCCGGTTTTCAGGTTATCCTCTGCGACCTGGATTATAAAATATTAGAAGGTGCCATTGACCAAATAACCCAAAATTTGAATGAAGAGGTTAAGCAAGGAATACGGACCGAGTGGCTACGCGAGAAAATCCTTAAGCATATTACAATCTCTACGCAACTTGAGGAACTGGCCGGTTGCTATCTGATTATCGAAGCCACTCCGGAGAAGGAGGAGATTAAAGTGGACGTCTTTGAAGCGCTGGATAATCTTTGTCCCCCGGAAACGGTCTTTGCCAGCAATACTTCATCCATTTCAATCACGCGATTAGGGGCATCAACGTGTCGCCCCCATCAATTTATCGGGATACATTTTATCTCTCCGGTGGCAACGTCTACGTTGGTCGAGGTTGTGCCGGGGCTAGAAACGTCGAACGCCACGCTTGAGCTAGCCCAACACTTTGTCAAAAAACTTGGAAAGGCCGTTGTGCTCGCCAAAGACTTTCCAGGATTCATTGGCAGCCGAATTTTAATTCCCATGATCAATGAGGCCATCTTTACCCTATCGGATGGGGTAGCCACCGCTGAAGAGATTGACAGGGTATTGATGGAGATGGGGCATGAGATAGGACCCCTTGCCATGGCCGACCGTATCGGACTGGATACGTGTCTCGATGTCATGGAAGTCCTTTATACGGAATTCTGTGATGACAAATATCGCCCTGCCCCATTGATTCGGAAATACGTTGAAGCGGGCTGGCTAGGACAAAAAACGCAAAGGGGCTTCTACGACTACTCGGAACCGTCTTGAACTGTCAGGGGCCGTTAAAAGCCCAAGAAACGACCACGCTATCGCCGACTTAGGGCTTGTCAAGGAATAACGTATACACAAAGGGCAAACGAGTCGCCCTGTTTGCAAGGCGTAAGGAGCGCGCATACCCTTCCTGTATGTAAGCGACGAGCAACGCAGCAAACGGGGATGAATCGGCAGCCCGACTGCATAGGTTATTCCTTGACAAGCCCTTATAGCCCGTGCCATGCGGCGTATAGGTGAAGAATGCGTTCCTGTAAGAAGAGGACAATAAGCGCCCCGGCGGCTAAAAATGGGCCAAAGGGTATCCGTTCTACCCGACGTCTCCCTTGAATGAAGATCAGCAAAAGGCCGACAAGCGATCCCGTTAACGACGCCAGAAAAATCGTCAATAGTCCTCCACGCCATCCCAGAAAGGCCCCGATCATTGCAATGAACTTTATATCACCGCCCCCCATCCCTTCCTTCTTTAAAATGATAAGCGATAATGCGGCAATGCCGTAGAAGAGCCCTCCCCCCAGAAACAGTCCAACCAGCGCGTCCGTAAGACCCACGGGAAGCAGGGTTGCCGATGCAATAAGACCCATGACAATGCCGGGAAGTGTAATAACGTCGGGGATAATCTGATGTGAAAGATCAATGAAGGTAATCACCAAAAGTGATGAAAAAAAGAGGGCATAAACGATTGCGACAGGGGAGGCCCCGAATTGCCGAAGAACGAAAAGATACCCGATACCGTTGACCGCTTCCACAAGAGGATATCGCCATGAGATGGAGGTCCGGCAAAACCGGCATCTTCCCGCAAGCAGGAGGAAACTTGCGAGCGGAATGTTGTCATAAAACGCGATGGCTTTATGACAGTCCGGACAGTGTGACCCAGGAAAGACGATAGATTCACGGCGAGGCAGGCGGTAGATACAGACATTTAAGAAGCTTCCAATACTGAGTCCAACGAGAAAGGCAAAGAGCGACAACACCAGACCACCACCTCTAACCCCGCCGCCGGCGCTGGGGCCTCCCCCACCTTAAGGAGGGGAGTACTTTAGGGCACCTCTAAAAAGTGCCCTATGGAATATCTATCAGCACATCGCCCCCCTCCTGACGAACGGGGTAGGTCTGAAGTCGTAGTTTCAGGTTGAGCGGCGAAGTGCCGGTTTTGACATTAAACCGCCAGTGATGCCAGGGGCAGATAACCTCATCACCCTCAATGGTGCCCTCTGCCAAAGGGCCGGCCTGATGTAGACAAAGATTGGACGTTGCGTAAAACCCGTCCCCCAACCGAAATAGGGCAATCTCCAGGCCATTCTGTTCTATGTATTTTGCCGACCCGGCAGGCATATCACAGACTTTGGCAACGGCAACGAAGGGCATGGCTAAATAAAGAGATCGCTTTACCCCTGATTCGCACGGTTGCTTCGTTTAAACATTGATTGCATCCTTTGGCTACGCAGGTTGACGACAGGAATAAAAGTATCATTTTCTGGAACAAGTGGAATCGCAATCTTTGTCATTGGGTATACGTTGGCAATTTCATCTTCCACCAAACCACCCCACAACGGGTCAACAAGCCTAATTTTCTGATCGTTACTTGTTAGTTTGTGTAATTGCTTTGCGCTTGCGGCAACGCGAATTCCATAAATAGTGAGCCCTTTAGTATAGAAAACCAAACTCAAGTCGTTTGCACTTTTTTGAAATTCAAGTTCCGCCTCCATCTGAGCATCACGCATGCCTTGCTGGCGCATACTGGCCACTTGCCTACCCGCATCTTCCAGAAGCAGTGAGATCAATTCCTCCTGAAATAAGGTCGCCGACTCGATGGCGGCTTCGATCGATTCCCCAGACTGCAAATCGTGCCCACCGCCATGTTCTTTCCATCCAATATTAAGAGTCACAGGGTCCAACTGATTTTCTTTTACAAATGCAGTAGCCTGTTTAGCAGACATATAGCCTTGGAGTGATATTTGCGCTTGAATCTCTTTGTCAGGATCTTTTCTTGCCAGTTTTGCCAGAGCCTCGTGTCGTTTTTTGATGTAGTCGTTGGTTGTGTCCGTGGAGTTGTCGGCCGGCATGAAAAACATCTGAGCGCGACGATTACCGATTTTAACTTTACCGGAGAATTCGGAAATATCGATCGGTCGAGTCTTGCCTTGTGGTAATACATGTAAAGCAGATACATTACGCCCGTCGTAAACCATTGCGTAATTGCCTCCAGCAATCCGCTCCAACAACTGAATTAATGTACTACGCTTTACGTCAATTGTGACAAGGCGTTTTTTTGATGCACTATCAACATAAATGTCTACATTGGCCGTTTCGGTAATTTTTGAAAGCAACACCTCTAGTGGGGTCGAACGGGATATAACGCTAAAGGTTCCATCCGCATGAGCCGTCCACTGCAAGCTGCTTGCTTTCTGGCTGGTATCTCCCGCCAGAGCAAACGGCACAACAATGACGCCAACAACCACTGCTAATATCACCCATTGTCTCGTGCAACAGCGATAATGACTCATAAAACCCGAGCCACAGACAACAAGATATTGCAGTCGGCGCCCCGACCTCCCAACCAAGAAGGGGCACCCTTGCCGTATTCGCTACTTGGGTAGGATGGCGAGTTGTTCGGTATAGCTCGCGGCCTTTTTAGGCTCGAGCAGGGCAAGTATTTTAGCCGCGATCTTCGGCTTCACCCGGCCAAGGATTTGTAGCGCCAACGGCTCCTCTAGTTCCTCAATCCGCTGGGAGGCCTCTTCCGGCTCCATCGCACCGTAGACCTTGGAAAGCCTAACAAAGAGAGCCACTTGTGCCGCATTCTCCATTGCCGCGCGCTCTTCCGCGGCCTTTTTCCGAAGCGACTCCTGCAGCTCAATGTCATCCCGAAGCTTTGTGTTCTTCTGCAGCATTGCGGTAACCTCTGCATCTAAGGTATTGAGGCGCTTTTCTTTCTCCTCAAGTTGCTGTTCCCTCAAATCAAGCTCCGCCTGTCTCTCGTCAATCGCCGCAACCATGGCAGAAGGGGTATAAGGAACGGGTGGAAGCCTCCCATCGTCAACTTCCTCACCTTTACCGGGCTTTGTCTCTTTAGAGACGTCCGCCGTATGAGCGGTGTAGGACACCCCCAAAAAAACCACAAGGAGCAACAAAATAGGCATCTTTTTCATGCTACCCTCCCATTCCTTCTTACTTGCTGTCCTGCCACCTCGTCCGTTATCCTCTGCAGCTTCTTCACAATCGCACCCTCATAGGCATGGCGCCGCCTTCTGTCAATCGTCTCGACAACTATTTTCTCTTTCATCGTTTCCGAGAGGTGCTCTCTCTGTACGTCGCACTGACTGGATAATTGATACACATCGGCTTGACAATTTGCTACACGTATATTCCCCAGTTGCATCAAGTCATGGTACAACCCAACCTCTGCGCCCGTCGCGCCATTTTGATACCCACGGGTAAAACTTACAACGGCCATCTCTAGTTTCTCTTGCTCTTCCGCAAGACGTCCCTGACTGGAGACAAGGCGCCCCTGAACATCCATGAAAGCACTCACAGCCTCCTCTGTAAGGTGCCGGCGAACCCGAACCACCGCCGCCAAGGACGACTTATAGTTTGACACTGGACTTTCTCACAAGGGCACCGCTAAAAACCTATAAAAACCTACTGCGCGTTCCAATTGCTACGCAGTAGCGCCTGGCCCAACTTACAGCAACAGACGTTGCAGAGCCTCCGTACTTTCTTTCAGGCTAACCCGCTCTTCAATGCCTTGCCGGAAATAGCTTTGGATACTTCCCCACTTGCTTATCGCCTGGTCAATACCCTTATTCGTCCCCGACTTGTACGCCCCAATGTTAATCATATCTTCCGATTTGCGATAGGTCGCAACCATATCCGTCAGCTTCAAAACACACTGCATATGCCCAGGATCCACGATGTCAACCATTGCACGGCTTGTGCTATGAATAAGATCAATTGCCGGATACAGACCGTGCGCCGCAATGTCTCTGGAGAGCGTTACGTGACCATCTAACAGGGCCCTAGCAGCATCCGGTATCGGGTCGTTCACATCGTCGCCTTCCATGAGGACGCTATAGAGCCCGGTAATGGTCCCTTCGGAAGTAGAGGTCCCAGCCCGTTCCAGAAATTTGGGAAGCAACGTAAAGGAAGACGGCGGATAGCCTTTGGTGGTTGGCGGTTCTCCAATGGCGAGACCGATTTCCCGCTGTGCTTGCGCAAGCCTCGTTAAAGAATCCATCAGAAAGAGAACATGCCGGCCCTGATTACGGAAATATTCTGCAATCGTAATTGCCAATAACGCACCACGGCGCCTTACCAGCGGAGGCTGGTCTGACGTTGCCACAACAACAACAGAACGCCTAAGCCCTTCAGGTTTTAGGTCCTGTTCAATAAACTCCTTGACCTCGCGGCCACGCTCACCGATCAACGCGATAACATTTACATCGGCGGCCGTGTACCTGGAAATCATGCCCAGCAACACACTCTTTCCGACACCACTACCTGAAAAAATGCCCATTTTCTGCCCGCGTCCACAGGTCAGTAGGCCGTTAATGGCACGGATGCCTAAATCAAGTGGGGTGGTAATCCGCTTTCGGTCAAATGGGTTAAGTGCGGCAGCATAAATAGGATAGGTCTCCCCCATCGGGATAGGCCCTTTCCCATCAAGAGGCTGCCCCATCCCGTCAACCACGCGCCCGAGCATCTCCTGACAAACATTCGCGCTCGCCTGTTCACTGGTTGTCGCAATCGAACTGCCAGGCCCAATGCCATCGAGTTCCCCCAGCGGCATGAGCAACACATGATTATTCTTAAACCCAACCACCTCCGCCAACAAATGCCTTCCGTCTTGCCATGAGGTCTGTTTCCGATAGGCAACTTCACACACCTCACCCACAGACGATACGGAAAGACTCCCTTCCATCACTAACCCAATCACCTGTAAAATCCGACCATACGCCGGAGTCGGATCAATACGGCTTACCCGCTCCAGGATCGGCTCTGTCATCACAGGAACCATACTTTCCTCTTAAAATTCCAGACACCGCCCCTTGCCCCACTAAAGAATCAGAAAAGCAAGGAACGTGCCTTAAGCTCCGACTTTGTTAAACACCCCCCAACCCCTTTTTATAGGGGGGAGCTTACTGGACTATTATAGAGAAGCGTACTGGAATATTGTGTCAGGGAGCATCACCGGCAAGCCCTCGCTCGATAACGGACAACTGGCTATCCAGTCTGGCATCCACCATCCGCTCTTTACTCTCTACAACGCACTCACCCCGCAGCAATGTCTCGTCCGAGTCAAACCGGAGCCACTTTACTCCCTCAGCCTCCCGCAACAGGTCAATCTCCTTCAAAGACAGCCGCTTGAGGTCTTCCGGATGAACACGGATAACCAGCGTCTCCGTATGCCCGATCTTTCGAATGGCATCACGGATATATTCCGTGACCGTTGCCGGGTCGATAGATAGATCATGACGCAATATTCGTTTGGCCGTCGCGAGTGCAAGCCGCAAGACATCCGCCTCTTTCCCAAGAAGAGCCTTCTCCCGCTCACGCGTCATTCCCTGAATCATGTTCTTCAAGATAAGATTCAAAGAAGCCACTTCCTGAAGCCCGCTCTCACGTCCGGCACTCTCCCCAAAAGTAAAACCTTTTTTGTACGCGTCGCGCCGGGCAGATTCAACGTCAAGCAGAATATCGGCCTTACGCGCGGCGCTCTGCACTTGCTCAAAGCTGTACGCGGAGATACCTTCAGAAGAACTCGATCCTACCACCTTAGACAAGCGCATCCGGATCGTCCCCTTCCTCTAAAGCGGCTCCTTGTTCCAGAACGATCTTCCCAGAATCTAGCAGCTTTGACACGATCCCGGCAATTTCCTGCTGTGCCCGATCAACCTCGCTACGCTTGACAGGTGGTCGCGTCTCCATATCCTCCTGCATGATTTCAACGGCACGTTCCGACATATTCTTAAAAAACTTATCCTTCATCTCCGAGGTCGCCGTCCGAAGCGCAATCCCCACCACATCTTTATTGACTTCTTTTAATACTTCCTGGATACCACGATCAGAAATTTTAAGGGTATCATCGAACAGGAACATCTTACCGCGGATATCCTTTCCGAGGTCGGCATCAGCCAGAGATATCGCAGCCAGCGCCTTTTCTTCCGCTCTACGATCCATCTGGCTTAAGATCTTGGCCGTGGCCTTAACCCCACCAATGGATTCATCACTCGACGTTCCAGCCTCCATGTGTGCAAACTCATCGCGAAGGACCCTCCCCACTTCATCTATCACCCACGGTTGCGGCCGCTCTAGCGTAGCCATCCGGTAGACCACCTCGTTCCTTCTCTCATCCGGTAACCTAGAGAGCATCTTTGAACTCTGCTCAGACCCCAAAAGAGAAAGGATAAGCGACGTTACCTGTTGGTTTTCATGACGAATTAGCTTAAAAACGGAATCCGGCTCCATCCAGTTAAGAGCCTCCAGCCCCGTCGGCAACATAACACCAGGGGCCTCGGCTTGACCGGCCGCCGATTCGTGGGACAAAGCCTCAGACAAGAGCGAGCGAAGATATTCTTTTCTACCGGTAGACCGCTCTTTCAACAGGTTAGAAAGCTCGGATAGCGTATGGCTGGTCTTCTCTTGGGTAATCTCCGGAAAGTCCGAAAGATGTACCCCCATCTGGCGGATTTCCTCCGGTGTCAGATGCTTCAATACATCCCGCCCAAGATCTTCGCCTAGCGTTACAAGAAGGACCGCTGCCTTATCAAAACCGCTAAGTTTAACAGTACCCTTGCTAAGGGTGACTTGATCCTTATAGCCCTGAACACCAGCCGTCGCTGCCATCACTCCCTCCCCTTTACCTATTACCTACCCTATACTGCCTGGTCTTTTTCCTTAAGCCACTTCTGCACAACGGTAGCAACCGCCTGCGGATCCCGCTTCACCTCTTCCATAGCCTGCT
>SBBL01000026.1 GCA_005239745.1 Candidatus Troglogloeales bacterium | reverse complement strand
GTTGGATGCCGTCTTCCCGGCAGGGACCACGCCGGTGAGCAATTCGGCGACGCTTACGTCAGTTGAGGTTCCAAGCGTTCCGTCTAACCCGGTGACGACCAATGTAACGGCGGCGCCCGACCTTTCAATCTCGAAGGTGCTGACATCACAGACAAACCGAACCATTGATTTGACCAACACCGCTGCCGTGAACAGCACGGAAGATCCAACTGGTAAGACAACCTCTATTGGCACGTTGGGGGTGGTGAAGGGAAATGATCTCCTTTACACAATCAGCTTTGCCAACAACGGGTCGGCTAATGCGACTAACGTGACGGTTGTAGACACTCTACCCACTGGAAGCGCGTTCGTCTCTGCCTCGGCAGGGGGGACGTTTGATCCGATTGCCAAGACAGTGACATGGAATGTTGGAACTGTCGTTGCCAACGGCGGAAGTGGTTTGGTGACCCTGTCGGTTCGAGTCGGAGAGTAAACGTCTATGGGGGCATTAAGTAGCCAGGTGCCCCCATTTTGTTTTGGTTACAGGGATGAACGGGTTTTTTGTTTGGAGGAGGTTAGAATGAAAGCGATCATGAAAAAGTGGCAGTGTGCAGTGATGTTGTTTGTCATGGGGGTTGTCTTGTTACCGTACACCGTTTTGGCAGCGTCAGGGACCGTGGTCGGCCCCGTGGTCGGGGCAACAACCTATCGGTTTGATGTCACCGGCGATTTGATCTGTAATCCAAACGACGATTGGGCACCACCGAATAGTGCCCCTACGACGGCAGGCCCTGCCACTCCTACCGCCTGTACGGCAGGGGGGGCTATTTTTTCTATACCTCCTATTTCTCCTGTTCCTAGTTCCACCTACATTGCCGCGGAACGGCGTCAGGATGCCGTCTCCAGTAGCACAGACGACATTTATTCCACAGGGTCTAAGCAGAACGACACCTCCACCTGGGCCGAAGCGATGGGTTCAGCCCCGGCCAAGTCGGATATTGGAAACATCTACACCGTGGCCCGCTTGGGAGGGATAGACCCAGATCCCCCTGGCCCCCCCGGATCCTTCCCCACGAATAACTTGATTGCGATGTTGGCCTTTGAGCGCAACGCGAGCAATGGGAGTGCCCATCTCGACTACGAGTTAAATCAAGTTCCGTTTGTATTAAATCCAAGCGGCTTGGCGATGGTTCCACAGCGGTGCAGTTTTGACGGTCAAGTGATTGGTAGTGTGACCTGTAAGAGTTACGACATCATTTTAGCCATAGATGATGGAACGACAATCGCACCTGACTTGAACATGTATAAGTGGGTGGGTGATACCTGTACCACCCCTTCCTCCACCTGTGCAGGTGGCTATAGGACGGACGTGGGCAATTTTGTGCTTATACCCAATGGAACTGTTCCCCTGTCTGTAACCAATACAACGCCCATTCCGGCAGGGCCCTGGGGGACATTTGTAAAGGGCAAGAAGACCTTTAACACGACTACAGCCCCTAACCCCATTCCTGTTGATGCCTTTAGTGAGGTAGCGCTTGACCTGACGGCAGCCCTGGGTCTCCAAGCCAGTTGCCCCGGGGTATTTAAGACAATTTTTGTGAAGAGTCGCGCGTCGGCGGAAGTCAATTCAGCATTAAAGGATATGGTTACGCCGCCGATCCCTTTCGGTTTGGACACCTGTTCCACCATGATCGTCAATAAGGTGGATGCCAGTGATCCCAACAACGTTGTTCCATTGGCCGGCGCAGTGTTCACCATCACCCCCGATCCGGCAACCGGCACGGGTTCCATCACAGTCACCAGCAATGCCCTTGGCGTTGTATTTAGCTCCACGCAAGCGTTGCCCGGCATCTACACCGTTCATGAGGTGTCATCGCCGCTTGGGAATGTTCCTCCGCCTGACCAGACCTGTGATCTTTCCATGGTTCACTCAACCTGCACGTTGACGTTTGTGAATATTGGCAACGAAAATCTAACGGCTACCAAGTCGGCGAGTCCGGCAAGCGGCTCCAGTGTGGTGTCTGGGCAACTGATTACGTTTACAATCAATTACAGCAATACTGGTGCGACGGCACCGGCATTTGGTGTCGTTATTACCGATACGGTAGACCCGTTATTGACCAACATTGTGCCGTTAAATGGAGGCACGTTGAGCGGCAATGTCATTACCTGGAATGTGGGAACGGTGCCAATTAACGGGAGTGGTTCGGTGCAGTTTACGGCCAATGTGGTTTCTCCCCTGGCCAATGCGATTATTCTGAATAAAGCGCATCCAAAAACAAACAAGTTTCCAGCGGGGTTTGACACAAACGTTACCCAACACAATGTGGGTGCGCCAAATCTTTCTGCGAGTAAGGCAGTGGATAAAGCTACGGCAATCCCAGGTGAAATGCTGACCTATACGGTCGATTATGCCAATGCGGGTCCGGGTGATGCGACGGGGGTCGTATTGACTGATACGATTCCGGCAAGGACGACATTGGTTGCGGGGTCCGTGACGGGCGGTGGCAGTTGTACCGGGACCGTTCCGGGTTCTGTATGCACGTGGGCGATTGGTACACTGCTTCATGGGGTGGGTGGGTCTGTTTCATTTAAGGTGACCCTTGACTCTGTCTTCCCGAATGGGACGACGACGGTGACCAATACGGCAACGCTCTCGTCTAATGAACTGCCGCCTGTGGTTACACAGATATCTACCGGGGTCAATGCGGCGCCCATACTCACCCTTTCAAAGACCCTTACGTCGTCGGTGAATCGCACGATTAGCAATTTCACAAATACGTCGAGCGCTACCAGTGCAGAGGTTGTCACCCCGGTGACAAGTACGCACGTAGTGGCTTCCCAACTGACAGGGGTGGATATAACCTACACCCTCAGCTATTCGAATATCGGCGATGCTGATGCAAGCAACTTCGTTATCGTAGATACCCTGCCCGCAGGCGCCTGCTTTATTGCAGCGTCATCCGGCGGTGTCCATAGTGGTGGAACGGTGACGACAGACTGTCCCGATGGTATGGGGGGCACGGTGACGTGGACGATTCCGTCGCTTCCCGCAAGTGGCAGTGGGTCGGTTACCCTTCAGGTTCGTACCGGGTTATAATCGGCTTCTGATGTCTGGGGTGGGCTGGGGAGTATTGCCCCCAGCCCACCCGCAAGAGTGTGATTTCGATCAAAACGTGGGCATCCGCTCAAGGCGAATCAGGTCTTCGATGCTTTCGCGCTCACGGATGACGGTATACTTAGCGCCGGAGGCCATGACCTCTGCGGGACGCGGCCTGGAGTTGTAGCACGACGCCATTGCAAAACCATAAGCGCCGGCGCTTTTTACGGCAAGCAATTCATCCGGTTGTATACTTGGCAACGCTCGCTCTTTCGCTAGAAAATCCCCAGATTCGCATACCGGGCCCACCACATCAACCACATAACTGCGCCTTCTGCGCCGCTTAGTCACTGGAACAATGTCGTGGTAAGCCTCGTAAAGACTGGGGCGTATTAAATCGTTCATGCCCGCATCTACCACAACAAACCGTTTTTCGGTTGTCTCCTTCGTATAGATTACACGGGTCACTAAGATACCTGCGTTGCCAACGAGCGAGCGACCCGGTTCTAAAATAACCGTGCAACCTATTTTCTTAAGAAGCGGCGAGATCGCCGCTGCGAGATCGGTTATCTTAGGGGGTGTCTCCTCATTATACGTAATGCCCAATCCCCCCCCAATATCCCAGTGGGAAATCGGCAGGCCCATTGCCTTTAATTTTCCGATTAAGTGCGAAATACGGGTGAGGGCGTCTATAAACGGCTTTACCTGTGTCAGTTGAGAGCCAATATGAGAGTGAATGCCCACCACACGGATATGAGGAAGCCTTGCCGCCTTTTGGTACTGAGATAGCGCACCCTCCATTGCAATACCAAACTTACTCTTCTTTAGGCCCGTTGATATATAATGATGCGTTTTAGGATTAACGTCTGGGTTTACCCGCAGGGCAACCGGCGCCTTTACACCTAAACGTCCCGCCACGGCATTCAGGACATCCAACTCTTGTTTGGATTCCACATTGAACATTAAAATTCCTGCCTTTAAGGCCGCTGCCATTTCCGGTTGTCTCTTCCCGACACCCGCAAAAACGATCTTTTGCGGCTCCACCCCGGCCTTCATCGCTGCATACAATTCTCCCTCTGAAACAATATCTGCCCCGCCGCCTTCATGCGCGAATAATTGGAGGATGGCCGTATTGGCATTGGCCTTCATCGCATACGCAATGAGATGAGGTACCTCAGAAAATGCTTCTTGATATTCTGCGAAGGATGACTTCAGGGTTTCACGACTATACAGGTACACGGGGGTACCTATCGTATCGGCAACGCTTTCCACCGAAACTGATTCACAGTAAAGACGGCCTCCTTTATAATAGAACAGGCTCATTTTTATGCTTCCCCAACGTAGACGTTGTCCTTAGGGCTTGTCAAGGAATAACTGATACACAAAGGGCAAACAGGGATGAATCGGCAGCCCGACTGCATAGGTTATTCCTTGACAAGCCCTTAATTACTCCAACACATGGAGACTTGCCATCCGACGAGTCGGCTCACTGGTTGGGGAGGCGCTTTTCTCCGAACAAACAGCAAGTGGAAACCCGCCTGTGTCTTGTCCAGTTTATCATACCATTTCTGCGTGCGATACAGGTCGAATAAAGATCACGCGCTTGGGCTTGAGGTTATTTTTCTGTAATAGTTTAGACTTTGACGTAGTCTTGCAACGATACCCCCTGTTGGACCTACCATTACCCACAAGTCGGAAAGAAGATTCCTTCTTGTTGGAGAGGGATCATCCCCCCTTACAACCCCCCCCTTTTTAAAGGGGGAATTGTCATTGCGTACTGCACAACATCCACGTACCAACTTGTGGGTAATGGTAAGCCTTTGGGAAGATTCCTGATGGGGCAATGCACTGTTGTGAGCTTGTCAATCCGGGTTGTGGCAAAATGGAAATGGATTTCAGGTAGATTTCTCAATTGAGGCAACGATCCCCGTTGGGATAGATTTTTGATGAGGCAATGCG
>SBBL01000096.1 GCA_005239745.1 Candidatus Troglogloeales bacterium | reverse complement strand
GACATCCCCTCCGCCAAACCGATCCGCCACTTTCCGAATCTGAGACGCAAAGGTCTTTGGGTCGGACGTGTTGCCTGCAAACACCTCAATCGACAAGGGATCCCCTCCCGGTTACATAAAAGCCCAATGACAATCTGCCGCTTGCCTCGCTTGCCGTCTCGATTGTATCCAAACGCCGCCAATGCATTCTGCTCCCCCTCCAGATAACTGCTCGTCACATCGTAAAGAAATAATCCCGGAGGCGTATCCGAATGCAGCTTGCGGTAAAGACGATCTTCGATTACGGACTGCACTTCTCTTGACAATTTCCGCCCATCATTAGCTACCCCCCGTTCTATACTATTAACATAATCAATGCAACGATTTATAACTTTACCGGCACCTAGACGTATGTTAGATTGGTGGCCGGGGTGATATTCTGTTCCTGCCGATATAAAGCGTATGGGCACCTCTAAAAACCTACTGCGCGTCCAGACTGCTGTCCACCCCAAAACATTCAAACACTGTTTTGGGGGCCCCGGTGCGAACGGCTGTGCTCGGAATCCTCATGTATTCTAAGGATACACTCCGGTTCCTGTGCACAGTAGCCCTTGCATTTTGGCCGCTCGTGACGGTTTTTAGAGGTGCCCGTATGTTTAACCCCACCCTATGTGGCAGAAAAAAGCGGTGATGGGTCCATCAAGCGACAAGGTTAACCCGGGAGGTATTCGGCTGTGGCACGTTATTTTGAGTGTGACAGTGGTGGGGTTGGTTGCCCTCTTCTATAAGGGGCTTTGGGGGAACCCGTCTTTTATCCCACCCGTTACTGTGAATACCGTAGCCCCCGGGTTTACCGCCCCGTCACTTCATGAAGCCCGGCAAATTTCTCTGACGGAACATCAAGGCAAGGTGGTCGTCCTGAACTTTTGGGCATCGTGGTGCCTAGAATGTAAGGTAGAACATGCGTCGCTCCTTGCAATGGTTAAGCGATATGAGGACAATGACAAGTTCATTATGATTGGCGTGAACTATCAGGACGAACTGACTGCTGCAAGGGCCTACCTTGAAGAACATGGCAACAATTTTCATCATGTCCAAGATGTGGATGGGCGAATCGCCATTGACTACGGTGTTTACGGGGTTCCGGAAACGTTTGTGATTGATCAGAAAGGTATCATCCGCCACAAGGAAATGGGTCCTATGGTTGGCGGGCGGTATGCCTATGTTATCGAAAAGGTCATTGAACCGCTGTTGATGGAAAAGCCCGTTGTATCATGAAGATACGCTGGGTCGCCATTCTTGTCTTTTCCCTTATTTCGGCGAGTTCCCGGGGTGTGTCCGGTGCTTTCGTTTTCATGGTGTTGACTCAATAATGAGACCGCTAATCTTTGTCCTTCTTATCGGTTCCCTCGTTTCGGTCGGTGCCTACACTTCAACCGCGATCACCGAGGCACAGATACAGACGCAGGTTAAAGAGGTGGCTAAGACGTTGCGGTGTGCGGTTTGCCAATCGGAGTCCGTCTGGGAATCGAACGCCAAATTGGCTATTCAAATGCGGGATATTATCCGAGAAAAAATTATTGCCGGTGAGTCGCCTGATGCGATTCGGGACTATTTCGTCGGCCGCTACGGAGATTTCATTCTTCTCTCCCCACGGGCGCTCGGCCTGAACTGGATATTGTGGATTGGGCCTGTCCTGTTCCTGGGCGTTGGGGGGATTCTGCTCTATCATGTTCTCAAGAGATGGACGTCCCCGGTCGCCATGCCCCCACCCGTTGACGAGTCTGATCGTGAGCGTATAGAAGACGCAATGCACTCTATACGGCGGTAGCGATGTTCCCCTTCATGGAAGTAGTCCTCCTAGGCATGGTGGTCTTGGTGTTGATCATGCCTTTCTTACGTTCACGGGCATCTTCACAGACCGTATCTGTGGGGACTTCCAAAGGATCGGATTTAACGGCTGAGAAGGAAACCCTTGTAGGTACCTTATACGATCTAGAGATTGATCACGCGCGCGGGTTGGTAACGCTTGAGGATTATGAGCGTCTAAAGGGTGAGTACGAACACCGGTTGGTTGCGGTACTGCATCGGCTTGACGAGGTGGGGCCTAACGTAAGTGTACGCGTTGCCGTTCCTGCCCGCTCTATCGGCAGAGAGCAGGCTCTTTGGGTGCGTGTGTGGACACCGTTTGCGTTGGGGGCTCTTGTTGTAGGAGGCATAATACTGGTGCAATCCCTCGTAGAGTGGCGAATCTCGGAAAGACAATTGGCAAAAGCGGCCGATCGCACGGATGCACCCGGCACCCCACCGATCAATCCGGTGGAAATGGTGAAGAGACTTGAAAAACGACTCAAAGAAAACCCCGATGACCTGCAAGGACAAATCATGGCGGGGCGCTCATACGCGGTGCTTGAGCGTTGGGACGAAGCCAAGGCAGCGTGGCGTAAGGTGATTGAATTGGATAAAACGAACTATTTGGCCTACTACGGATTAGGTGAAATATTGGTACGAACCTCCCATCCTTCCGATACCGCGGCCTTTGAGGAGGCACTTGAGCTTTTTGATAAGGCGTTGATTCCCCTCCCCCAAGACCCTACCATCTTATGGGCGCGGGGGGTAGCACTTGTACAGCTTAGGCGTTTTCCAGAGGCGTATGAAGCGTGGACGGAGGCGTATAAGGGCATTCCGCCTGATACCGACAGCGCCAAAATGGTGAAAGAGGCGCTACAGGCCCTACGGGCAGGCAAGCTCTCCGGGGCATCTGCGGAGACGGCTCCGGGCACCTCTTAAAGTTGGGCGTCCGTTGACAATGCATCAGTTGCATATATGTCCCGTCCCATATGGTAGTATTCGCGCTCGTAGCTGGCCATTGTTTCTGGCAAGGGATAGGATACGTGGATTGATGGGAGCATTCAAACCGGAGGAGACGAGATGAGTAAAGTTCATTCGCTGGCTCGTACGACGCCGCTTACGCGCACGAAAACCAAAAACTCCAAGGAATCGTCGAGGGTGTTGGCGGCCCGCTACCACGTCACCCGGAAGACCGTCCGCAAGTGGAAGCGTCGGGACAATCCCCAGGATTGCTCGCATCGGCCCCATACGCTGCAAACGACCCTGTCTCCGATCCAGGAAGCGATTGCCGTGGAGGTGCGTCGCACCCTGCTGCTGCCGCTGGACGATCTGCTTACCGTGGTGCGCGAGTTCGTTTATCCGCAGGCGTCGCGGCCGGGTCTGGATCGATGCCTGCGTCGTCATGGCGTTTCCAATTTGCAGCGGCTTCGCACTTCGCTGACGGGAGATGAACCTGCGCCGGTCAAAACGTTCCAGGATTACGCGCCGGGGTTCATCCATGTGGACATCAAATACCTGCCGCAAATGCCGGACACAAACACAACGTCGGGCTAAAGGGTCCCTGGCGGTCGCCCGGTGGCCAGGGTTAAGTCAAAGTTAGACGCAACCCATTATAGGCACCTCTAAAAACCTACTGCGCGTCCCAACTGCTGCGTTACAACACACTTCTTGACGATCCGGCATGGTTGGATGCTATAGTTAAAGCGCTGCGGGACGCGCCCGCTTATTCTAAACGGGTATGTCATTGATTAGCAAAGAGAAGCTGACTTCATATCTCCAGGCCGCTATGCCGGACGCCGATGTCACCGTGTTTGATAAGACCGGTACAATGGACCATTACCGCGTTTCCGTCGTTTCCGATGTGTTTCAGAACAAGAATCGGCTCGATAGGCAGCGGCTGGTTTATACGGCATTGAGTGAGCCTATGCGGGATGGGCGCATTCACGCCTTGGAGATTCAGTCGCAGACGTTTGAAGAGGCCGGCGTGAGAACTTTGCCCTAGAAGTCGTTTATGAAATTACCAGGCGTTGAGACCGGCGCCATTTTGGAGGGAGGCCATGACCGTCGAAGAAGAGATTAAAAATGAGATTGCATCACACAAAGTGTTGATCTACGGAAAGGGCACGAAAACGGCCCCTATGTGTGGGTTTACCGTGGAGACGATTGCATTTTTCAATCGCTACGGTCGTCCTTTTGAAGTCATTGATGTCTTGAACAATATGGAGAAGCGGGCGGCCTTATCGAAGATGGTTGATTGGCCGACCTTACCTAAGGTTTTTATCGGCGGCCAGTTTTATGGTGATACCGATATCCTGGACGAGATGGCAAGAAACAATGAGATTGAGCCGTTGCTTCAGAAGGTTTTTTTGGAAAACCCGGCCTAGCAAAGTGGTCATTTATGGGGAAAACGGCGCTTTCCGTGGGTGTTATCGGGGCTACCGGTCTCGTCGGCCAAGAGATGGTAGAAATCCTGGATGAACGCCGGTTTCCAGTCGCTTCCCTGCATCCCTTTGCGTCGGAACATTCAGCGGGCGCTACGCTATCCTTTCAAAACAAGGACGTTTCGGTAAAGGCCTTACGGATTGGGGAGAAGGACGTGTTCGCCGGCCTCGATCTTGTTTTGGGCGCGACGGATAGCAAGCTTGCCAGGGCGTGGGTGCCGCTTGCGGTCTCAGCCGGTTGTCTGGTCATTGATAATTCGTCGGCCTTCAGAATGGAGGCAGACGTTCCGCTCGTCATTCCGGAAGTAAATGGTCATCTACTTTCTTCTAGGCATCACCTTATCGCCAACCCCAATTGCTCGACTGCACAATTGGTGATGGTCCTAAAACCGTTGCACGATGCGGCAATACTCCGCCGTGTCTCGGTGACCACCTTTCAATCTGTCTCCGGAACGGGCAAAGCGGCAGTGGACGAATTGATGTATCAAACACAGGCTATTTTGTCGTTCAAAGAAGCGAAACGTGAGGTCTATCAACAACAAATTGCATTTAATTGTATTGTTGACTGGCCGTGCGACCCTATCACGGGGGATTCGGAGGAAGAAACCAAAATCATCGCAGAGACCCGGAAAATACTGGATATAGCACAGTTGCCGGTCTTTGCAACCACCGTTCGTGTTCCGGTCCTCCGATCCCACGCCGAATCGGTGCATATCGAAACAGAAAAAAGACTCTCCGCTAATGAAGCGCGCGCTATCCTGGCCGCAGCCCCCGGTATTACCGTGTATGACGATCCCAAGAGAAAAATCTATCCTACCCCATTGGATGTGGTCGGACAAGATAACGTCTATGTGGGGCGTGTCCGTGAAGACCACGCAGGTGGGATTTACCTATGGGTGGTGGCCGATAACTTGCGAAAAGGGGCCGCACTCAATGCCGTGCAAATTGCAGAGTATCTACTGAAGGGATCTAACGGGAGGCTATCATGAGAAGCGTAGATTTCCTAATCGGGAAGCAGGACTTTAAGGGGCTGCGGGCGGTCCAGTTTATGCAGCAGGAGGTACTCTTCTTTTCAAAGACCGTCAGCGGATCGCAGATGGCAGCCACTATGACTGGCGGCGGGTTTGGCAGCCTTCCGATTGTTGATGAATACCTAAAGCCCGTCGGCATTGTTAGTGAATTTGATTTGCTGAAGGCGATTAGACAGGGCAAGTTGTTGGATAACGTAACGGCCGGAGAGATCATGACGTCACCCGCGGTGACTGTTTCAGAAAACGCATCGGCCGAGGAAATTATGCAGGTGCTTGAAGACCGACATCTGATTCGTGTGCCTGTGACAGACGCTGACGGCCGGCTCACCGGTGTTGTGGCCCGTCGAGACATTTTACAAGGCTATTTAAAGTCGCAAATAGAAGCGAAGGTTTGGTGGATGTAGGGCAAGGCAGCGGCCTTTGTCATAGTCTCAGGCTATACCCCCCAACGCAGGCCTCCTTCTTCTCCGTCTGCGCCAGCGTCATGCCCATCAACGGCAGCAACACCGCCTGTGCCTCATGCAACTGCTCTAGCGTTTTAGCCTTCCACACCCAAACTTGGGCCTGTTCCAACCACTCCCCACCACTCGCCGTTCTCGCCATCGTCCACCTCCATAAAAGAAGATGGACACATTTCGTTGCAGACTACCAGGTCGTAGCGGCAGCCCGGGGCGATGAGCTTGTGCTGCACGTCCTCGTTGCGCGACAGCTTGTCGAGGCGTGCGATGGCGAGGTCGTTCTCCAGGAACCAGTTGCCGGTGCGGGCGGCATCCAGTTTGTCGTTGGTCAGGATCTCGAAGGGCAGGTGGAAGCGGCGGTACATCTCGTCCTGCCACTGCTCGGGGAGGCTGCCGGGACAGACGATGAGGCAACGCTTGAGGTCGCCGCGCGCGATCAGCTCCTTGATAAAAGGACGTTGCGGTTATTCCCCTTTGTTTTTAACGTCTTCAGTGACGGAGAAATGTTCGCGGCGACTGACGGCCACGTCGGAGACAAACATAACACCCGTGTAACGATCAAAAATTGGTTTGAGGCCGGCAAGAATCGGTTCGACCCTCTCCTCGGTCACAACCGTCATCAGCATGGTCAGGCTATCGATCTCACTGAACATCGGATGAGCGGCATGAAAACCGTGGCTCCCTTTTCCCGATATGTTG
>SBBL01000108.1 GCA_005239745.1 Candidatus Troglogloeales bacterium | reverse complement strand
TCAAAAACAGATACCGCTGGCTCTCCTAAACTTACCCACTTGAAATGAGAAAGAACCGTTTGAATGCGGCCCCTTGTTTCGGCGTTTCCCACGGCGCGAGAGCGATTACCTTGAGAAGGGCGTATATTGGTCATTCTTTAGAGGCGTCCTTAAGCATTGAGGACGGCAAGCAGATTATTCGTAAGATCTGTCAGCGCGCACCCCTGTTGTACTTTGTTTTGCATATTTCGTATTTGGGCAACGCCCGCTTCTATCTCCGCATTTCCGACAATGAGAACATACTGCGCACTCAGACGATCGCCACGTTTCATTTGTGATTTTAACGATGCTTCTTCATCCCCCATCTCGCACCGCATACCGCGCTTGCGCAGGGCATATAAAATGGGAGAAAGCATCTTACTTGCCGCACTTCCCAAGGGAATCAGAAATAGCTGGAGGGGCCTTTCAGGCACTTGTGTCGGGTCAAGCAGCGCCATCAAACGCTCCATGCCAATGGCAAATCCCAGGGCAGGGGTAGGTGCGCCGCCAAGTGCCTCTGCCAAGCCATCGTATCGTCCCCCCGCGGCCACCGCGCTCTGCGCTCCCAGATGCTCCGACGTCGCCTCAAACACCGTTTTCGTATAGTAATCTAGACCACGCACCAGACGCGGTTGTATAAGAAATGGAATATTCAACCGACTAAGCCCCTCCTGCACGGCCCTAAAATGGTGGGCGCATTCCGCACAGAGATGGTCAAGAGGACTGGGAGAGGCGCTCGCGATGCCCCTGCACGATGCCTCTTTACAGTCAAGTACCCGGAGAGGGTTTTCGCGGGACCGACGGCGGCAATTTTCGCAAAGCTTTGATAAATACCCTTGCAAAAACGCGAGTAACTCGTTCCGATAAAGCGGTCGGCAGACGGGGCACCCAATACTATTGATCTGAAGCACGATACCCCTGATCGTTAAACGCTCAAACAGGTAGGCCAAGAGTGAGAGCAGTTCCACGTCGTGGTGGGGCTTCAAGACTCCGATCACTTCCGCGCCCATCTGATGAAATTGGCGCAGCCTACCGGCCTGAGGTCTCTCATGCCGAAACATCGGACCGCTGTAGTAGAGTTTGGTGGGGACAGGCCCCGTATGAAGGTTATGTTCAATGTAAGCACGCATAACCGATGCCGTTGCTTCCGGGCGAAGACCGATGCGTTTGCCATCTAAATCGTCAAAGGCATACATCTGTTTTTCGACAATATCTGAAGTAGCACCCACGCTGGCGTGGAACAGACGCACGTCTTCTAGGAGGGGAACTTGAATGGGGGAAAATCCAAACGCCGAGAACACCTCATGCGTTACCGTTTCTACCCATTGCCACTTCAGCGCTTCATCAGATAAAACGTCCTTAAATCCACGAAGCGATGAAAGCACGGGCAGAAAATGTTAAGATTATTTAGACGATGATTGAGAGGCACCTGCCGTAGACGTAGATGCGGTAGCCTGGGTCGGCGACGGTGTGGGGCTGGATGTTTCACTTTTGGGAACCCCGCCTTTATCCCCTGTACTTTTTGTCTGGGAAGGTGTCGCCGGTTGACCGGACGCAACCGGTTCAGGCTTTCTATCCGGTTGCTGATCCGGCTTTTCCTCTGCACCATTACCTGCAGTCTTCTCCCTCCCCTTTTTGGCATAGTCTGTGATATACCAGCCGCTTCCCCTGAAGACTAGTCCCATGGGGGCGGAAATAAGCCTTTTTGCATCTGAACTACATTGTGGACAGATAGCTATTTGAGGGGCTGATAACTGCTGTAGCTGATCAAACTGATGCCGGCATTGCTCGCATCTGTATTCATAAATAGGCATTTAATCCCTCACAACAATTTAGAAACGGCCTTCTCAATGCGATCGAGACCGGCCGCAAGACGGTCCATGGAGACGGCGTACGAAAGACGCACATACCCCCCCACCCCAAAGGCCTCTCCTGGAATAACCGCGACCCCAGCCTCGTCTAATAAAAACTCTGCAAGCTCCACCGCGCTGTTAATAGCATATTGTCCATACCGTTTTCCACATAGCGCCATAACATTGGGAAAAAGGTAAAAACTGCCTGCAGGAGGCATACATCTGAACCCCGATATGCGACCCAGCCTCTCGATGGCAAACAAACGCCTTTCGCTAAATACTTCAACCATTTGTTTAATAAATGCCTTTCCTTCTTGTAGCGCTGCGATGGCGGCCCTTTGTGCAATGGAGGTTGGGTTTGACGTGCTTTGGCTCTGCAGGGTCCCCATAGCTGTGATGATTTCTCGCGGACCTGCCGCGTAGCCAATCCGCCACCCCGTCATGGCATAGCTTTTGGACACGCCATTGACCACCAACGTTTTTGCCTTCAATCGTGGATCTAGGGCAGCGATACTGACGGGTGGTTGTGTTGTGTAATGGAAATGCTCGTAGATTTCATCTGAAATAATCCATGCCGGTGTGGATAAAAGGACGTCGGCGAGTGCCTCTAGCTGTTTTTGGCTATAAGTGGCACCCGTTGGATTCGATGGAGAATTAATGATGACGGCCTTTGTGCGAGGCGTAATCGCTGCATTTAATTGCTCAGGTGTGACCAGGAACTGATTTGTCTCGTCCGTTGCGACGATGACCGGTGTGGCCTCACAGAGTGCCACCTGATCCGGGTAAGAGGTCCAGTAAGGGGCAGGGATCACCACTTCGTCCCCGTGTTCTAGTAAAACCTGTGCAATATTATAGAGGCTATGTTTTGCCCCGCAGGAGACGATAATATCGGAAGGCGTATAGTCCAGATTATTTTCTTCCTTCAGTTTTTTTGCAATGGCCTCCCTAATCTCTAATGATCCTGACGCGTGTGTGTATTTCGTATATCCCTCATACATAGCAGCCTGCGCTGCTAAGATCGCCACGTCTGGAGAAGGACAGTCGGGCTCTCCAAGCCCGAAATCAATGATATCTTGTCCTTGTTGTCTCGCCGCCGCTGCCTTGGCAGCGGCGGCGAGTGTCGCAGAAGTCTTAATCCGGCTAATCCTATAAGCAAGCTTCATTGAAGCGATAACGTTCTCGTTGCAACCGGCCCTCTTTAGGGTCAACCATACCAAGGGCCATCCTACCTCCTGCCCTGAAATATTGTCAAACCGTCAATCTGGTCTGAACCTATTCGGCGGTTTCAGGATAATAGTGGTTCAAAACTGGACTTGCATACCGCGGGTTAGGCCTTCTTTGGCGACAAGACCTGCGGCTACTTCAAGCACGTACAGGGCATCCTTTTTGTCAGGTTTATAGAGAGGGCAGGGGTCGGATTTACACGGCGGGGTCCTTTCCGATACATGCACGATCTTTTTGTTCTTATCCAGCCAGATAATATCTATAGAGAAGCGACAGTTTTTCATCCAAAAGGGATACCGACCTGGGGTTGGAAAGATAAAAAGCATACCGCGGTCTTTAGCCAGATGATCGCGAAACATTAATCCACGAGACCTCGTCTCGTCCGTATCCGAAATCTCGGCAATAATGCTTCTACCGCTTGGAAGGGACACCGACCGTGTCTCTAAGGCAGAAGAAACTCTCGACAGAAGGGTGCACCAGAGAAATAAAAGAAGGATTCCGACGGCGCGTCTTTGCTTAAACCGTGCCCGCTCACTAATAAAAAGAAGGATTCCCCCCATCACAAGGAAAGTCTCCGACAGGCGAAGATGTGCCTTTGGATTGGGATCCCACTCTGGGTATAAAATCAGGTTGCCCAAACGATACCCCCAAAATCCGATCGTCAACAGGGCCGATGCCGTTAGCAGCAACAGCTCAAAACGCGTTGCCTCTCCCTGTTTTACCGCCATACGGATGAGAAACAAACCCACACCGAATGACAAGCAGACGATTAGCAGGGTTGGGATTCGGTTGTGGGCCGTTTCCCATCGTAAGGCAAGTATGTAGAGCCGAAACCCCCAAGAGAGGAAGATAAGCAGCCCCATGATGAACAGAAACACGCGGGCGGGTTTAGACACAATTTACCTTTATTTTGGGCAATCATTCTGCTGCCAGGCAGGGTTGAAACCTGCCTCTATCCTTTTAACTCCCTCTTAACTCCCTCGCCACCTTTAAGAAGAGGGCTTCCAAATGATCTTCGTGAAATTGGGACAGCAGCGCCTTAGGCGTATCGGCGGCAAGCAGACGCCCTTGACGCAACAGCAAAATGCGATCAGATATCTGCTCCATTTCTCTCATATTATGAGAAGTGTAAAAAATCGTCGTATGATAGGTATCCCTAACCCCCATTAGCAAGGTTCGTGTCTTGTCTGCAATATCCGGGTCAAGACTGGCCGTTGGCTCGTCTAGGAAAAGGACTTTCGGGTTGTTGAGAAGCGCTTTTACTAGAGAAAGTCGCGTAAGCTGCCCGGAAGAGAGCTCCCGTGTCAGTTTGTGCTTTAAGTGACCAATTTCAAGCAAGTCCAGTAAGGGGTCCATCCGCGTGCGTGGAACCGCATAGAGCGCGGCAAAGACAGAAAGGTTTTCATAGAGCGTCAACGAAGTTGGCATCGAAACATAGGTGGATGAAAAATTGACCTGGCCTAAAATCGCGTTGCGACAGGTCGCCAGGTCCAGCCCCAAAATAGATATTCGCCCTGAAGTCGGGGTGACCAGACCCAACATCATCTGTAGCAGGGTTGTTTTGCCGGCGCCGTTTGGCCCAAGAAGGCCGGTAATTTCCCCCTGCGCAACGGAAAATGAAACGTCCTCCACGGCTATCGTCTGGTGAGAGTGTTCAAGTCTTGAGACTGAGTTTCTAGTGCCACCGGACGCAGCGGACGGAAAGACCTTCGTAAGATGTGAGACTTCTATAGCGGGGGGCGTCACCGCATTACCCGTACCGCACGTTTAGGGATTTAGCCGCTTTCACTTCGTCCATGCGACTAACGGGTCGTGTGTGGGGGGCGGTCTTGACGACCTCCGGCTCTTTTGCAATCTCACGCCGAATCTGCCGCATGGCGTCTGCGAAGGCGTCCAGCGTTTCACGGGGCTCGCTTTCCGGTGCTTCAATCATCAAGCAATCTTCCACAATATGGGGAAAATTAATTGTCGGTGGATAAAAACCATAATCCATTAGTCGCTTGCCGATATCCCATGCGTGCACGCCCTGCGCATGGAACGCCTTGGCCGAGATGACAAATTCGTGCATGCAACGGCCTGAATACACGGCGGGGTAATCTCCCTCTAACTGCTTTTTGAGGTAATTGGCATTAAGAATGGTATTGCGGCTGATAGCGGACAATCCGTCCGCGCCAAGGCGACGGATATAGGCATAGGCCCGTACCAGGATGCCGAAATTTCCATAGAAGCTATGGAGCCGACCAATCGCGTGCGGGTGTTGGGTCACTAGACGATATCCCAGGTCCTCATGGACAATCACGGGGGTAGGGAGGAAGGGAGTCAATTTTTCCACCACCCCCACGGGCCCTGCCCCTGGCCC
>SBBL01000075.1 GCA_005239745.1 Candidatus Troglogloeales bacterium | reverse complement strand
GGCCGGGATTTTGGTTGGTGTCACTCTTGAAACCGGGCCAGGGGTATGGTGCTCTATCCTTGGCCAGCCGCCGTTATGTCGGCATTCTCCTGCGAATGTTATTCGAACAAGTGGTTCGACCCTTGGGTGGACCCGGTTAAACAATCACATGTCTTGGCCTCGTTTCTCCGTCATCATGAATATCTACAATGGAGCCGATTATCTGCCTGAGGCCATTGATAGCGTTTTATCTCAGAGCTATACGGATTGGGAACTGATTCTCTGGGACGATCAGTCAACCGATGGAAGCGCGGCGATCTGCAAGAGATACCGTGATACGAGAATTCATTACTACTATGCCCCTGAGCATACCTCCTTAGGAGTGGCACGTGTGCTGGCCATTCGTCAGGCACGGGGGGATTGGTGCGCGTTCCTTGATCAGGATGATTACTGGACACGAACAAAACTTGCCGACCAGAACGATTTAATCGTCCGGGACAGGCATGGAAAATTGGGAATCGTCTATGGGCGGACGATGCAGTTTGATCTTCGCGGCAAAGTACGAGATTACAGCCGATGGCATACAGGCTCCGACCTACCTGAAGGAGATATCTTTCAGGAGCTTGTTTGCAAGCCTTCTTTCATCGCCTTCAGTTCTGCCATGCTCCGCACAAAATTGATTAGGGCGTTTATATCTATCCCTACCGATATTGCCTATGTTCCGGACTATTACCTTACTCTGATGATTGCTAAGAGCTACCATGCCGCATGTGTACAGACAACCTGCTGTTGGTACCGCCTACATAGTACGAACCTGTCTCACACCGTAGCGGTTCAAAGTCATTTGGAAATTTTAAAAATTATTGGAAGCTGCTCTGAATTCATTGACCCAAAGGTTTATCAATACCGTCAGAAAGTTCATCAGACCTTGATTGGGTTGGAGGAAATCGTGTCCGGCAAAGCTATTCGGCACGGGAGCCTGCGGATACTCCGGAAAGGCTCTCTCTCTTATATCATTTCACGGTCCTATGTTCGGTTGGCCCGAAGCATTCGTAGGACAATAAAGGGTAAGACTCTAGACTAGCAGATTCGGGTTAAAAAACCGATTTTCAAGGATGTCACGTTTTTAGTTGAAAGATATCACGTTTTTAGTTGAAAAATGTGGAAGACATTCTGGGAAAATCGGGCAGATGCATAATCCGTTTACCCGCAAATTTGTCGCACACCCCCGCACGATACGAGCATTTGACAACGGGGTATCCATTGATATACCATCCGCGTAGGTCCTTCGTATCTTCAGTTCTCCTTAAAGAGATTTTTATATTCGGTTCGTCCTAATGCGTATTCCCCCTTTGTTCTACTTTTCACGATAGTGCCGGTCGTGCCCTTCAGTGAATGTGTTTAGATGTGCTCGGCAATGAATTTCATGGGTGTCTGCTGTTACGTTCATCGGATTTGTCAATTTAAATCACGCCGGCGGTGAGGATCAGGAGAGGTCTATGCATTTAGGGGAATTGAAGGCCAAGAGCGTCCAACAGCTTAACGAGCTTGCAAAAAACTTAAAGATTGACGGGGGAGGCGGCCTGCGTAAGCAGGAACTTATTTTTTCAATCTTGCAAGCTCAAGCCGAAAAGAACGGGATGATCTGTGCCGATGGGGTGATAGAGACCCTCCCCGATGGTTTCGGGTTTCTTCGATCTCCGGATTGTAACTATCTGCCAGGCCCTGATGATGTTTATGTATCGCCTTCACAAATTCGCCGGTTTAATCTTCGTACCGGAGATGTGGTCTCCGGGCAAATCCGTCCACCCAAAGAAGGGGAACGCTATTTTGCCCTCCTAAAAGTGGGAGAGATTAACTATGAGGATCCCAGCGTCTGCCGGGACAAAATATTATTTGACAATCTGACTCCTCTCTATCCGGAAGAGAAGATTCGGCTTGAGTATCTGCCGGATGACTATTCCACCCGTATTTTGGAGATGGTCTCTCCCATTGGGAAGGGGCAGCGGGGGCTCATTGTCTCCTCCCCACGTACCGGTAAGACGGTCCTCCTTCAATCCATTGCAAAAGCCATCATGAAAAATCATCCGGAAATTACACTGATTGTTTTGCTCATTGATGAGCGTCCGGAAGAAGTCACGGACATGCAACGACAGGTGAAAGGCGAAGTGGTCAGTTCGACGTTCGACGAACCGGCAACGCGTCACGTGCAAGTGGCTGAGATGGTACTCGAGAAGGCCAAGCGGTTGGTGGAGCATAAACGAGATGTCGTTATCTTGCTCGACTCTATTACCAGACTGGCACGCGCCTTTAATGCGGTGATCCCATCCAGCGGCAAGGTACTCTCCGGCGGACTGGACGCCAATGCCCTCCAGCGGCCCAAGCGGTTTTTCGGTTCCGCGCGTAATATTGAAAATGGTGGAAGCCTAACCATTATCGCCACTGCCCTGATTGATACCGGTAGTCGAATGGACGATGTGATCTTTGAAGAGTTTAAGGGAACAGGTAACATGGAGGTACACCTCGAGCGTAAGTTAGCCGACCGGCGGGTCTTTCCCGCCATTGATATTGCCCTGTCTGGAACCCGAAAAGAGGAGTTACTGATCCCGAAGGAGGACCTCAATAAACTATGGATTCTCCGTAAGGTTTTAAGCCCGCTGTCTGCGGTAGAGTCCATGGAGTTCTTGGTGGAGCGTGTCAGAGGGACAAAGTCTAATAAAGAATTTCTGGAGTCCATGAATAAAGCGTAGGAGAAAAAATGAAAACAGGTATCCACCCCACCGAATATGATGTCACGATTACTTGTGCCTGTGGCGCAACGTTAAAATCCAAATCAACGCGAAAAGAGATCCGGGTTGATCTCTGCTCGGTGTGCCATCCCTTTTTTACGGGGACGCAGAAGGTGGTTGACGCAGAGAAGCGGATCGAACGGTTTAAAAAGAAATATGCAAAAGCCCAATAACGAGGCGCTTTCTCCCGGCCAGTTCTTTACAAAACACTATGACCTTCCTCCGTCTTCGTTGGAGAGGGTGATGGGAACGGCCTTAGGCAAGCGTGTAGATTACGCCGATCTTTACTTTCAATATCAGGTCAGCGAATCCTTCGGACTTGAAGAAGGGATTGTAAAGACGGTTGGGAAGCACATTACGCAAGGGGTCGGTGTTCGGGCGGTTGCTGATGCAAAAACAGGTTACGCGCATTCCGATGACCTAAGTCTAGACCATCTCCTTAAGGCTGCTACCACCGCACGATACATCGCAAAAGAGGGTGCCCATGCCGAGCCGGTGCCGATCCAATCTACCGCTCTTTCGCATAATCTCTATCCGGTCGATAGTCCCTACACTGACATTGCGGTTGAAGAAAAAATCCAGCTTCTACGGAAGATGGATCGGGCAGCCCGCCGGTGTGATCCCCGCATCCAGAAGGTGATGGCGTCGCTTACCTGTACCTACAAGATTATTTATATGGTGACTTCTCAGGGGACTGCCGTCGGGGATATTCAGCCATTGATGCGGCTAAATATCAGTTGCATTGCTGAAGAAAATGGGAATCGTCAGGTTGCCGGTTTTGGCGGCGGCGGTCGGATGGCGTTTAGCTATTTCCTGGAAGAAGACCGCTTTGAACAGTATGCCAAAGAAGCGGCGCGTCAGGCGATTCTTAATCTTTCGGCAAAGGCTGCACCTGCCGGCGCAATGGAAGTGGTACTGGGGCCCGGCTGGTCCGGCATTTTGTTGCACGAAGCGATCGGGCACGGGCTGGAGGCTGACTTTAATCGCAAAGGAATATCGGCTTTCTCCGGTCGTATTGGGACGCGTGTGGCTTCCGATTTGTGTACGGTCATTGATGAGGGGAATATTCCATCACGTCGGGGATCCCTGAATGTTGACGATGAAGGCACCCCAACGGGTAAAACGGTTTTAATTGAAAAGGGGATATTAAAGGGCTATCTTCAGGATCGCCTGAATGCCACCTTAATGAAAATGCCGCTTACCGGAAACGGTCGGCGGGAGAGTTATGCCCATGCCCCGATGCCCAGGATGACCAATACCTACATGCTTTCCGGGGAATCTACGCCTGAAGAAATTATTGGGTCGGTCAAGCGTGGCCTATATGCCGCTTCGTTTGGTGGAGGACAGGTGGATATCACCTCTGGAAACTTTGTCTTCTCAGCCAGCGAAGCCTATTTAATTGAGGACGGAAAGATCACCTATCCGGTAAAGGGCGCCACATTGATTGGCAGCGGCCCGGAAGTCCTAACCCGTGTGACGATGGTAGGCAATGACCTGTCACTAGACCCGGGTGTTGGCACGTGCGGGAAAGACGGGCAGAACGTGCCCGTCGGTGTGGGCCTTCCTACCATAAAAATCTCCGAGCTTACCGTAGGCGGGACGGCATAACGTGTCCTCCCCATTTGGGCCCTAGTTTTGTTCTTGCGACAAAGTGTTCGAAGGCGTGTTTCCAAGGGTAGATTTCTCATGAGGCGACAGGTTATGGTATGGCCAATGTATCAGGCGGTGCAGGGGGTGGCAGCGAATCAGCTTCAACGTTTCATAAGTCCACTGCCCAGAAGGAGGCTTCGATGCGCTTCACATTTTTTCCCCTTGTTCTCTGGCTGTTTGTGTGTGTGAGTGACCTCCGCGCGCAGGCCATCCACACGCAGGAGCCTCTCGGTTATTCAGGTGTGTTGGGCCTCTTCTATACCAACATTGTCAACGACCATCGTCTTGCATCCGAGAACAGGCGAGGTCCGGGGAAGAAGTGGACGCGGCAAGCACTGCTCATGTATTGGCCACCGTTGCTCTTTCAGGACATCTACGACAGGTACGATCCCTTGTTTGCCGGACTGTCTGGAATGTCGGTTGATCAGCGTCTCATTAGGTACGACCAGCTTATTGATCAGATGAACGCGGAGGTATTCAAGCGGCTGGAGCGCCTATTCGACTCCAGCCAACTGGAGCGGCTACGGCAATTTGATCGGCGCGCACAAGGACCACGCGCCTTTCAGAACATGGAACTGCTCAACCGGCTTGGACTAACCGACGAGCAGCGCACGAAGCTGAGCGCGTTTAGCGCTTCGAACCGCCAGAAAATTGCCGAGATTCTCAAGAAGGGGGGAAGCGGTGACTCCAGCCGTGAGGAAACGGAGAGACAGGTTGCCACCGTGCAGCGCCAGAGCCTGGACGAGATGATCAGCCTATTGACGGAACGACAGAAAGAGACTTGGCGCGAACTATTGGGCCCCCCGTTGGAAACGGGCCTTACGCGCGCCGGCATTGACGCAGGCGATGACGGGCGTGTTCGTACGCTTAAGGGCCACTCCTGGTTGGCGTATTCGGTGGCCTTCAGCCCCGACGGCAAGATGTTGGTGTCCGGATCTTGGGACAAGACGGCCATACTGTGGGATGCCGTCACGGGCAAGGAAATACGCACCTTCAGGGGGCACACCCAGCGCATCCGTGGGGTGGCTTTTAGCCCTGACGGTAAATGGGTCGCCACGGGCTCCTGGGACAACACGGTCAAGCTGTGGGATATCACCACCGGCAAAGTGGTCCGCACGCTCAGCCACCCGATGGTCAACTCGGTCGCCTTCAGCCCGGATGGGAAACTGCTGGCCTCTGCATCCACCAGTTCGGATGGAAGGCTGTCATTCGACGAAACCAGCAAGGATCCCACGATCAAACTCTGGGACGTGCACACAGGCAAGGAAGTTCGCACCCTCAGGGGGCACACATTCTATGTCTATTCAGTAAGATTCAGTCCCGACGGCAAGCTGTTGGCCTCCGGATCCAGAGATGGGACTGTCAGATTGTGGGACGTCGCCACCGGGCAGGAAGTCCGCACCTTAAAAACCGGCAAAGGTTGGGCCTTGTCTGTGGCGTTCAGCCCGGATGGGAAAATGCTGGCCGCAGGTACCAGGGACAAGACGATCGTTTTGTGGGATGTCGCTACGGGTAGGCAAATACGCACCCTCACCGGCGGCCATACCGATTGGGTCTATGGAGTGGCTTTTCAGTCCGGCGGCGAGTTTCTGGCCTCCGGGTCCAAGGATACCACGATTAAACTGTGGCATCTCGCCACGGGCAGGGAAGTCAACGCTTTCAAAAGACACATGGCCGGCGTTCGGTCGGTGGCCATCAGTCCGGATGGCAAGACACTGGCCTCTGCCTCCTGGGACTACACGGTTAAACTGTGGGACATCAGTCAGTCCGAGGGCGGGAAGTAAGACGGTCCCGCGTAAAGCCCCGTTGTTATAAGACACCACCGGCAAAGATGTCCCTTGACAAGCCCTAAGCTGCCAACGTCTCATCCCTGTTCCTGGGGCGCCACTTTGGTTTGACATCTTTACGCGTTGTCGGTACGATCCCAGTGGAGGAACAAGCGGACATGAATATTCAAATGAACAGTCATGGTCTGATCCCCGCCGTCGTCCAAGACGGTCAGAGTCTGGAGGTTCTGATGGTCGCCTATATGAACCAAGAGGCATTAGAGAAAAGCCTCGAAACGGGGGAGACCCATTTTTATAGCCGCTCCCGGGGGCGACTTTGGAAAAAAGGTGAGACCTCCGGCCATATTCAGAAAATAACGGCCGTCTACCTCGATTGTGACCGAGATACCCTGCTGGTTCACGTCAAACAAGAAGGGGTTGCGTGTCACACGGGGGCACGCTCCTGTTTTTTCAACCCGTTAGAGGGGCACTTCTTGAAAGTCATTCCGTCCGCCCCCCAACAGAGAGAGAGAGCCTTTGATCACTTGTATGACACGCTTTATCACAGGCGCCGTCATCCCTCGAAGGAATCGTACACCAGCATGCTTTTAGAAGGTGGGCCTGATTCTATTCTAAAGAAAATTGCAGAAGAGACGGGGGAGGTTATCCTTAGCGCAAAGAATGGAGAGCGCAAAGAGATTATCCATGAAACGGTAGACCTGCTGTATCACCTCTTTGTAGCACTTTGCTATTTTGATATTCCCCTGTCAGCTGTTGAAGGGGAACTGATCCGACGATCGTCACAGTCCGGTCTGTCTGAAAAAAATGCCAGAGGGCATAAAGAAGGGGGAGAATCATGTGGGTAACCCCCTAGGAGGGCCGAAAGCCTCCCGTGTGCTGGTTTTGGCAAGCGGTGGGATAGATAGCGCGGTGCTGATGTGGGAGCTTTCCCATCGCTATCAACAAGTTGTTCCACTCTACCTGAAGAGCGGTTTGGTGTGGGAAGCGGCTGAACTTTACTGGTTGCGTCTGTTTCTAAAGGCATTGTCGTCTAAATCCATTGCTCCCCTAAAAATTGCGCGGTTTCCCGTAAGCGACGTTTACCGTCGGCATTGGAGTCTGACCGGTATGGGGGTTCCCGGCGCCGGGACAGATGACGCTTCCGTTTATCTGCCTGGCCGAAATATTCTCTTCTTTGCAAAGGCTGCAATTTTTGCGGCGCTAAATGGTATTGAGACCATTTTCTCCGGGGTGTTGCGGGGCAACCCCTTTCTAGACAGTACCTCGTCTTTTGTTCAAAAGATGGGAGCCACTTTATCGGAGGGGTTGGGAGTGTCGCTCACGATTATCACCCCCTATGCCAAGCATACGAAAGAGCAGGTCCTTTTGCGCGGGCAACACCTTCCCTTGAACCTAACCTTCTCGTGCATTGCGCCGAGGGGCCTTCGTCACTGCGGTCGGTGCAACAAGTGCGCTGAACGTAGACGGGTCTTTCGCTCAATCCGTGCCAAGTCCCCCGCAAAATGAAACAGGTGGGGGGTATCATGCGCACAAATAATGGCTAAAAAAGACCCGTTTCGCATGGTAGCGATTGTTCTTCTGGTGCTGGGCGGCGGGTTATTGGTTGTCGCCTTATCTTCAAAGGATGTGCCCCCACCCCCACCTAAGCCGCGCGTGATACCCATGGGGTTTGGGGCCGAACAGTTGCGTGACCAAACCTCTCCGGGGGCAATCGTCTTTATTAAAACATGCGCGCAATGCCATGGCCTTCCCAATCCTAAAATGCATACCCGTGACGAGTGGCCCCAAGTCACCCACGCAATGCTTAATCGTTTGATGCGCAGAAAAATACTTAGCATGTCGAACACAAAGTTCTATGTGCCAAGCGAGTCCGAAGCTGCCCTTATCGGTCCATATCTTGCAAAATATGCACGGGACAGTCAGCCATAAACGTCAAACGGCGCTTGTGTCGGGGTATGCCCTATGATACGATTGCGTTTGTTTGAAGATGGGTGGTGTTGTCCGTTCGTATGGGCTTTTTTGATTTTAGGTCGTATCGGCTAGCCGTACCAAAACAAATATAAGGGATAGATTGATGGGGCGAGAACTCGTCGTGCTAATTGAGCAGATGGCAAAGGATAAGCGGGTGACCCCTAAGAAGCTCATTGAGATGGTGGAATCCGCCGTGCTAGCGGCTGCGAAGAAAAAATACGGTTTTTTAGATGACATTCAGGTGCGCTTTGATACTGAGACCGGTGAGATTGAAGCGACCTCCCTCAAGACAGTGGTAGAGCAAGTTAAGCACTCACATACTGAAATAGCGCTGGAAGAAGCAAAAAAACTAGACGAAGCCGCTGAAATTGGAGATACGATTGGCTCCTTTCTGGAAGTATCAGATTTTGGCCGTATTGCGGCGCAGGCGGCAAAGCAGGTTATGCTGGCGCACGTCAGACGGGCAGAATGGGAAGCGGTCGAACAGGAATATGCGGGGAGAAAAGGAGAAATACTCAGTGGCGTGATTGTAGGTCGTGAACACCGCAATTACCTGGTTGAACTTGGAAAAACGGAAGCGCTACTCCCTTATTCTGAACAGATTCCGCGCGAAGAATACGGTCGTGGAGACCGCATTCGCGCCTATTTGGTTGATGTGCGGGCGTCTTTTCATGGCCCTCAGGTGATTCTTTCAAGAAGCCATCCACAGTTTGTTGCGAAACTTTTTGAGATGGAAGTGCCCGATATCGCGGACGGGGTAGTCGTCATTAAGGGCATTGCCCGAGAAGCCGGGGACCGGACAAAGATCGCGGTATATTCCAATGATTCGGCGGTTGATCCGGTGGGGGCGTGCGTTGGGGTAAAGGGATGTCGCGTACAAGCCGTTGTACGTGAACTGCGTGGTGAAAAGATTGACATCATCACGTGGACGGACGATCCGCAAACGTTCATTGGGGAAGCATTGAGTCCCGCGGTTGTCGAAAAGGTAGGGATCAACGCGGCGGAAAAATCGGTGCTGGTGGTTGTATCGGACCAACAACTCTCTTTGGCCATTGGGAAGAGAGGCCAAAATGTTCGTATTGCCGCGAAATTAACGGGCTGGAAGATTGATATTATCAACCAAGGCCAATACCAAAAGGAGCGCGACCAAGAGATTGCTGCGGCATTGTTTGCGCCGGAGTCTAGCCCCATCCCATCTAATGAAGCGAACCCCCTCCCCCAAGAAACATCTGAAGAGGTGCCCGTCGCAAACGCATAACTTGTTGGGGGCGTTCTATTTCTGAAACGTGTGCCTGTTGGCGGGGGTCTGCATTATCGTCACCTTGTATTGAGTATTTCGCCTCATGACAAAAGTTTTCGAGCTAGCTGCACAGGTTGGTGTTTCCGCCAAAGAGATGATTGCCCTCTTGAATCGGATAGGGAGCAATGTCACCCACCATCGGCATACGGTTGAAGATGCTCATGTTGTGCAGGTACTGAAACCGTCTAAGTCGCTTCAACCTAAATTGTCCCGACAGGCGGCAAAACAGGTTGCCTCTTCGGAAAAACATGAGGCTATTAAAGTACCGCGTACCGGTGTTTCTAAAAAAGATGCGCCGACAATAGGTCGGCAAGATGCCGCCCCTACCGAGTCAAGCACGACGGGCAAGAAAAGCACTGCCGTTGCGGACGTATTATCAAGGGCCAAATCGAAGACCGCTACGGACAGTCAGAAGCGACGGATTTCCCGTGTTTCTGCACCTCCACTTCCGTCCGTACCTGAGAAAAAATCTCACGTCCTCATCAAGAAAAAGGTTGTACCTGTAGAGGATGTGCCGACCGTCGTCGTCTCTGCGCCAGGTTTTCTTGAAAGTAGTCCCCCGGTAGAAGCGGTACAGGTTGAGCCCTCCACGGATATGGCCAAGGTGCAGCCTACCCCGACCGGCGAGTCGGGGGGTAGTGTGGAGACCTCCCAGAAAACTAAACCGGCGGTTAGCCGGTTTGACTTTGATGCGGAATGGTCAGAAAAGAAAAGGCAACCGTGGGGCCGGATGGAGACTCGGCCGGCACCGCGTAGAGACCGTGGCAGACGTGACAAACGCATCACTTGGCAAAGTGCCGATACTACGTCAACTGTTGAACCGACTGAGGACGTTGGGGGCTCAGACGTTTTGCCGGGTGCGGTTGGTGTGCCTAGTGATCTTAGGAAATGGCAAGACTTTAAGCCGATTCACCGAAAGGATGATCGCAGAAAGACAAGGCATGGGCGCACGGCCACGGTCGAGCCGCCCAGACCGCGACGGTCACTCATTAAGCTATATGAAGGGCTAACGGTTAAGGAGTTTTCGGAGCTGACCGGACAGAAAGTTTCTGTCATTATTGGGAAGCTCATAGAACTCGGCAAAATGGCAACGATCAACCAACCCATCGCTCTAGACGAAGCGACCCTTATCGCAGAAGAGTTTGGCATCAAAGTAACGGCAGTTGCGGAAAAGTCGGAGGAAGAGATACTCACGGCCCCCCCTTCGGACCCCGCAAATCGTATCTCCCGTCCACCGGTGGTTACCATCATGGGGCATGTAGACCATGGAAAAACCTCACTATTGGATGCGATTCGTCGAACAAAAGTAACGGAAGGAGAGGCCGGTGGGATCACCCAACACATAGGGGCGTACACAGTTACCGTCCACGACAAACAAATTACATTCCTTGATACGCCGGGACATGAAGCCTTTACCGCTATGCGGGCGCGTGGAGCAAAGGTCACGGACATTGTGGTTTTGGTGGTGGCAGCCGACGATGGGGTCATGCAACAAACCATTGAAGCCATTAATCATGCGAAAGCCGCGAACGTTCCGGTCATCGTCGCCATTAATAAAATTGATAAACCGGAGGCCCATGTAGAACGGATCAAGGGGGCTTTGGGCGCCTATGACCTTATTCCCGAGGAATGGGGGGGGCAGACAATTTTTACTGAAGTTTCGGCAAAACAGAAACTCGGTCTTGACCATTTGCTAGAGATGATCCTGTTACAGGCGGAAGTGATGGATATGAAGGCAGATCCAGACAGAATGGCCGTTGGGGCCGTGATTGAGGCAAAGATAGATCGTGGACGGGGCCCGGTGGCCTCTGTCCTTATCCGGGAAGGTACCCTGAGAGGCGGTGATGTTTTTGTTGCCGGCGTTTGTTATGGAAAGGTACGTGCGCTAGTCAATGATGAGGGAAAAACCGTTTCCTCGGCGGGGCCTTCGGTTCCCGTAGAAGTTATCGGCATAGAAGGCGTCCCTCTGGCTGGGGATACTTTTGTGGTGGTTGCGGACGAACAAACTGCCAGAGCGGTTGCCATGGCACGTATGGAGAAAAAGCGTGTAGCAGAGGCAACGCATACACCACGCGTGGCGCTTGATGACCTCTCTCGGATAGTCGCCGGCGACGTTGCTAAAGTATTTAATTTAATTATTAAGGCAGATGTACAAGGATCGGTCGAAGCGATTAGAGAATCATTGGAAAAAATTGCATCAACCAGTGTCAAGCTGAACATCCTGCATCGTGGGGTAGGCGGCATTACGGAGTCGGATGTCCTGCTGGCGTCCGCGTCCGGCGCGGTTGTGATTGGATTTAATGTTCGTCCGGCGCCCGCGGTTCAGGGGCTTGCAGACGCGCAAGGCGTGGACATTCGCCTCTACACCATCATTTATGATGCCCTTGCAGATGTCAGGGCCGCCATGGCCGGCTTGTTAGACCCCACGCTGAAGGAAGAGACGCTTGGGCGCATGGAGGTACGCAAGTTATTTTCAATCCCCACGCGCGGGACAATCGCCGGGGGTTATGTCATCTATGGCACGGTGACGAGGAACAACACCGGTCTACGCCTCATTCGGGATCAGGTCGTCGTCCATGAGGGCACGATGGGTTCACTCAGACGCTTTAAGGACGATGTCAAAGAGGTACAGAGTGGGTACGAGTGCGGTATCGGCATTGAAAAGTTTAATGACATTAAGGTAGGCGACATCATAGAGGTCTATACCCACCACAAAATTGCCGCGGTCTTGTAAGGAAGAAGCCACCACGACAACCCCCCTAGCCCTTCCTCGCTTAAGGAGGGGGGCCGACGGAGAGGACGGATGCAGATAGAGCTTGAGCAGACCATTGAAGCGCTTGGACAGACGGTTGCAAAATTGCGAGACCATCTTTGACCTGCCTTCCCTTGAAAGTCGTATCGAAACGCTAACCGTTGAATGTGCCCACCCAGACTTGTGGAAGGACCGTGCTACGGCGCAGTCCAAGACAGCTGAGAAGGCCCGTATAGAGAAGCGCGTCAAGCAATACACGGATATTTCGCAGGACTTGGAGGAGGCGCGGTTGCTCGTTATCCTCTCAAAAGAGGAGTCCGATGTGTCGTTGGAAGGAGAGATTGCAACAAACCTGGAACGGATTCAGAAACGGGTGCATGCCCTCCAGATTGAGACACTCCTTTGTGGTGAGAAGGATTTTAATGATGCCATTGTAACCATTCATCCTGGTGCCGGAGGGACTGAGTCGCAGGATTGGGCCGAGATGCTCACTCGCATGTATTTACGCTGGGCTGAACGCGCGGAAGTCCACGGGGCAAAAGGCTATCAAGTCACAACGCTTGATTTATTGCCGGGAGATGAGGCCGGCATTAAAAGTGTCACATTTTCCGTATCGGGGCCTTATGCCTATGGCTATCTTAAGGGGGAGATGGGTGTCCACCGGCTGGTACGCATCTCCCCCTTCGACGCGAATAAGCGTCGGCATACCTCATTTGCCTCCGTTTCGGTGTCGCCAAAAATTGATGACGACGTTAGTGTGGTCATTGATGAAAAGGAGCTTCGTATTGACACCTATCGCTCAAGCGGTGCGGGAGGTCAGAACGTCAACAAAACGTCATCGGCGGTGAGAATCACGCATCTGCCTAGCGGTATTGTCGTGCAATGCCAGAATGAACGCTCACAGTTACAGAACCGGCATGTCGCCATGACCATCCTGCGTTCCCGCCTGTACGACATTGAGGTGCGAAAGAAAGATGAAGCCATGACGGAACTGGTAGGCGAAAAAAAAGAGATTGGTTGGGGACATCAGATTCGCTCGTACGTTTTTCAGCCCTATCAGATGGTGAAGGATCTCCGAACGGGCGTGGAAGTCGGCAACGTCTCTGCCGTTATGGATGGGGACATTGATTGTTTTATCGAAGGTTATTTGGGGAGACATAAACGTGCGCAGTGACGGGAGGAAACGAGATCAACCCAGACCGTTGAAACTCCAACGATCGTACCTGAAACATGTGCCTGGATCGGTGCTGATTGAAACGGGGGATACGAAGGTGCTTTGTACGGCCATGGTTGAGGAGCGGGTCCCCCCCTTTTTGCGCAACAAGAAAAAGGGGTGGGTGACGGCCGAATATGGGATGCTTCCGGCGTCAACAAAAGATCGGATCATGCGCGAAGCGGCGCGTGGCAAAATTAGCGGTCGAACGCAAGAGATTCAGAGGCTGATTGGTCGGTCTCTGCGGTCCGTGATTGACGCTTCCGCTCTCGGCGAGAGGACAATCGTTGTGGACTGCGACGTCATTCAGGCCGATGGCGGAACCCGTACGGCGTCTATTACCGGAGCTTATATAGCAGTTGTGGATGCCCTGCGGTTTATCCAGAAAGAGGGGAGGATCGAGAAACTACCGGTCCGCGACTATCTTGCCGCGATTAGCGTGGGTAAAGTCGCGGGAAAACTTTTGTTAGATCTCAACTATGTAGAAGACTCAAGCGCTGAAGTGGACATGAATGTGGTCATGACCGGTAGCGGTCAATATATTGAAGTACAGGGCACTGCGGAACGGGAACCGTTTACAAAAGAGGAAATGGATGGCCTCATGGCCCTTGCAGGCAAAGGGATTAAAAAATGGATTGCCGCGCAGAAGGCGCTTATTGGAGAGATTCAGGCAGTGCGGTGACGACCATTATCTTGGCAACTGAAAACCGGCACAAATTCGCGGAGATCACGGCCATCTTGGAGGGATGTCAAGTGTTGGTTAATGTGCGGCCACTGTGGCATTTTCCCGGTGTCGTATTGCCGCCGGAGGTCGGTGCAAGTTATGCCGAGAATGCCGTGATTAAGGCGCGCACGGTGATGGAAGCGACGGGCCATATCGCGATAGGCGATGATACAGGGTTGGAAATTGACGCGCTTCACGGCGCACCGGGTCTTTATTCCGCAAGGTTTGCCGGTGACGGGGTAACCTATGCCGATAACCGCAATAAGGTTTTGGATCAAATGCGAGGGGTCACTAAAGATCGGCGTGGGGCAAGGTTCCTCTGCGTTGTGGCCATTGCCTTTCCGGGTGGGAGGGTTGAAGTGGTCGAGGGTCGGGTGGATGGGGTAATCTCGGAGGTGGAATCCGGGAATGGCGGGTTTGGGTATGATCCTATTTTCTACATGCCAGAGACGGGAAAAACCTTCTCCGAGATGTCGTTTGTCGAAAAAAACACCGTCAGTCACAGGGGCCGGGCCGTTCGTGCCGCAGTAAACGTGATTTTCCCTTCCTGACTTCCTATAAATTTATCGCTTTTCCATACGCTGCTGCCGCCGCTTCCATAACGGCTTCTGACAAGGTCGGATGCGGATGAATCGTCTTGATGATATCGGGACCCGTTGCTCCCAGTTTTCTTGCCACCACCAGCTCCGCAATGATTTCCGTCACATTATCACCCATAAGATGTGCACCGAGAAGTCTATCGCATTTCGCATCAAAAATGAGTTTGACAAAACCTTCCGTTGCCTCAGCCGTGCGGGCCTTCCCACTGGCTGAATAGGGGAATTTCCCGACCTTGATCTCGTGGCCCGTCTCTCTGGCTTTTCCCTCCGTTATGCCGATGGATGCGATTTCAGGCGAGGTGTAGGTACAGACGGGAATATTGTGATAATCAACGGGTTCGGGATGGTGTCCGGCGATCTTTTCGACGCAAACAATCCCTTCTGCACTGGCCACATGAGCAAGCTCCGGGCCGGCGACGCAATCACCGATCGCGTAATAACCGGAAACATTGGTCCGGTAATATTTATCAGTCAGTATCTTCCCCCTTTCCTGCGTGATGCCCGTTTCTTCAAGCCCCAGATTCTCTATGTTGGCCTGAACCCCTACGGCAGAAAGCACGATCTTGGCCTCAACGGTTTGTTCGCCCTTTGGCGTTTTGATCGTTACTTTGCAAACGTCCCCTCTTGTGTCCACGAAAAGCACTTCGGATGAGGTCATCACTTCCATACCTGCTTTTTTGAACGAACGCTCGAGTTGTTTTGAAACCGCTTCATCTTCCGCCGGTACCACGGTTGGAAGGCATTCCACGAGTGTCACGTTTGTCCCGATCGCGTTGTAGAAGTAAGCGAACTCACTTCCCGTTGCACCTGAGCCGACCACCACCATTGACCGCGGTTGTGAAGGCAGCGCCATTGCTTTGCGGTAATCAATAACCTTTTTCCCATCCATCGGGAGATTCGGCAATGCGCGGGGACGGGCGCCCACTGCAAGGATGATATGTTTAGCCTCCACAAGACTTGTCCCTCCCGTTTCGTTTGTGACCTCAATTTTCTTGGCAGGTTTTATCTTTCCTGTTCCTCTGATGATATCAATCATATTCTTCTTCATCAGGAACTGCACGCCTTTGCTCGTTCTATCGGCAATGTCCCTGGAACGTCCCACCACGGCACCGAAATCTACGTCCGCTCTGCCGCTGATGCGGATTCCATAGTCCTTTGCATGGGTGAGATATTCAAATGCCTGGGCCGACTTCAGGAGTGCCTTGGTCGGAATACACCCCCAGTTCAGGCATATGCCGCCCAGTTCAGCGCGTTCGACGACCGCGGTCTTCAATCCAAGCTGTGAAGCGCGTATTGCGGCTACGTAACCGCCTGGGCCCGAACCTATGACTGCGACATCGTACATGGCTTATAGCCGAACACTAACGCTTTCAGTGACCAATTACCATAGGCAAATCGTATGCAAGACTTGATTGTGTTCTTGCGTACAGTTATGCTGTCTTACTATAGTCGTTAGCATTTACGGGGTGTGGCGCAGCCCGGTAGCGCACCTGCTTTGGGAGCAGGGAGTCGGAGGTTCAAATCCTCTCACCCCGACCAAGTTAGACACAGTATGCCACTGGTCCGCATTTCACTCATAAAGGGAGGCCCCGCGGGGTTTGGGGGTAGCGTTGGAAAAGTTGTCCATCAAGCCATGGTGGATACCATCGGCATACCGGCGAGTGACCGGTTTCAGATCATTACCGAACACGAAGCAAGTCATTTAGTTTATGACCCTCATTACCTCGACATTCCACGGACGGATGGGATCGTCTTTGTCCAGATCACCCTTAACGAAGGACGGACCGCCGATGTAAAGAAGGCGCTTTATAAAGCGATCGTAGAAGGCCTGAACAAGGAACTGGGCGTGCGTACCGAGGACGTGGTCATCAGCCTCGTTGACGTTAAGAGGGAAAACTGGTCGTTTGGCAATGGCCTCGCGCAGTTTGCGCTATAGCAGAAGACACGCCTGCGATTGCCGCCTCCAAATAGCGTCAAAGTAGTGTCGAAGGACTCCTTAGCGTGCGATATGTTTTCCAGATGCGCCGGTTTTTTTAATGGGAAACTGAACGCGCTCTATCGAGAGAAAAAGGCAATCATAAAAAAGGGACTGCCTATTACCGATTTCATTTCTGCAAATGTTACCGCACAAGGCATCTGCTATCCGCGGTCAATTTTAAGGAAAGCCTTTTCGCAAGCCGTCTCACAGGCAAAAATCTATCAGCCAGACCCACAGGGGCAACGGGTCACCCGCCTCGCCATCCAAAAGTATTATGCGGGGGAAGGGGCAAGGCTCCCGGCAGATCATATCCTTCTGACGCCTGGCACCAGCGTCTCCTATTGGTATTTGTTCAAACTACTGGCCCACCCCGGCGATGAGATTCTTTGCCCAACCCCCACCTATCCCTTGTTTGATTCCATCGCCGCGCTCTGCGACGTCAACATTGTCTCTTACCGATTGGTTCCAGAAAACCGATGGACGCTTGATGTTGATCATCTAAAGAGTCAGATCACCCCAAGGACGCGTGCCATTGTCTTAATTTCCCCACATAATCCGACAGGAGCAGTCCTTAGTCAGGGCGAGATCGAACAACTGTGCGCTATTGCGGTGAAGCACCGCTTGCCGATTATCTCCGATGAGGTGTTTAGCCCGTTTCTTTTTTGTACCACACGTTTACCTCGCCCCATTCATACGGATGCTCCGCTCGTCTTTACGCTTAACGGGATTTCTAAAATGCTGGCCTTGCCCGGTGTCAAGATCGGCTGGATTGGGGTATCCGGGGAGCCAAAATGGGTGAAAGATGCGCTTCAAATCTTGATAGGGATATCGGATACCTTTTTACCGGTGAACGAGCCGGCCCAGTTCGCGCTTCCCACGTTACTTGCCGAAGGAGTACCGTTTATAAAGGCGTACCAATCGCACGTTCTGCGCCGCTTTAGGATAACGATGTCTACGATGAGAGGATCCACGGCGTTTTCGTTCATCCCACCTGAGGGGGGATTTTATCTGGCCATACGGATGAACGATAACAAATGCAACGAGGAAAAGATTGCCCTAAAGCTGCTCCGCAAGGAAAAAATTCTGGTGCACCCGGGCTTTTTTTATGATTTTCCTTCCGGATACCTGGTATGCTGCTACACGGCTGAGCCACGCCAACTAAGAGAGGGGCTAAAGCGGATGTGCTACTTTTTAGGTCGCCTTTAATGAGGCGAGAGAGCTCTTGTCAATAGGTGTGTAAAAGTTTTCATCAAGCAGCCATCCTTTCAAGTTGAACGCTTGTGATTTCTTCTCCGTCCCTATACTGCTTCCCT
>SBBL01000127.1 GCA_005239745.1 Candidatus Troglogloeales bacterium | reverse complement strand
TGTACATGAGGATTCCGAGCACAGCAGCTCGCACCGGGGTCCCCAAAACAATGTTTTAATGTTTTGGGGTGGGCAGCAATTGGGTCGCGCAGTAGGTTTTTAGAGGTGCCCTAACGTGAAAAAGCTCTTCTACTATTTGGGCAAGGGAGCTCAGTGTGCCGGACTAGCGTTGATTCTAAACGCCCTGATTATTTCGGCGTGGCAGAATAAAGATATGGGATTTCTCTTTAACGCCACTTTCGCCGGTATGGCCATGTTTATGGTAGGGTGGGTGGTCCAAAAGTATCTGCCGTAATAAAGAGATGGGTCGGACGGTTACCTCTCATAAGCGTTTGGTCGTAAGGGAGCCATCGTGAAATACGCCTACTATCCTGGGTGTGCCGCTAAGGGGGCCACACCGGAGTTGCATCAGGCGACGGTAAAAGTCGCCAAGCGGTTAGGCATCGAGCTTGTGGAGCTTGGCGAGTTTAACTGCTGTGGGGCAGGTGTGATTACGGAGGCCGATCCGGATTTAGCCTATACACTCAATGCCAAAACACTTGCGACTGCCGAAGCCATGGGGCTTCCCATTATGACGGTTTGCGGCACCTGTCAGGGGACGTTAGGCGGGATTAACAAGTTATTGCAGCAAGATGAACCCTTGCGCAACCGCATCAACCACCACTTAATAGAATCTACGGGGATGACATATCGCGGCACGGTCGCCGTGCGGCATCTTCAGTGGATTTTGGTAAAAGAGTTTGGCATGGAGGCCCTGATGTCTCGGGTGGTCAAACCTCTATCCGATCTTGCGATCGCCCCCTTTTACGGCTGTTACATTTTACGCCCGGCTTCCGCGACAGGGTTTGATGATTGGGAAAATCCGGTGTCCCTTGAAAAAATTATCCGAGCGCTAGGGGCTTCTCCCGTGGCGTACGACGGAAGGACTCAATGTTGCGGGTTCCCCATCCTCCTTGAGAAGGAGCAAATTGCACTAAGGATGGTCGGGAAACACGTTGGAGAAGCGAAACGGAAGGGGGGGAATGCAATGGTCACTCCTTGCCCGCTCTGTCACATGAGCCTGGATATTTATCAAGATCGCGCGGCGGGGCAGATGGGAGAGGGAGAACGTTTCGGCATGCCGGTACTCCACCTCCCCCAATTGGTGGGGCTAGCGCTTGGGTTTTCAGAAGAGGAGCTGGGGATGCGCCGGCACCTTGTTTCGACGCAGGGGATTGTGAAGTGAGATTTGGCCTACCCATTTAAAAAGTTTTGACTTTATGTGCCCACTCGTATGAGAATGGCCGCCGCAGTTTAACATTCTAATGGAGTTGACATGTCGGTGCCTCCGGTTCAAATAAAAATTGATATTGATGAAGCAACTGCACAAGGGACATATGCGAACCTTGCGCTCTTATCACATACCGAAACGGAGTTTGTTCTTGATTTTATCTACGCTAACCCCCAGGTGCCCAAGGCCAAGGTCAGGGCGCGCATCCTTTCAAGCCCCATCCACACCAAACGTCTTCTCACGGCGCTTCAAGAAAACGTCAAGCGCTACGAAGGGCAGTTTGGTGTCATCAAAGTTTCAGGTGATCCCGATAAACCTGCCGCCTACCAGGGACAATACCTGTAGGGTGCGCTACAAAACGGCTTAAGGTAAGTCAAGGGCAACCTCTAAAAACCGTCATTTGACAGAAGTTTTTCACGTGGGGTACGATCCCCGGGCGCGGGAATAGCTCAGCGGTAGAGCATCGCCTTGCCAAGGCGAGGGTCGCGGGTTCAAATCCCGTTTCCCGCTCCAACGTTCATTCCTCATTTTTCCGTACAATGACATCACGGCTTAGGCCTTTCGGTTTGGTTTTATGGGTGCTGCTCTCTGCCTGTGGAAGTGACGGCGGCGGTGATCCACCACCTATCTCAGTAGACCCCATTCAGACAACCCTGGTCGTCGGTGAGACAGTCAAGCTGACCGCCGTAGCCAACAATAGTCCCATCGTTTGGAAATCACTTGATTCAGGGATTGCCACCGTAGATGGAAACGGTCTAGTAATGGGGCATCAGATAGGTGTTGCACGTATTCAGGTGACAAGCGGTGTGTTCAGCGCGATGGCAACCATCGGCGTTGTCAGCCCGGCCCCCGGGTCTGCTCAGCTGACGCTCTCCGGTACGGCGTATTACGAAGATCGCGTCTTAAACGAATTCGGATTTACAGGTGAGAGAACGCCCAAACCGATTCGCTGGGCAGTGATTCATGTTGTCTCCACCGATGGGTTGACTATTTTGGCAACCGCTACCACCGGGGCCGATGGTGCCTTTGCCTTTCCGACTATCAATAACTCAAATCGGCAGGCGGGGGTTTATCTTCAGGTGATGGCCGAGATCAATTCTCCTACGCCAATTACCATCCAAAACGATCCTCTCCATCGTATCCCCTACTCGTTTATTTCCGCCTATATGGACGACAGCCGGCAAGATGCCTTCAGCGATCTTTCACCGACCGCAACCGTTAGATCCCTCATCGGTGGAGCGTTTAATATGCTTGATGTTTTTCTAAAAGGGGCTGAAACCGTAGAACCCCTGTGTTCAGCCTGTCTTCCGCCACTTGTGGCCTACTGGGAGTCTGGCAGAGACGTTACTACGGGTTACGATGGTGATGCGATTTTTGTGAAGGGGGGAGATGCCTATGGTGATCGTGATGAATATGATGACGCCATCGTTGCGCATGAATATGGCCACTTTGTATTGAAGAACCTTTCTAGGGACGATTCTCCTGGAGGAACGCACGGGTTAACGGACAGCAATCAGGACCCCAGACTGAGTTGGTCGGAGGGATGGGCAACGTTTTTTGCCTCGGTTGTTTTGGGTCACCCCTTCCATGTTGATGCCAAGGACATAGGCATTGAGCTTGCCTTCGATCTAGAAACCCTTTTTTCTTTGAAAGTGCCATCGCTTAAGGAGGATGCCATAACTGCCCGCAGTGAGATTGCCGTTGCCAGCGTGTTATATGATCTCTACGACACCGATGTGCTTGGTCCCGAATCACATGATAAGGTTACGCTCGGACTAGCCCCTATTTGGCAGGCTGTTCTCCAGATGAGAAGTGGCACGGCACCCACCACCATCACACTGTTTTGGGATCAATTGTTACTAGCTCCGCCGGCACCTGTGGACGATATGTTTAACGTTTTCGCAGAACGCCAGATTGCTGTTGTCCTTCCCTGACCTCTCCACTTCCTCTCAAGTGAGGGGCGGCCGTCTTTATGCGCAATCATTTTTCAATCCAGAGCATAGAGATTAGCAAGACGTTTCGGCACCGTCCCGTGCTGGAGAGCATATCCTTTGATGTCCGCGAGGGAGCGTGTTACGTCCTGTTCGGAGTCAACGGCGCCGGCAAAACCACCCTTCTGAAGATTTTAGCCGGCCTGCAACGGCCTTCCTCCGGGCGATTTACCGTTCTTGGGTTTGACGGACAATCCGAACAGGCTGCCATTCGAGAACACCTCTTTTTTCTGGGTCACCAATCGGCATTGTATGACGCGCTCACCGCGGCTGAGAACCTGCGTTTTGCAATGGGTCTTCGTGGCCGTAAACCCACTGCCACTGAAATAAAACGCGCACTCGATCGGGTAGAGATCGGTCCGTTTGCGAACTTGGCCTGCCGGTATCTATCGGCCGGCATGAAGAGGCGTCTTTCAATTGCGGCGGCGCTGCTGGCGTTGCCTTCCGTCCTTTTATTGGACGAAGTCTATATGTCACTTGATGAAGCCGGTACACAACTGCTTCATTCTTGCTTGCAAGAATGGATGAAAAGGGGCGCGGCCATCTTGATGTCTTCTCACAACCCGATTCAGGCAAGGCAGGTGGCCACAGAGGCAGGTGTATTAGTGCGCGGTCGCCTACAAGCCGTCGAGATTGGAACCTATGGGAACCTGTGAGCATCGTCTGATCCTGTTTCTGAAATATCCTGAAAAACAAAACGTCAAAACAAGACTGGCCCGTTCCCTTGGGGACGAGGCGGCCGTCGCCCTCTATAAGGAGATGGCAGAAACTGCCATAGATGCGGCACGGCCACTTGCACGGAAACGGGCAGGCGTGGTCATTGCCTTTGATCCGCCCATGCGAGAGAGGGCCCTTCGGCAATGGGTGAATGGGCCTTTCCGATTTATACCACAGGGTGAGGGGAATTTAGGAGATCGCCTTTCGCGCGTTGTGCACGCAGCGTTTCAAGAAGGCGCCAAGAAGGTCGTCGTCATTGGAAGTGATTGCCCCGATATAGAGACGTTCACTCTCCGTCAAGCGTTCTCGGTGCTTTCCAAAAAACAGGTAGTGATCGGCCCATCCGAAGACGGGGGATACTACTTAATCGGCCTCACACAGGCGGAGCAGAACTGTATTTTTGAGGGGGTTCCGTGGAGCACACCGGATGTTCTTAGCCACACGCTCAACACGCTTGCGAAAAAGGGCCTTTCTTACCGTCTTCTGCCTAAAAAGTTGGATATTGATACGGCCGAAGATTTAGCGCGCCTCTCACAACTTAGGCGTCAACGCCTATGCGATCGCGAAAAAGTCTCCGTCATCCTGCCGGCCTTTAACGAAGAGGCACGGATTAAATCTGCGCTGATAGACTTGACCGAGAACCACCGTCCCGACGAAATTATCGTGGTAGACGGCGGAAGCAGTGACCAAACGGCGGTGATTGCATCCCAATATGCAACGGTGGTTAAAAGCGAAAAGGGGCGGGCCACCCAGATGAACGACGGGGCGAGCACGGCAGTCGGGGGGATACTTTTATTTTTGCATGTGGATACGCGGCTACCGCCCGGCGGCCTTACGGCAGTGCGTGACGCCTTATGTCGCACCCAAACGCAATCCGGCCGTTTTCGGATGTCTTTCGGTCATCCCCACCCACTGCTAAAACTTTATGAATACCAGACGCGCTTCCACTGCTTTTCCTATGGCGACCAGGGGTTATTCATCCGAAGCACGCTATTTAGAAGCTTAGGCGGGTTTGACGACGCCGTTGCTTTTGAAGACATTGATTTTTACCGCAGGCTTTTAAAGCATGACAGGCCGATTATTCTTAAGGACCCGGTGACCACGTCTCCACGGCGATTCTTAGAAAATGGCGTCATTAGGCAAAAGCTCATCAATATTACATTGGCGACGATGTTTTACTTAAGGCTCAATGCACAAATCGTCAATTATTTTCGCAGGCTCTGGTACAAAGACACACGAGAGTGCCACTGGTGAGCAACGAAATACCGGGGGATATTCGAATATTGGGCATGTTGATGATCCTCGCGGGCGTGAGCGATCTGTATATCATTTTTGCCCACCCTGATTATGCACTTCCCACGTTCGGCATGCGGTTTTATGGTATCACGGGTTGGGCGGTAAAACTGATTGCCCCACCG
>SBBL01000056.1 GCA_005239745.1 Candidatus Troglogloeales bacterium | reverse complement strand
CAATTGATGAGGAACGGCGTGACGCGCACCAGCGCATCGTACCCATCCCCCCAATCGTTATACCGTTCCAGGACCGATTCAGAGGAGAGAGACATCGGTCTCTCATAACACGACGAGGGGGTTGTTGTGAATAAGGGATCACATCATTTTGACCGTTCCGTGACCTTGCGTACGGTGGGGACTCCCACCCCATGAAAGGCCGTGCCTTTGCACGGCGCACGACAGGGCCACTCCTACGATCATTCCGGCATGTCTTTCTTGGTTCTTTCTCATTCTCAAGTGGGTAAGTTTAGGATGCGGAGGCTGATAGAAGGGTTTTATGGGGGCGGTCAAGTCATTGTTCAGCCGGACGCTGAGGGTGGAACCTCCGTGGGAGATTGAATGGGGGATTGAGTAAGGTTGAGTTCGTGGAAAACGTGGGAAGGATCAACGTCGTCGTTGATTTCCCGCGGGGGAGTTTTTCCCGTGTCCCCGCTCAAGAAGGCGACGGCAGCCTACGACACGACCCAGAAGCAATGGCGGCACATGAACTTCTTTCAGTACGCCTGCTATTTCGTGGCGCGGCCACTGCGAGTGGTTCGGGTTCCCCTGATCTATTGCGCGGAAGACGGGGTGCTTCAGGTGATGGCGCGGCCACTTCGGCCGGGACGATTTGAAGAACCGCAGTAACCTGGCGCTTGCGCAGAAGGCGCACCTCAATGCGCTCGAATCGCTGTCGCACCCTCGCTTGAAGACGGTTCGGGCGTATCACCTGTGGCCGGAAAACTCGACTACACCCAAACCGGTTTACCCGCTTGAAGTGAGAGAGAGCCAATAAGTTCTGACAAGTACACTCACTCGGCGATTTTAGTTAGCCTGACATAACCCATATACGGCAGCTTGGATGGAGGCCTCCCCCATAACGAAGTATTTCGCCCATAGAGGAGACCTCCTCCATTTCCTTCCCCTTGGAGCGTGCCCATCAGGCTGACAATACGTGCCCGTTCATCGCCGGAAACGGGAGCGGTAGACACGGAAGGCAGCGTTCGTGTCGTACCTGTCTTCGGAATGGCAATCTCGGCGCCAATCTCCATTTCAATTTCTGGATAATCATCCGATTCAAGATGCAGGTCCCCGCGGAATGACCAGCGGCGCTCCTCTTTGAGTGATCCTGATGGCAGCCCCGCTTTGTGGTAGCGACTGACTCGAACCTTCAAGTGCACCTGTTTGGTTGTTCCATCGGGTTGAAGTACCTCGGCTGTACCCTGTCCCATGCCAGTTTCCAGCGTCCAGCGCCCGTCAGGCCCGATTTTCTCAACACAGGGAAGCTCAAAGCGAAGCGCTACAGCATTACGCTTCTCATCTTGATCAAAAAGCGATCCGGAAAATGCGAGGAGGAGGGGACGATCCCGTACAGACGATGACTCCCCTTTTGAACGGAGAGACCCGACACATCCCACCTCCAACAGGAAGGCAATAACCACGAGGAGGGCCGGCCACTGGCGTGGCCGGCCACATTGCATTTTAATCATGTGCAAGACCACGTCCCTCTCGGATGCTACGGAACCAAAGAGTCGTACAGGGGTCCCTCGTCCACACAGGTGGACCCATTCCCCTGGTCATGCGGAACACAGACGGTTACTTCCCCAGTGCATGTGCCACCCTGTCCATCATCGGCGGTAAAGCTGACATGGTATACCCGCCCATTGCCTGGTGTCTTCGGGTTGCCATTGCGTTCGGCCCGCACTGCGAGCGGACTTAGCGTTGCATCAGGGCTGGTCCCCGGCACCGGTTCATCCTGAAAGACGCTTGTTGCCGTAATGCTCACGGGATCACCATCGGGATCCGTAACGCCGCTGATGCCAATAGAAACCATTTTGTGATTCGGCGGCCAAACGGTCGAAGGCCCTGCCATCGCTCCCGTACAAACGGGCGGCTCATTTTCAAGCGCGCACGTAGACGAGCAACCATCCCCATCGGTGGTATTGCCATCGTCGCACTGTTCGCCGATGTCAATGTCTCCGTCCCCGCAGACCTGACAGGCAGGATCGTCATTGTCTATCAGCCCGTCCCCATCGTCATCAATCCCGTTACCACAAATCTCCGGGTCATCAATCACCCCTGCGGTAAAGCAGAAGTTTGATCCTTCATAGTGCTGTCCGATAGGAGCTTCAAATTCGCTAACGACACTAGGGCCACTGATCTGGGTAATGCCACCGGCGAACTCTCGACTCACAAACATGTCCCCCGCAGAACCCGCAGGAAAGTCGGCTGCCGGGTAGCCCCAGATTTCACCCGTGCTATTACGTGATGTGAAATAAACGTAGGGGGTTGACTCAAATGCCGTTTCTCCGGATACAGGCCGGACATCGGATGACTCCGCACTGGGGATCCCCGTGGCCAAGTCTGAGACGGTTCCGCCCGGACAAATCGTAAAAACCTTGCTGGCCGTTTCAGACGAAGTTGAAATGCAACCAGCAAAAGCCCCCCATTTGGTGGAATCGTCTGGTATGACGCGAGGAGACTCTTGCCAGGTAGCGGTTGTGGCAATGAACGTGGCGGAACCAGCGGTGTCCACCCTGTAGACCTCCCCGTTCGTAAAAGAAACAATCATGTCGAACCCCCAGACACCGGTTCGGTCGAAGGTGACACCGGTGTGCGTGGAAGGCGCCCCCGGAATGGTGACAAAAGGGGCCGCGCTGCTTAAATCCAGCGCAAACGCGTAAATTGTGTCACCGAACGACGCATACAGTTGCCCGCTTGGCCAGCCGCCCAAACCATGAGAGAGCGCAAGATATGACTCGATACCGCTCCAGTCGCTTGGGAAACCCGGAACGGAGAGGGTGGTTACCGTTCCCAATTCGTCCACCGTATGCATGTTTCCAGGGCTGTAACTGGTTACAGCCAGCTTATCGATATCTCCCCCCGGACCGTCGCCGATGCAGGCAATCCCAATGGGCCCCCCCGGAATAGAAGCGAAGGGCGATGCTGCACCCGCAGGCATGTAAGTGACAGCAACGAATACCGCTGAAACGAACGACGCGAGAATCACATGGTCCCACATGAGCCTTACTCTCTTCCCCTTCATAGCGTCCTCCTTGTTTGATTTCCCATACTTCGCTGTAAGTGATCGGCCGAGCGTACCATTACCGTGAACGGAGCCTACTGACATTCTCCCGCATTGGGAAATCGCAGCGAACTCGCTCACTGTCCGAACCGTCGGCTACACGCGCGGCACGTGGCGTCAGAACGCGTTGTGTTCGACACCACACCAAATATAACTAGCAATATTCATGCCAATATGGTCGGTCGGAATATTTTTTTTAAAATACATTTAAAACTCAAGTAGCTTGATCTAACAATTAAAGCAGTAAATTATATTTACAGGCGCACGGGTGTATCTTTTTGTATACACCTGTGTGGAAATTTTCCACACCTTCTGCCCTGTATCACGCGGGCACGGTCCTGCAAACGGGTGTGGGGCACATCTAAAAACCGACTGCGCGTCCAACCGGCTGCGTTGCACGCCCGCTCGTGACGGTTTTGAGGGGCGCTCTTCACGCTGTCCCTCCAATATAGTTCAGGGACCTTAACGCCTCCTCCGCCAGTCGGGACAGCAGGGCATCGTGTTCATGGCTGAGCGCGAAGATGCGGCATTGGATCAGTTCT
>SBBL01000064.1 GCA_005239745.1 Candidatus Troglogloeales bacterium | reverse complement strand
TAAAGTCTCCTCCGCTAAAGCCACCCCCCATGTTAGCGGGGCCTTCATGGCCAAACTGATCGTACATCTGCCGTTTCTTCGCATCGCTCAAAACGGAGTATGCCTCGTTGGCCTCTTTGAACATACCTTCTGCCTTCGCAGAGCCGGGATTACGGTCCGGATGGTACTTCATCGCGAGCTTGCGATAGGCAGACTTCAGCTGTTCTTCAGACGCGCCGCGGTCAACCCCCAGCACATCGTAATAATCGCGTTTCCCCGCCACGCTACTTCCCCTTATTTTTTGTCGGTCTCCTTAAACTCCGCGTCAACAACGGTCTCATCAGCCCCCCCGGACCCGTTGCTCCCATTCCCCGTAGCCTTAGATTCTCCGGGTGGCGCCTGCGTGCTCTTCTTGTACATCTCTTCGGCCAATTTATGAGAGGCGGTGGTCAACTCAGAAGTGGCGGACTTTAGAGAAGAAAGACTTGACCCTGTAAGCGCGGACTTACAGGCCGCAATCTTCTCCTTCACATTCTCGCGTTCAGCGTCAGAGATCTTGTCCCCATACTCTTCAAGCGATTTTTCCGTTGAGTAAATTAAACTATTGGCCTCGTTGTGCGCCTCGGCAAGCGCCTTCTTCTCTTTATCTTCGCTCGCGTGCCCGGCCGCTTCCTTAACCAATCGGTCTACCTCTTCCTTACTGAGGCCCCCGGAAGACGTAATGCGGATAGACTGCTCCTTTTGCGTGGCCATGTCCTTCGCGGAAACATGGACGATACCGTTGGCATCTATATCGAAGGAGACCTCGACTTGCGGGACCCCTCTGGGTGCGGGCGGAATGCCTACCAAATCAAACTGACCCAGCAATTTGTTATCTTGGGCCATCTCCCGCTCACCTTGGTGCACCCGAATCGTCACGGCCGTCTGGTTATCCGCCGCCGTGGAAAAGACCTGGCTCTTTTTAGTCGGGATCGTCGTGTTCCGATCAATCACGCGGGTAAAAACTCCCCCCAATGTCTCGATGCCAAGCGACAACGGCGTGACATCAAGCAGTAGAACATCCTTCACGTCGCCCTTGAGTACGGCCGCCTGAATGGCGGCACCCACGGCCACCACTTCATCCGGGTTCACTCCCTTATGAGGCTCCTTTTTGAAAAAGTCCTTCACCGTCTGAACCACCTTCGGCATACGGGTCATCCCGCCCACCAAAACCACCTCGCTAATGTCTGAGGTGCTCACCTTGGCATCTTCCATTGCCTTTCGGCAGGGACCCACCGACCGCTGAATGAGTTCATCAACCAACTGCTCCAATTTAGATCGCGTTAGTTTGGCGACCAGGTGCTTAGGCCCTGACGCATCCGCCGTAATAAACGGAAGATTAACCTCCGTCTCGACGGCCGATGAGAGTTCAATCTTGGCCTTCTCAGCCGCTTCCTTTAGGCGCTGTAGGGCCATCGTGTCCCGACGCAGGTCAATCCCCTGCTCCTTCTTAAACTCGTCCGCAAGCCAGTCAAGAATTTTAAGATCGAAGTCTTCTCCACCCAAATAGGTATCCCCGTTTGTTGACTTGACCTCGAAAACCCCATCCCCGATTTCCAGAATAGAGATATCAAACGTGCCGCCGCCCAGGTCGTAGACTGCAATTTTTTGGTTGCTCTTCTTATCAAGGCCGTAGGCAAGAGATGCAGCCGTGGGTTCGTTGATAATACGCAAAACATTTAATCCGGCAATAGTGCCCGCGTCCTTTGTGGCCTGACGCTGACTGTCGTCAAAATAGGCAGGCACCGTAATAACCGCTTCCGATACCTTTTCTCCCAAATAGGCTTCCGCATCCTGTTTCAATTTCTGCAAAATCATCGCAGAGATTTCGGGCGGGCTATACGTCTTTCCTTGAATCTCCACGTGGGCATCCCCGGCGGCCGATTTAACCACTCTATAGGGAAGACGTTTAATCGCCCCGGCAGACTCTGCAATATCAAACTTTCGCCCAATCAAACGCTTGACGGCGTACACCGTGTTCGTTGGGTTTGTCACTGCCTGGCGACGTGCAACCTGTCCCACCAGGCGCTCTCCCTTGGAAGTTATTGCGACAACGGACGGTGTGGTCCGGCTGCCTTCCGCGTTGGAGATAACCTCCGGATCGCCACTACTGACAATCGCAACGCAAGAAAATGTGGTTCCTAAATCAATTCCGATTACTTTTCCCATGGTGATCCCTCCTTAGTGTGATATTTATGATGCGGGAGCAGACTGTCCCTCAGAAATTTCCGGTAACTTGCCGACGACGACAAGCGCCGGACGCAGCAGACGTTCGTTCAACAGATAACCTTTTTGTGCCTCTTCAACCACGCACCCGCAATCAGCCTCCGTTGTCACTTCCCGTTGTCCAACCGACTGGTGCAAAACCGGATCAAACGGCTGACGCAAGCTATCAACGGGTTTTACACCGAACTTGCCAAGTGTGGCCAGAAGCTGTTTGGAAACCAATTCAACCCCTTCCACAATCTTCTCTCTATGAATGGCCGGTTGCCCTGCCGAAGGTCGCGCGTGGGAAAGGGCGCGTTCCAGATTATCCATCACCGGGAGAATCTCCTTCAAAAGCCGCTCGTTTGCAAACCTAACCTGATCGGTCTGATCCCGCAGTGTGCGTTTTTTATAGTTCTCGTGATCGGCCAACGCCCGAAGATATACATCCTTCCACTGACTCTCGTTATGTTTCGCTTCTTCAAGTAAAGCGCGTAGACGATCTACTTCAGATTCGGATGCTGGGGCCGGTTCAGTTACGTTTTCTGCAGGAAGCCCACCCGGTGTGGCCGCGTCATCCAATGACGCAACGGCCTCAGCGCCGTCCGTTGTTGTTTCTTTGGGTTCCATCGCAACTTCCTCCATCATCACGACAGTCCAGGCGGCCACACAGGCTTACCATTACCCACAAGTCCTTGTTTGCCGAAATTACCCTTCAAACCACCCCTTCCCCTCCTTAGCTTAAGGAGGGGATTCCTCCCCTTGATGGGGGGAGGTTAGGTGGGGTTGAGGAAAAAGCACCCACAAGCGACTTCAATAAAAAAACGCTCTAGCCGACTTTTGGGTAATAGTAAGCACACAGGGCCGCCCCCTACAACCTGCCGTTCATTCTGTAGATAAGCATGAGTCCTTCTAAAGTCAAGGTAGGGAGAACGCAATCAAGGCTTTTGCAGGCCGGTGCCACAACCGGTGCCATCCCGCCGGTGGCCACAACCGTGCCGACTGACCCCATTTCTTTCTGGATGCGGCTAACCATCGTATCCACTAAACCCGCATAGCCATAGAGGATGCCGGACTGCAGGCCACTTTTTGTGTTATGCCCGATAACTTTTTTGGGGAGGCTCAGATTGACGCGTGGCAGCTTTCGCGTTTTAGCAAGGAGGGCCTCTACACAAATGTGCATACCCGGAGAGATGGCCCCACCCAAATAATCTCCTGCCTTAGAGACCGCGCAAAATGTGGTAGCGGTTCCCATACCAACAATAATGACGGGCCCGCCAAACTTTTGATAGGCGGCGACAGCGCCGGCGATACGGTCGGCTCCGGGGCCCGGGGCGTCGTAACGAATCCGAATGCCAAGCGAAAGTCTTGTCGAAACCATGATGGGGGTAAGGCCAAAATATTCTTTAAGCATTTTGCGAATGGGTCGGGTCATTTGCGGCACCACACTTGCCACAATCGCCCCTTTGATGAGCGAAGGAGAGAGCTTGTTCCGAACCATTGTACGTCTAAGCAACGAGCCGTAGAGGTCAGACGTTTGGCAAACATCCGTAGTAAGGCGTCCGTAGCAGACGAGTGCTTCCGCTTTGAAAAGCCCAAACTTAAGCGTGCTGTTCCCAATATCAATCGCAAGCAGCATGTCTTCAGGGCCTACGGAATCTCCCTCGCCTGCTTTGCAAGAGAGGGAGCGGGGCCCCCAAAGGCAGGCTTTTGGGGTGCAGCGGGGCCCCCAAAGGCAAGCTTTTTTGGTGCAAGGGGAGAGGGCGCATCTACTAGCTCTGGTCAATCATGCTAGCGGCCCATGGAACAGAGGGGGAGACGATAGAGTCCCGACTCTGCGGAAAATCTAGTCCACCGATAGGAAGAGGCAATATCCGGGGCAGGTAAAAACCGCTGCCTAAGAGGATAATGGCGCTAAAGGTTAAAAAGCCATACGATACAATTGACATGGGAGAGTCATTCACAATGCCTATGAGGGCGTAAACTTGTGTTCCCAAAAAGATCAAGCCGGCAAGGGCAGCCATAACCAACGGCCCAAACTCCTCCATTACAGAACGGAAGGAGACCGTGCCTAGCCGCTTCTCCAAGACAGCAACCGCTTCTTTTGCCCAAGGGTTCGGGTCTCGCGCCACGCATTTTTTGAAGTGACCCAAGGCCTGTTTCAGAAGTTCCTTCCCTTGAGAGACCCTCGCCTCCGGTATTTTATAGAGCTTGATACACGTATTGCCACGCGCGTAGTGGAGCGCTGCGATCTCTTTATTCGTCAAACGCCTCGAAATGTTTCTGCTATCTGCTATCTGGAGGGCCGTTCCATAATAGTAAAGTGCCTGATTGTAGTCGGCAGCGTTTTTCCCCAGTGTCTCATAGAGACTGCCGAGACCCACGTGGGATTCAATATGACGATCGGTGATCTCAAGCAACTTCTTGTATTCGGCTTCAGCCAGACCAAGTTCTGAATTCAGACGAAGCGCTTCCGCCAGATAGCTGCGAGCCGTTAGATCGGTAGGGGCCAGAGAAACGGCCCGCTGGAAGCATAAAACAGCTTCATGGGTATTACTTTTTTGAATGTTTGCAATACCTAAGTACAGCCAGACTTCGGGCAGATTGGGATCGGTACTTGATACAGACTGCAAGTGGTGTTCTGCGCGTTCCGGATCGTTAAGCAGTAAAAACAAGATGGCATACTGAAGTGATATGTCCGTTCCAGGAGAGGTCTCAAGCTTCTCTTTCAAAAAGGATTCGGCCTTCTGCAACGCGTCGTGTGCGTTCCAGTGTTCTTCTGCGCGCTGATCTTTCATGAAGAGACCGAATCCCTTTTTTCCAGATAAAGCCTGGCAAGGCCCATCAAGAGTCCCACGTGATTGGGGTTGATGCACAATCCATCTTTGTAGGCGGACTCCGCCTGATTGAACTCGCCAAAAACGTTGTGTAACAGACCGCCATAATACAAAAAGTGATCTGCGCGATGGGAAGCCATGGCCGCGTCCGATGTCTGCCGATAGATGTCACGCGCGTGCCGATATCCCCCTAGCGCTGCTTCATACTTTCCCTGAAACCAATTGAGGTGGGCAATGCGGTAATGGGCGCCGGCGTCATCTGCCCCGGGGGTCGTGCTCGTGGCCTTGCCATAAATGAGTGCCGCTTCATCGTATCTCTTTAGGGCAAAGAGGGAGTCTCCCCAGTTGATATAAGCAGCATTATGTTCCGGGTTAACCTCCAACACTTTTTGGTATTGTATGATGGCTTCGTCGTATCGCTTGAGCTGGTAGAGGGATCTTCCCCACTGAAGATAGGCGTCTACGTAGGTGGGGCGGATGTAGGCAGTTTGTTTATACTTCTCAATGGCTTCTTCAAACCGCTTCATCGCGGTAAGTGCCAACCCCCACTGGAAGTACGATTCGGCGTCATTGGGGTCAACTTCGATAGCCTTCTTATAGCGTTGTATCGCCTGTTCGTACCGCTTGAGGGTAAAGAGGGCAATGCCCCAGTAGTTATAGGCATCCACATATTCCGGATTAATCTCGGTCGCCCGTCTAAAGCGATCAATGGCCTCATCGTAACGCCTTAGGCTAGACAACGCCTTGCCCCATTCGAGATAGGCCTGCATATCCGTAGGATCAAGCTCCGTCCGCTTTCGATAGGTAATGATTTCCTCTTCATACCGCTTAAAATCACCCAGTGTTACGCTAATGATGGCAGGGGGCACAGACGCTGACATGGGGGGTTCGTACTTCTCGTATCGCATTTCTTGCGCCTCGTCTTGTCTAAGAGAGGAGATCGCAATCCCCCAATTGTTGTACGACTCATTGTGGTCTGGAGAAATTTCCGTTGCCAGTTTATATTCTTCAATCGCCTCAAGGTGGCGATTTAGCTTGGAAAGGGACTTCCCTTTACTGTTGTAAGCGGCAATATCCTTGGGGTCTATATGAATTGCCTGTTGATACAGCCCCAGCGCGTCCTGGTACTTTCCCAGGTTATATAAGGCATTGCCACAGTTGCGGTGTGCGTGCGGACTCTGCGGTGAGAGGGCAAGGGCCTTCCGGTAAAGCTCGATGGCTTCCGTATCTCTATGAAGGGCAGAAAGCGCCCTGCCCCAGTTGTTATACAGCTCGGCGGCGTCCGGGCAGGCCTGTATCCCCCTGCTGTACATCTCAATGGCTTCCTCATATCGCCCAAGCAAATAAAGCGCGTTTCCCCAGTTGTTATAGGCATTGTGGTCATTGAGATTAAATTCGACGGCTTTCTGATAAGCCGCCACCGATTCCGTATACTTTCCCAAGGCCACAAGGGCGTTCCCTTGGTTATAGTAGGCATCGGCGTACTGCGGGTCTAACGAAATAGCACGTTCATAGAGAGTGACGGCTTCGTGATAGTTCCCCCGGTAATATAGGGCATTACCCGTGGACACACACTGCTTCGCAACTTCGTGGTCGGCCATTCTAAAGACCCTGTGGGTATTCCTTGACCTTCCCAACGGTAGTGGATTATATACAAGAGGCCGTCTAAAAGTAAAGACGTTTTGTATCGCCGGTTTTCTTCCCCGGTAGCTCAGCTGGCAGAGCGGTCGGCTGTTAACCGATTGGTCGCTGGTTCGAATCCGGCCCGGGGAGCCTGGCTTGAGGAGGCTGAAGCCTAGCGGCTTTGGCTGACTCTTAAGATGGAGTTGTGTGGCACGGGTTTCTACCACTTATGTCTTTAGCTTTTGCAGACAGTGGCGGATTGCCGAGTTCAGCCTTTGTAATACGGAGAGACCGGGGGCCTTCGGTGCATACAGCCACATTGACGTTTTAATTCGGTTTTCCAAAGACGCACGGTGGACGTTTCGTGACATCGTGCGCATGCAGGAAGGCCTCAACCAAATCTACGGATACAAGGTAGATATCACCATCGCCCGTCCAGATGACGCCCTCCCCAAAGATGAGACCCCCCCGGAGTAATCGTCTCACGGATTTATGCGACGGGGACAGCGACACTATAAACGACACTATAGATGAAATAGCAGAATCCGAGAGCGCTGTATCCGAAGAAGTCTCGGAGGGACGTGCTCCCGCTTTGGAAGGAGGCTCTGCCGGCATTAATCTTGTTGGGCAGTACCTGAAAGAAATTCGTCATATCTCCCGCTTAACTCCCAAGGACGAACTACGTTTGGCGCGAAGGGTCGCCAAGGGAGACTCTGCCGCCAGAAAGCGGATGGTGGAGGCCAACCTGGGCCTGGTAATCAGTATAGGTCGGCGTTATTTCCACGTGGGGCTGCCTGTCTCCGACATTATTGCGGAGGGGAACCTTGGTCTTATCAAGGCGGTTGAGCGATTTAATCCGGAACTTGGATTTAGGTTCTCTACCTACGCTGTTTGGTGGATTCGCAGCGCGGTGATGCGGGCAATTATGGAGCATGGCACGGCGGTTCACCTTCCGGTGCATCTCAATGAGCAGATACGGAAATACCTTGCAGAATTAGGGAGTTTGGTTCAGATACTGGGACACGAACCGGACCTTCCGGCCATTTGTAAACACTTGAATTGGTCCAAAGCGCAGGTGATCCAGATACAGCAGCTTTTGCAAAATACTCACGCGCCCGACGTACTTGAAGAAGACCGGCGTGGCATCGCCCTCCCAAGCGCATCTGGAGACCGCGTATCGGCTGCCTATCAAGCGGAAGGGATTGAACGGCGGGAGCACATTTTCCGATGGCTGGAACGTCTGACAAAGAGAGAACGTCAAGTCCTCGTCCTACGGTATGGATTAGAAGGAGATGATAGCAAGACAATGAGCGACGTGGCGCGTATGCTTAGTCTGAGCCGAGAGCGGGTAAGACAATTGGAAGGGGCAGGTCTTAAGAAGCTGCGCTGTATGATGAAGGCTGTATGAAGAATAACTGCTGCCCGTCGGAAGGGTTCAACGCCGAAGCGCTTAAATGTTTAATACGTGGGGTGCCCGATTTTCCAAAGCCCGGAATCCTTTTTTACGATATCACTACCTTACTAAAAGTGCCTGCCGCCTTTCAGTCAGTGGTGGCGCAAATGGCCGATCCTTTCTCCGGGCAACAGATCCAGAAGGTGGTGGCCGTTGAGTCGCGGGGATTTATTTTAGGGGGACCGATCGCGGGTCGCCTGAATGCGGGTTTTGTGCCGGTTCGAAAACCGGGGAAATTGCCGTCTCACACGTTGGAAGAGTCGTACAGTTTGGAATACGGCACGGATTGCCTAACGATCCATGAAGACGCCATTTCGGCAGGTGAGCGGGTCCTAATTGTGGATGATCTGCTTGCAACAGGGGGAACTGCGCTTGCGACGCATCGGCTCGTGACACGCCTTGGAGGTAACGTGGTGGGCATGGCCTTCATGATTGAGCTTTTATTCTTAAATGGCAGGGATAAACTACCCAAAGATATCGTTTTTTCACTGCTTAGCTACGAGCAGTAACGGCTTATGGGAGAGAAGTGGCAGTGGGAGAACGACAGGTACACCCGCTCCAGCGAAATCCGCTTTTTGGCAACCTGCCGTTGGAGTTATCGGAAAATCTCCGTTCCGTAAACCCCTGGTGGGCCGGCACGGAGATGCTGCGTCCACCGTCCTTCCACCGCTGGCCTTTCAAGCGACTATACCATTTACTGAAACAAGGGATGACGCCCTCCGTGGTGTTGCGCGGCCCAAGGCGCGTCGGGAAAACCGTTTTGCTCCGCCAAACCATTCGATCCCTTCTCAAAGAAGGGATCTCACCCACAAGAATTCTGTACGTTGAATTTGACGAACTGCCAGCCCTGCGAGGCATCCAGGAACCGGTTTTGGCCGTTGCCAGGTGGTTTGAAAAAGAGATCCTCCGTGAGACGTTCAACAAAGCCGCCAACGAGCAACGGCCCGCCTATCTCCTGTTTGACGAAGTACAGAACTTGGATGCATGGGCCCCCCAGATTAAAAATCTGGTAGACAATCACGGGGTTCGCGCACTCATCACGGGCAGTTCGTCCCTGCGCATTGAAGCGGGGCGTGATAGTCTGGCGGGACGCGTTACCACACTCGAAATGGGGCCGTTGATCCTACGCGAAATCGCGGAGTTACGGTTCGGCTTCCCCTGCGAGTCACAGTGGGGCGATAACGGTCTAGATAACCTGGTTTCCGAAGGTTTCTGGCGGGAGGCCGTGCAAAGAGGAGAACGGCAGCGTAAAGTCCGACGCCAAAGTTTTCAGGCATTTTCGGAACGCGGCGGGTATCCGGTGGCCCACGAAAAACATGATACGCCTTGGCACGAACTGGCGGACTATCTCAATGAGACCATCATTCGCAGGGCAATCCAGCACGATCTCCGAATGGGCCCGCGCGGACAGAAACGTGACGAGAAACTCTTGGAAGAGGTTTTCCGTCTGTGTTGCCGGTACGCCGGACAGGCCGTGGGGCAGGCAGCATTCATTCCCGAAATTCAGCAGGCGCTCGCAGGCAACGTCGGGTGGCACAGGGTTCTTACCTATTTACGCTTTCTCGACGGCACGTTGCTCGCTCGTCTGATCCAACCGATAGAATTACGGCTCAAACGCAAAAAGGCCCCTGCGAAAATCTGTCTTTCCGACCATACCCTGAGAGCCGCGCGGCTACAGGAAGTCGTTCCGCTCGATTCCGATGGCTTGGCAGCGGCTCCCCATCTCTCCGATCTGGCCGGTCGGTTGGCAGAAAGTACCTTGGGATACTTTCTGGCTTCGGTTCCAAACTTGGAGGTCGCATACTTTCCGGAACGGGGTGCAGAACCCGAGGTAGACTTCATCCTCACCATCGGCACAAAGCGTATTCCGATCGAGGTCAAATATCGCCGGCACATTGACCCACTGGACGACACACGGGGTCTCCGTGCGTTTCTCGAAAAGCAGGTCTACAATGCACCGTTCGCCCTTCTCGTTACCTTGCAGGATGATGTGTCCCTTCCCGACCCGCGGATTATTCCGATTTCGCTTTCCTCTTTTCTATGGACAAGGTAACCCGTCTCATCAATACCCCTTGCCTTGAAAGTTGCCGGGTACTTGGACGACAATGTCCACGTTGCCCCGACCCAGGAGATAAACAAAAATGAACATCGCCCAAGACAACGCACTAGAAAAAGTCTACCGCCCCGGTGACGTGGAGGTGGCACTTGCGCGGAACTGGGCCTGTCGGAAGCGCGAACAAGCAACTCACGATCCACGCCCCACCTTTTCGATGGTGATCCCCCCACCCAATGTGACCGGGGTATTGCACATTGGTCATGCGCTGAACGTGACCCTTCAGGATACATTAGTCCGATTTAAGCGGATGAACGGGTACGATGTGCTTTGGGTGCCCGGGACCGACCATGCCGGCATCGCTACGCAAAACGTGGTTGAACGCCAACTGACCCAGGAGGGAAAGGATTGGAGGGCACTGGGGAGGGACGGCTTCATCCGGCGGGTTTGGGAGTGGCGAGCGACCTCCGGCGGGACCATCGTCACACAGCTAAAGCGGCTGGGCGCCTTGTGCGATTGGGAATATGAACGCTTTACGATGGATAAAGGGTGCTCCCGGGCTGTCCGAGAGGTCTTTGTAAAACTTTATCAGGAAGGCCTCATCTACAAGGACAAGCGGTTGATCAATTGGTGCTCCCATTGCCAAACGGCGCTTTCCGACATTGAAGTCACACACAAAGAGACGAACGGGCATCTGTACAAAATCGCCTATCCCCTTGCAGGAGAGGATGGAGAGATTGTCGTAGCCACAACCCGGCCCGAGACGTTACTGGGAGACACGGCCGTTGCGGTGCATCCGGAGGACGCGCGGTATGTCGCGTTGATTGGGAAACGGCTGCGACTCCCGCTCACAGAGTCTCAGATCCCCATCATTGCAGACGCGGCCATTGATCCCGCCTTTGGTACCGGTGCGGTAAAGGTCACCCCCGGGCACGACTTTAACGATGAGGCCATCGGAAAACGCCATCGTCTTCCTGTTGAGAACGTCCTAACCCCCGACGGAAAGCTTGCCGTGACGACACGGACAGGCCCCTATGCCGGAGAGAATATGGCCAAGGCACGGGACAGGATTGTTGCAGACCTGAAAACGGCCAGCCTGTTACGCGGGGTGGAGGCACATGCCCACGCCGTGGGTGTTTGTTACCGCTGCGCGACGGTCGTGGAGCCGTACCTTTCAGAGCAATGGTTTGTCCGTATGAACGACCCTAAAAACTCCCTTGCGAAGGTGGCAATGGAGGCCGTTCGCCGGGGAGACATCCATCTGATACCGAAAGAATGGGAGGCCAACTTTTTCGGCTGGATGGAAGACATCCAAGACTGGTGTATCTCTCGCCAGATCTGGTGGGGACACCCCATCCCCGCATGGTATTGCGGGGGCAACGATAAGGGGATGTGTCTACCCTCCTGTAAGGGACCTATCGTTTCGGTGGGTCAACCGGACGCCTGTCCGGTATGCGGCTCCACCCATCTGATACAAGATACGGACGTTTTAGATACCTGGTTTTCGTCGGCCCTGTGGCCGTTTGCTACGTTGGGCTGGCCGACCGACGGCGACGGGGCAAGCGAGGTCTGGCTGCGACGTTTTTACCCCACCTCCACGCTGGTGACAAGCCACGACATCCTGTTCTTTTGGGTCGCCAGGATGATCATGATGGGGCTTTATTGCATGAAGGAGATCCCTTTCAAAGACGTATATATTCACGCCCTGGTTCGGGATAAAGAGGGACAGAAGATGTCCAAATCTCGTGGAAATGTGATTGATCCCCTCTCAGTCATTGACCGATATGGCGCCGATGCCCTGCGATTTACGCTCCTTGCGATGGCCTCCCCCGGGCGAAACATTCAACTCACCGAAGAGAGGATCGAAGGCTACCGCAACTTTGCCAACAAACTGTGGAATGCCGCACGGTTTATTCAGATGCAGCCTGCCCCCCAGGCAATATCACCGGCTGTAGCTGCCGACGCTTCACCGGCGGATGAGTGGATAACGGGCAGACTGAATCAAACCGTTCATGCCGTCCATGAGGCCATGAACGCCTACCGTTTTGACGAAGCGGCGGCGGCAGTCTATCAATTCGTGTGGCATCAGTTTTGTGACTGGTATCTGGAATGCGTCAAGGTGGGGACTCCCACAAAGACACAGGAGACGCTGCTTAAAACGTTTCAGGCAATCTTGAAGATGATGCATCCGTTTATGCCGTTTATTACGGAACATCTATGGGGGATTTTTGGGGCGGCTCAGTATGGGCAGGTGAGTCTGGTGGATGCCCCCTACCCAAACGCGGTACCCGTGGACGGGCAGGCGTCCGACGCGTTCGAGACAATGATGATTGCCACGGTATCGAGCATCCGGAACCTGCGGGGGGAGATGCAGATCGCGCCTTCTGAGCGTTTGGAGTGTGAGATTTACTTGCATAACGCAGTGGCGAAGGAGCGCTACACCCGTTATCTTCCCTATATCTGTGCCCTGGCACGTGTGTCTATTCGGACGATTGAGGTAGGCCGTGCGGCTGTGCCGAAGGGTTCAACCGCCGTGTCAACCATTCCCATAAAAGATGGCGAGATGGATGTGATCCTTTCTGAGTCCTATCTCGTCGCGCAGGCAGATCGGTTAAGTAAAGCCCTCGGCAAACTCAAGACAGAGCGCGACCGGATAGAGGCCAAATGGGACAATCCGCTCTTCATGGAGCGGGCGCCGGAGTCCGTGCGCGCGGCGCTGACGACCGATCTGGATGCCCTTAAAAAAAAGGAAGCCGTCCTTTGCGCTGATTTGGCCCGTGTGAATGGCGCGTTAAAAAGGTGATCGTGATGAGTGGCGGCGGTAAAGTGGCGATTGTTACCGGTGGAAGCAGGGGAATTGGGAGGGCGATTGCCATTTCGCTTGCGTCGTGTGGGTACGCCGTTGCCATTGGGGCCAGGCAGGAATCGGCACTTCGAGAAGCCGCCAGTGAAATCAGCGCCATGGGGCCGAAGCCTCTGACGGTGCGAGCAGACCTTACAAAGCCGGTTGCCATGAAACGGCTGATCGAAAAAACGGTTGCGACGTTCGGCCGGATTGACGTTTTGGTCAACAACCTAGGCGGCCCCCTGCACTTTTTGCCCGTAATGGAACTGACCGACGCGCATTGGTTGGCATCCATCGAACTCGATCTAATGAGCGCCATTCGGGCCTGTCGGGAAACCATCCCGTGGATGGTGCGTCAGGGGGGAGGCTGTATTGTCAACATCGCTTCGACTGTTGGGCTTGCTGCAGGGAGCAAGTTTCCCGACTATCAAGTGGCCAAGTCGGCGCTGATTACGTTTGGACGGGTGCTTGCGACGGAGCTTGCACCCAGCCGTGTTCGGGTCAACACCGTCTGTCCGGGACCGATCTGGACGTCCTCATGGGAGAGGGAGGCCAAAGCGTTGGCAAAGGGTGGGTCTGTTGCGGTCATGGAGAAACGGCTTCGGAAGGCAACGGCGGCCCAGATTCCGCTCGGCCGCATGGGGCGCCCGGAAGAAGTTGCGCAACTGGTTTCCTTTTTGGTATCGCCCGCGGCATCATTTATCACGGGGGAGACGCTCCGTGTGGATGGAGGCGCCGCCTAAACGTGCGCCTGTAGCTCAATGGATAGAGCAACAGCCTTCTAAGCTGTGGGTTGCAGGTTCGATCCCTGCCAGGCGCACCAAAATAAACTTTCCGATTTTTTGCCAACGAGATTAGCCGCGCTTCGCGCGGCTGAGGGGAAACACGTCGCTCCCATAACCGGGTGTTCCGGCTTCCTTACTTCAGGATACGGCGTTCCGAGTCAATCCCATTTTTGGTTCATGTGTTCTACCGGCTATTGCAACACTTGAAGGTGTGAAAAGGTTACAGGGAAAGCCCTTTCTACGCCTGGTCCTTAAAAATACTCAGTTGACGGGCTATCAAACGATGAAGTACGCTCCCCCCGGTCGTCCCTAAAAATCCCAGTGGTTGAACCTCTCATCCAAGTCGAAGCGTTGTGGAAGGTCTACCCGGCCGGGGATGTGTCCGCCCTGAGAGGGATTTCTTTTTCAGTGGTGCAAAGAGGCTTCATCGCTCTTGTCGGGCCGTCGGGTTCAGGAAAGTCCACGCTGATGCATCTACTGGGGTGCTTGGATCAGCCGACGCAGGGCAGCTACCGCCTAGAGGGGGTTGAAGTGGGCAAATTGTTACCGAATGCACTGGCGCGTATTCGCAATAGCAAAATCGGATTTGTCTTTCAAGGCTTTAATCTACTGGCCAGGACAACGGCACTGGAAAATGTGGAATTGCCGATGTTGTACGGTGGCCGTTCAGGGCGGGAACGGACACAACGGGCCAAGGAAGCGCTTGAACGTGTGGGGCTTGGTGACAGGCTTAAACACTATCCCAATCAACTTTCCGGTGGGCAGCAACAACGCGTTGCCATTGCGCGAGCGTTGGTCATGCGTCCGCCCGTCATTTTGGCAGACGAACCAACAGGCAACTTAGATACCTACACATCTGTTGAAATCATGTCCCTTTTCCAAACGCTGAATGCCGAAGGTAGTACCGTGCTGTTGGTAACGCATGAGCCGGATATCGCACGGTATGCCTCTCGAATCATTAGCCTGCGGGACGGGCTTATTCAGAGTGACCAACCCGTCGGGGATCCCAAAGGTGCATGAATTGCGGTTCGTGACAAAGAGATCGGGAACTACCCCGGCTGCCATTGCATATGCGCCATTCCCCATGTCAGTCCACCACCGAAGGCACAGAGTGCCAGACGGTCTCCCGGCTTAAGCCGTCCAGCCCTCACCGCATCGTCTAAGGCCATGGGAAGAGAAGCGGAAGAGGTGTTGCCAAACTTTTGAACGGTGATATGGGTCTTTTCTATGGGAATGCGCTTGAGCGCCTTCAAAATGCGACGGTTGGCCTGATGAAGAATGTAAAGATCAACCTCAGAGGGACACATCCGTGGGGTAGACAGCATCCGATCCATTTTTGTAACGGCGGCCCGAAAAACCCGCTTCCCATCCATCTTTATCACGTGTAAATCCTGCGAAAGTGTTTCAGCAGAGGTTGGCAACCTTGATCCGCCGGCAGGTAGGCGGATCATCTGATGCCCACGGCCATCTGCATAAAGCTCTATTCCCCATTCGCTGCCTCCCGGAGACAGAACGACGGCCCCGGCACCATCTCCAAATAAGATGCCCGTTTTTGGATCTTGCTTATTTACAAATAACGACTTCACTTCTGCGGCAATCACAAGGGCATGACGCACACGGCAATTTTTGATATACTGCCCCGCGGTAGACAGTGCGTACAAAAAGCCGCAACAGGAGGCGCTTATGTCGAATGCAGGAATGGGCCTGATACCCAGCATCTGCTGTACACGGCAAGCAGTCGCTGGAAACGCCATGTCCGGAGAAGTCGTTGAGACAATAATCAAGTCAATAGCGTCAGCCGAGAGGGTGGCAGCCTCCAAAGCCGCTTTTGCCGCGTCGGTTGCGAGCGTGACAGTCGTCTCTCCGGGGGTTACCCAATAGCGGGTCATGACACCACATAACCGCTCAATTTGAGATTCGGTTAGCCCCAGAGATTTTGAAAGTTCGGTGTTTGGAACGACACGCGTAGGCACGGCACGTCCCGTTCCAATAATTTTGGGCGTCACGAGGGACCGCACAGTGTAGAGAAGGGGTTTGGCATTTTACTTGCGTGGCGATTCTAATACTTCTTTACGTCCAGCCGGTATGGCAAACATAAATACTGCATCCGCCCCTTAGTGTATGCCAATTAGCAAGAAAAAGGAATCTCGGAATGCCTCGCATCATGATGGTTGCTGGAGAAGCCTCTGGGGACCTGCATGGCGGGGCACTGGCATCCGCTCTCTTTGAGAAGGATCCATCGCTTGAAATCATCGGCATCGGAGGCAATGCCATGCGTCGAGCCGGCGTAGCGGTGCGGTTTGATATATCTGCCATTGCCGTTGTCGGCATCGTGGAGGTGCTGCGCCATGCGGCGGCTATTTGGCAGGCCTATCGCCTGGCCTGTAAACTCATTTCACAAGGGATTGATGTATTGGTCTTGATTGACTACCCGGATTTTAATCTCCGTCTCGCTAAATGGGCAAAGCACTGCAATGTTCCTGTTGTTTACTACATCGGCCCGCAAGTTTGGGCCTGGCGTCCGAATCGCATGCATCTTCTCAGGGAACGCGTTAACCAGATGTTGGTGATTCTGCCCTTTGAAGCACCCCTGTATGAGGCGGCCCGCCTGCCGTGCAAATTCGTCGGCCACCCTCTTCTGGACCATTTCAATCGCGGGCAACTTCTTCCCAAGGCCGACTACCTTAAAACCCATGGGCTTAATCCCAATCAAACCACCATTGCGCTACTGCCGGGTAGCCGCGAGAAAGAGGTGCGCCGGTTGCTACCCGTCATGATGGCTGCGATGAAATTGCTTGTAGAGGAACGGCCCACACTACAAATGATCATTCCTATCGCTTCCACGCTATCGGCTGACTGGATGGAAACAATCACCCGTCGGTTCTCGTTGCCGGTACGCATGGTAACATCAGACGACGTGTACGATGTTTTGAACGCTTCCGATATGGCCGTCGTCGCGTCTGGAACGGCGACCTTGCAAGCCGCCCTGTGTTATACCCCAATGGTGGTTGTCTATAAAACGTCTTTCTTGACGTACTGGATGGTAAAACGGTTGCTACGTCTGTCTACCATTGGGCTTGTGAATCTGGTGGCAAAAACACCGGTGGTTCCTGAATTGCTTCAAGACGATGCTTCCCCTAAGCAAATTCTTTACGAAACAAAGCGTCTCTTGGAAGACACGGGCACACGACTGATGATGCAACAGCGCCTTCAAGAAGTGGCCGCCCTCCTGGGAGAAGCAGGGGCATCACACCGTGCCGCCGATGCCGTTTATGCGATCATATCTCCAAAGGAGACAACCCCCTCTCCCGCAAAGCGGGAAAGGGGTAGGGAGAAGGGATGAATCTTTATCTAAGAATATTGCCCTTGATGAAGCCCTACCGGTGGCACTTTCTCGGCGCGATCGGTTGTAGCGCCGTCGTTGCCGTCCTCACCGCAACCTACGCATGGCTGGTTCGTCCTATCTTAGATGATATCTTAATCAAAAAAAACCAAACGATGCTTACATGGTTGCCCCCCATTGTCTTCCTCGTTGTTTTCCTGCGCTCACTGGCACACTATGGTCAGTCCTACCTCATCCGATATGTCGGACACCATGTGATCGCCGACATTCGCAACGGCCTCTACCACCACCTGCTGTTGCTGCCCGTCGGGTATCATGCTCGACAGGCGACAGGAAAACTAATTAGCCGGATGATTCACGACGTGGGATTGATGCAGGTGGCCGTCTCAACTGTTGTGAAGGATATTTTACAGCACGTGCTAACCTTAATCGCCCTGACAGGAGTTATTTTTTATCAAAACTGGAGGCTTGCCTGTCTTTCCGCAATCGTTGTCCCCCTGACAAGTTACCCCCTACTTCGCATGGGGAAACGCCTACGCCGACTCGGGAAGGCCGCTCAAGAGGAAGTGGGGCAGCTCACCAGTCTCCTGCAAGAAACGCTGGGCGGTGTACGTATCGTCAAGGCCTTTGGCAAGGAGGATTTTCAGTCTTCCCGTTTTTCTAAGCAAAATGCGGGATATCTCAAAACGACCCTGCGCGGGATTAGGGTGTCTGAAATGGCCTCTCCCTTAGTCGAAACCGGCGCGAGTATAGGTGCCGTGGGGATTATTTGGTACGGCGGTTATGAAGTGATTGCCGGTGACCTAACCGCCGGTGCTTTTTTTTCGTTTATTAGTGCAACTTCCATGATGTATGGGCCCCTGAGAGGTTTGGCCTCCGTCAATAATGCACTCCAGCAGGCAGCCGCCGGTGCCGAACGAGTTTTTTCCCTTTGGGATAAAAAAAATGAACGCCAAGAGGAGCACGGCCGACAAACGATGCCCGCGATTCACAGTCTAATTACGTTTCAAAATGTGTCATTTCGGTACGAGGATTCGCCCTCGGACGCACTGGCCAACATCAACCTTAAAGTTCGGCATGGAGATATCGTGGCCTTTGTTGGAAGCAGCGGCGCCGGCAAAAGCACCCTAATGAATCTCATTCCAAGATTCTATGAGCCGACGGCAGGCACGATCTTCATTGATAATGTCCCAATTGCCGATGTTACGCTCGCTTCCCTGCGCAATCAGATTGGGATGGTGAGCCAGGAAGCGGTTTTATTCGACGGAACCATCCGACAAAACATCGCCTACGGTGAGAACGAGATTTCCGACGAGGCCGTGATACAAGCGGCCAAAGAGGCCCATGCCCATGCCTTTATTCTCAGGCTACCCGGCGGGTACGACACCCCCCTAGAAAAAGGGGCAACCAATCTTTCCGGTGGAGAGAGGCAACTGGTCATGATCGCACGCGCCATTTTAAGAAACCCCAAGATACTTTTATTGGATGAAGCCACCTCCGCACTCGATGCGGAATCGGAATTTGTTGTCCGCAAAGCCCTCATGAACCTGATGAAAGACCGAACCACCTTTGTAATTGCCCACAGGCTCTCTACGATTAAACGGGCAACGTGCATCGTGGTGCTAGACCGTGGACGTATCGTCGAAACGGGACGACACGATGACCTGATCGCCCGCAACGGGCACTATCAACGACTCTATCAAATGCAGTTTGCCGACGATCCGCTGGTTGCCTCCGGGTGAGCTACCTCCTCTATAACGTAGTGCTCTTTCTGTTTTTCCCGTTTCTGGCCGTCTTCTACGCCATACGGATACTTTACCGGCCGTCCTATCGAATGAATCTTGCGCAACGATTGGGCGTTTATCCGGAAGAGCTGTTTCAAAACGCGTCCCGCAATACCATTTGGATCCATGCCGTTTCTGTTGGAGAGGTCATTTCGTCCGGGTTACTGATTTCCTCGCTTCGGAATACCTATCCGGATGCGGCCATTGTGGTTTCGACCGTTACGCCTACCGGACACGCCATTGCCTCAGAGCGATTGGACGAAGCGGATGCCATCATCTACTTGCCGTTTGATCTGACATGGGTTGTCAGTGCCGCCGCTGAAAAGATCGCCCCACGGCTGTTTATTTTTCTTGAGACGGAAATTTGGCCAAACCTGCTTCGTGAGCTTAGCAAGCAGCGGGTACCTACCGTGATGGTGAATGGTCGGATTTCCGATCATGCCTACCGGCGATACCGGTGGGTAGCGCCCTTGCTCCCCACGGTGATGCGGCACATCTCCCTATTGCTGATGCAAACGGAACACGATGCCGAGAAGGTACGCGCATTGGGCGCCGTCCCCAGCCGCGTGAAAGTGACCGGCAACATGAAGTACGACCAGGCACACTGCCATTTACAAAAGGACGACACGCTACGTGTAAAAATAGGTTTGACGGATCGCACCGTGTTTGTAGTCGCAGGCAGTACCCATCCGGGGGAAGAAGAGGAAATTCTGGTCGCATTCTCCCTGCTCGTTTTTTCTTTTTTAGGTCAGGCAGAATCCGCCGTATTGCTCCTTGCGCCTAGGCATCTGAAACGCCTGCAAGAAGTTGAATCGCTGTGCCAACAACGAGGACACACCGTACTTCGTAAAAGTCAGCTCTTTAGGGGGCAGTGGCAAGTTCCACCCCACCCGATCCTCTTGCTCGATACCATAGGGGAGATGAACCTGTTTTATGGCATTGCTGATTTAATTTTTGTGGGCGGCAGCTTGGTCCCAGTAGGAGGACATAATCTGTTGGAGCCGGCGGCTTGGAAGAAACCCGTCTTCTTCGGCCCACATACGCACCATTCACGGGAGATTGCCGATCAGTTGAAGTCCTCCGGCGGAGGGATTGAGGTGGCGAACGGTCTGGCGCTGGGTCAGGCCATGCGACAGCTTTGGAGGAACCCAGAGATGTACCGCACAAGAGGCGAGCAGGCCTACCAGGTAGTGGTTGCCAATACAGGAGCCGTAGATCGCAACCTATCCCAAATCACAAAGCTATACGCGCCATCTGGTCACAGACTACCTGGTAGACATCGTCCACTGTAAGGCTTTCGATACAGCTTTCCCGTTGTGAACACTTCCTTGGGGGGAAGAGGCGTTTTCCGCGACAAGCACAGTATTGCTGTAGGCTATAATGGTGGGTGCCATAAGGACCGTTACGGGCGCTAGCAGAAGGCCCGAAGAGGCCGACCGTGCGACAGCCGGCCGCTGCCGCCAGATGCAACGGACCGGTGTCGGAGGCAATCATCAGGTGGCATTGTTGATAGAGGGCGGCAAGCTCTGATAAACCCATGGGTGGGGCGACAATAGGTTTTTTGCTGCCTATCGCGTCAAGCCGATCCAGAATATCTTCTTGTTCTCCCGGCGATGGTGTGATAATAACGGTCCACCGGTGTGCCAGGCGGCTAGCCAACGTGATGAATGCTTTTAGCGGCCATCGTTTAGAGGCATAGCCTCCTCCCGGATGGATGGCCACAAGAGGCGCACTTTTGATGGCGTCAGAATCAGCGGCAATACCAACTTTCCCACGCCATGCAACCACCCGCTCAACGGCTGCATACGTTGGAGAAAACCGTGGGTAGGCATCCATCTGGATGTCTGCTCCTCCGCAGAGGGTAAGCAGAGAGAGGTTCTGTTCAATGACATGTGTGCCCCTGGGGGACACCCGGTGGGTGGTAAAAAGGGTGTTGAGTGGTTCTCGACAGGCGTCGCTTGTGAAACCAACGCGTACAGGCGCCCCTGTTAAACGTGCCATCAAACCGCTTTTGATGGACCCTTGAGCATCAACCGCAAGGTCAAAGCTCGCGTCAGTGAGTCGTCTACGAAAGGCAGCAACGGCACGATAGGCCTTCCGCACACTACCGGCGCGAAATAGCCTACGCCACGCACGTGTATCGGAGACGATCACCTCATCAATACCGTCTTGATCTGCCGGTACGTCTTTCGCTTCCGCTCCGACAATCCAGGCCAGATAGGCCTTTGGGAAGCACTGTCGCAGTGCGCGAGCGAGCGGAAGGGTATGGATACAATCGCCAATGGCGCCGATCTTTACCAAGGCAATTCTGGGCTCAAGCGGTAGGGCGATAGTTTGATATTTTCGTGCAAGCAACCCTTGTGACCCCCCGCTCGTGACGGTTTTTAGAGGTGCCCTTAGGTGCCGGCTTCCCAAGAGGCGAGGTATCTTTCTTGCTCCTTCGTTAGTTTATCAATCCGCATACCCATCCCTGAAAGCTTCAGGGCCGCAATCTCCGTATCAATCACCTCAGGCACGGGGTATACCCTCGGCCCCAGCGAAGCCGCATGCTTTACAAGATAGGCCGCAGAAAGCGCTTGATTGGCAAAACTCATATCCATCACGGAAGAGGGGTGCCCCTCGGCCGCTGCTAGGTTGACGAGACGTCCCTCCCCCAGCAGGTTAATCCGGCGCCCGGTGCCAAGCGTATACTCTTTGACAAACTCCCGGACGGTCCGAGTGCCACGTGCCATACGCTCTAAGGCAGGAATATCAATCTCTGCATTAAAGTGTCCGGAATTACAGATAATTGTACCATCTTTCATCTCGGCAAAATGCTCTTTCCGAATGACGTTAAGGTTGCCTGTCACCGTTACAAAGAAATCCCCAAGGCTAGCGGCTTCCTGCATAGGCATCACGCGATACCCATCCATGGCAGCCTCGATGGCCTTTATCGGATTAATCTCGGTCACGATTACGTTGGCCCCCATTCCGGAGGCACGCGCCGCAATTCCCCGACCACACCAACCATACCCTGCTACCACTAGGGTGGAGCCGGCAATTAAGCGGTTAGTCGCGCGCAAGATACCGTCCAGAGTGCTTTGCCCCGTTCCGTAACGATTGTCGAAGAGGTGCTTCGTACCGGCGTCGTTTACGGAAATGACAGGAAACTTCAAAACCCCTTTCTCCGCCATGCTCCTGAGGCGAATGACGCCGGTCGTTGTTTCTTCCGTCCCCCCTATAATATTTTTGAGATTCCGTTTTTTATCCGCATGCAGGGTAGAGACCAGATCGGCACCATCATCCATGGTAATCATGGGCTGATGACGAAGTGCCGCCTCCACATGTTTGTAATAGGTTTCGTTGTCCTCCCCCTTAACGGCGTAGGTCGCAACACCAAAATGATTGACAAGGGCAGCCGCAATATCATCCTGGGTGGACAGCGGATTAGAGGCACAAAGGACGACTTCGGCCCCACCCGTCTTTAGGACATCCATGAGGTTCGCCGTTTCACTCGTTACGTGAAGACACGCCGAGATGCGAATGCCAGCCAACGGCCGCTCTTTTTTGAAGCGTTTCTTGATCAGACGCAGCACCGGCATGCTCTGCTGCGCCCACTCGGTGCGAAGCCTTCCTTCCTCACTCAAGCCAATATCTTTAATATCGTAGTCCATAAGCTCCTTTGCTAACCTAGAATGTATCCCCTCCTAACGGCCTGTCAAGGAATAACCTGTGCAGTCGGGCTGCCGATTCATCCCTGTTTGCTGCGTTGCTCGTCGCTTACATACCAGAAGGGTATGCGCGCTCCTCGCGCCTTACAAACAGGGCGACTCGTTTGCCCTTTGTGTATACGTTATTCCTTGACAAGCCCTTAGGAGGGGCAGGGGGTGGTTTGAGGCCGCCACCGGGCACTTTACAGTCCGGCTGCTGCCCGTAGTGCATCTGCCTTATCTGTTTTCTCCCATGTAAAATCCGGGTCACTTCTTCCAAAGTGTCCATACGCCGCGGTCTTTTTATAAATCGGTCGAAGTAATTTCAAGTGCTCAATGATCCCACGCGGCGTCATTGGGAAGTGGTCACGCACCAACTTAACCAACTTATCATGAGAGGTTTTTCCGGTTCCCTGGGTATCTACCAAGATAGAGACCGGCTCCGCCACTCCAATGGCATACGCAATCTGGAGCTCACAGCGATCCGCAAGGCCTGCCGCTACAATGTTTTTTGCAATGTAACGCGCCATATACGACGCCGACCGATCAACTTTAGACGGATCCTTTCCGGAAAACGCCCCACCCCCATGTCT
>SBBL01000095.1 GCA_005239745.1 Candidatus Troglogloeales bacterium | reverse complement strand
ACGGAGCGCAGGAACCGCAATGTACGCAATGTACATGAGGATTCCGAGCACCGCGCAACGCAGCAATTGGGTCGCGCAGTAGGTTTTTAGAGGTGCCCTTAAGACCCTTTGAGTTTTTTGTACAGGGCCGCCATCTCAATGGCGGCCCTGGCCGCTTCTTCCCCTTTTGACATGTCTTCTTTCGCCCGCTCCACCGCCTCTTCTAGCGTTGTCGTTGTCAGGACGCCAAAAATAACAGGTAGAGATAGTTCCAGAGCAACTTGCCCGACGCCATGGGCAACCACCGAACAGATATAGTGAAAATGCGGTGTTTCTCCCTTAATGACTGCGCCTAGGCAGATGACCGCGTCAAAACGTCTGAGCCGCCCCATCTGCTTAGCCGTATAGGGAATCTCAAACGCTCCTGGCACATAGACAACCTCAATGTCTTTATTGGAAACATCGGCGGATTTGAGAACGCGTATCGCAGAGCTAAGCAGGCGGCCTGTAATGTCGGAGTGGTACCGGCTAACCACAATACCAAACCGCAATCCGGCACCACTGATAGGTTCTGTTTTTTCCCACAAAGGAGAAGTATTCATCTGTCACTCGGCCTGGATCGGATGGATGGCGCCATGCTTGCAGATATTTCCTACGCGATTTTCTTGACTGTTTCAATCGTCGAATAGGAAAAAGTCTGATCCCTGTGCCGAAGGCCGGACTTGAACCGGCACGCCCCTAGGGAGCGAGGGATTTTAAGTCCCTTGCGTCTACCCGTTCCGCCACTTCGGCTAAGACACCGTTATGTCTCCCGTCAAAAACTCAGACATTAAAAGACAGTGGGTAGATTCTCGCAGATTTTTACGATAACCTTTTTGGCAATTTCGAGTTCGTGGGGTTGAAGAAGGTAGCCGGTCGCCGCACCCGCCGCGGCCCCACCGATCGCGCCCTCTTGCGCATGATCCCCTTGATGGCCAACCACCCCCCCGATGATGCCACCGATAACAGCACCCCCTAGCGCCAGCGCTTCATTTTTCATCTTGCTTGTGCCATTGCCCACCCAGAGCAAGGAGCCTGTTTCAAGCTCAACAATCTTTGCGGTAATGGCTAAGTTGCTGCCAACTTCCGGAACGTTCACCACCATAATTGCTGGAACGTTTAGAATCATCCCTAAACGCGCCCGATCCGCGTCTTGGGTGAGGTCGGAAGCTTGAAAATCTATTTCACTTGTCAGTTTTTGTACTTGTGTTCGTTCAACTACATCAAAACCGCGTTTCAAAAGTTCAAAGTTAAATTGATCGGCAATGGCGTTGCGTGACCCTTCCCCTAAGGCGGGGGCATTAACTTCAACCACCGCTATTTTACGCACCTTTCCAAAATTATAGTTCGGCTTAACAATGCTTTCCCCCGTGGTACAGGCAGAGAACAAAAGACCTAAAGCAACTGCTAAAAGCATTTTTCGATTCACGTTCCTTTTCATAGCATCCTCCTTGTTTAGTGGACAGAGGCCGTATAGGGCATGTCCCCCACTCTACCACACAGATCAAGCACAAGCATCTCCAAAACAAAGGCCTCTGCTTGACACCCACCCTTTAATTGTGCATCAGCGGACAGGGAAAGATCAAATGCCCGCCGGATCTCTTCCGCACGCCACTTTTTAAGCTGCTCGAAAAACGGTTTCAATAGAAAAGGTTTCAGGCCAATTTTTTGGGCGACGTCCGACGGAGATAGCCCGGCACGGATCGCCTCCTTGGCCATCGCCATCATCCTCCACTCCTTCGTCAACATAAACAACGTCTTTAGGGGAGGCTCTCCTTCCGCATACAGCTTAACAAGCAGCCGCATGGCACCTTGGATATCCTTCTCTCCAAGACACCGGATCAATTCAAAAACAGTGTGATGCCTTCCTTGCCCAACCATCTGCTTCACAGACGCAAGGGTAATATCGGATGGGATAGGATGTGCTTGAGAAAACCGAAGCGCCAGCTTATCAAGTTCTTGGTGGATCAAAAGGCGATCATTGCCCAAATATTCCGCGAGAAATTGCAACACCTCTTTCGGGAGGTCCATTCCGCATCCACGCCCTTCTTGGGCAATCCACGCAATAACCTCGTAACTACGAAGCGGTAAACACGTGAGGGTGACGTCTTTCATTGCGATAAAGAAACGTTTGCGCATGTCCGCCTTTTCCGCGGTCAACACCATGACGGTGGTCTCGACGGGACGGCCGACATACTCCACCATTTCATCATCCGGATCTTCAATTAAATCTGCGTTGTACACAATGACCAATCGTCGGCGGGCCATCATCGGCAACGTACGGGCCGAGACGACAATATCCTGAGGGCGGGCATTTTCTCCATAAAAATGCTCCTCATTCCATTCGGCGGTGCCGGCCTCCAATATCACTGACTTCAACTGCTTGAGCAATCGCTGTGTCAGGAGCGGTTCGTTTCCGCAAATAAGGTAGCACGGGGCGGTCACGCCTTTTGAAAGACGATCCATCACCTCCTGGTAAGTCATGGGGTTGGCCCACCCAGCAATATGGCTATCATTTGATCGGCAATCTCTTGGCCGGCCTCTTGTATCGCCATATCTTTAGCTGAGCGATCGGCCAAACTTTCTTGCCGGACGAGATACTCAGCTTCCCCTATGATGTGCCGCGTGAGGGGCTCTTTTCCTACCGACTTAATGGTAACCGTTGCACCGATCTGTACGCGATATTCACGTGCTCCTTCAAGGCGGGAAATGGCGAGAGGAAGAGCCGTAAGTCGGGTTAACACACCTGAAATCACCGTACGACCGGCCTCCTCTGACGAAAATCCGCCTTTAAGCATCGCTTCCGCAACGATGGCATCCAGGCGTTGATTGAGGAGTGGTTCAGCCGTTACATTTTCGAGCGGAGCAACCGTCACCCCAATTTTTTTGGTGGAATGTGGCGCCCACCGATGTGTGCAACCGGCGAGCAAAAAGGCAGACAGTATGATAGATGGCAGGTTTTTATATAACAAAGTTAACCAGCCCTCCACCAACCACAATGCTCTTTTTATCTGGATGCAAAACGGCCAACCCACGCATCCGTTTGGACCGGGCAATCACGCCGCCAATAGCGCTGCCACGTTGTCTCAACTTCCTTAAAGTGATACCCTGACGCCATTCTCAACCCTCACTCGGCTGAACCTATCACATGCCCTATTTCCACGACAAGACCATAGGAAGGACGCGCGGCCGCGAATGATGCACTTTGTTGAAGTGGTGATCCCGGAGGTTGCCGGGGCGTTCCATTACCATCTACCCGACCATCTGGGGGCGCCCCTAACACCGGGGATGCGCGTATTGGTGCCCTTTGGGAGACGGCAATGTATCGCCTTTTTTGTCCGAAATATTGCAAGGCCGGACGTGGCCATTACCAAGCCGGTGCTTTCTCTTATTGATGAGGTTTCCCTTTTTACTCCTGAACGTTTTACCTTTTTTGTGTGGCTTGCCGATTACTATGGACAGGCCTTGGGGCCAGTCCTTTCCGTAGGCTGCCCTCACCAAAAACCGGTAGTCCGCTCCTTTTATCATCTGACCCCGCTGGGAGCTGAAGCCGACCACATAGGGGCCGGTTTGTCTCTAGCGTCTGCCTTAAGGAAAAAGCCCCTGCTGAAACAAGCCCTGAAAAAAATGGGTGTCTCACCCCGTACACTTTCTGCCATGAGGCAACAGGGATTTATAGAAGAGCGATGGGAGGTTAAATGGCGCAAGCAGCGCAAACCCGCCCCAGGCGCGCTCTTGCCCTATATCAAGATGGCGGAGAGCGTTCAAAAAAAGATACCCGTTCTTAACCCGCAACAACAAAGTGCGGCCGATGAAATTAATCAGGCGCTCAAGCTGCAGACGTTTGCCCCGTTCCTGCTGCATGGTGTCACGGGGAGCGGGAAAACGGAGGTCTATCTCGCGGTGATTGCCTCTGCCCTGGAACAGGGACGAGGAGCGATGCTGTTACTTCCGGAGATCGCGCTCACGCCTCAGATCGTCGCACGGTTTTACGCGCAGTTTAGGGATACCATCGCCCTGTTCCATAGCGGCCTGTCAGATTGGGCCAGGAACGATGCGTGGTGGCGCGTGCATGCCCGGTCGGCAAGACTGGTTATCGGTGTTCGCTCGGCGCTCTTTTCGCCGATATCCAACCTGGGCGTGATTATTGTGGACGAAGAGCACGAGGGTTCGTATGCCCAAGAGGAGCGATTGTATTATCACGCAAGAGATGCGGCGTTGGTACTTGCGCGGGCATCGGGCGCCGTGGCCGTTTTGGGCTCGGCCACACCGTCGTTTGAATCGTTCCATAACGTGAAAAAGGGGAAGTATCGCCTCCTTTCTCTCCCTACGCGCGTGGATGCGCGACCTCTTCCCAAAATACACCTGGTTGACCTTCGCAAAAAAGAGGATTGGGTACAGCCCTATTTTACCTGTCATCTGGTGGAGGCGATTAAAAATCGGCTCGAGCTTGGCAAACAAATCATTCTATTTATCAATCGCCGGGGCTTTTCACCGTCCCTGGTATGTGGCGACTGTGGGTACCTCCCCCTATGCGTACAATGCAGTGTTTCTCTAACTTACCACCGGCGTGGCACCTATCTTGGGTGTCATTATTGCGGGTTTCAAGTGGTTCCTCCCACCCAATGCCCCAAGTGTTCCGGTATACGTCTGATGCCGCTGGGGCTTGGAACGGAGCAGGTAGAGGAAGTGGTCAAAACCCTTTTTCCGACGGCGCGTGTTGCCCGAATGGACCGGGATGCGGTACAGGGCACGGATAAGCAACAGACGCTGCTGATGCAGATGGCCGCGGGAGAGATTGATATTTTAGTTGGGACACAGATGATTGCAAAAGGGCATGACTTCCCTGGTGTGACACTGGTCGGTGTTTTGTGTGCGGACCTGTCGCTTGCCTTCCCTGATTTCCGCGCGTCTGAACGGATGTTTCAGGTACTCACACAGGTCACGGGTCGCGCCGGACGCGGAGAAGAACCGGGAGAGGCCATTATCCAAACCTTTCAGCCTCAGAATGAGAATATTCAGGCAGCCTTACGTCAGAACTATGTTGAGTTCTATGAACGCGAGATAAAGCTGCGCGAGGAAGGTCGTTATCCTCCGCTTCTTCAGTTGATATTGATTGTTCTGCGCCATCAGAACGAGGATTTAGTGATTACCCAGGCCAAACGTCTGGGCCTTTATATAAAAGAGGCCATGAAAGGCATCGCTCTCTTAGGGCCGGTACCGGCGCCCTTGACGCGCTTGCGCGGCTTCTACCGTTATCAGATCCTTCTCAAGGGGCAGACGCGGCGGGTGATGATGGCGACAGTCGCGCAGGCCATGAAGCGTTGGACTGAGCGTCGGGGGGTTGTAGTAGAGGTGCATATCAATCCTCAGAACTTCGTATAGAGCCTTGGTGGGGGCACGGCGGCGCCGTTGCCCCTGCTAAGGGAAAATCGGGCTACAACGGCACCGGAACAGGAAGAAGCATGGCGCACAGGATTGACCGTTATGAAGATATTTTGTTAGTAATGACGGTGGGGAAACTATATTATGGTGGGGGCGGTAATGGCTGAGGAACAAGCGTTTGAGGTTCGGGATCGCCGGTTGAATCTGGGTCAAGAAGCGGGGTCGCCGGCATCCTCGGCGTCTACGGCATCTACCCCGTCTACCCCATTTGACACCCCCCCGGGGACGCCTCTACAAGAGCCGCCGCCATCAACCGACTCGTCATTACCCGTCAATTTTTCTTCTTTTGTACTATCACTGGCAACGTCCGCGCTGGTGCACCTGGGGGTGGATGTCCGTCCTGAAACCGGGACGAGATCCGTCAATCTGCCATTGGCACGGCAAACGATTGACTTAATCGGCCTCTTGCAAGAGAAAACAAAGGGCAATTTAACAAAAGAAGAGGAAGATCTCTTTTCACAGATTCTTTATACGGTACGCGTGCAATATCTTGACGCAGAAAAGACCCGCGCTATCCACTAGTGTAGGAGGTCCCGCGTGTGGGCAAGGTCAAAGCGCTGGATCATTGCGGTACTCCTTTTCCTGATTGTCCCCCTACTTCAATGGTCGCTCCAATATGGAAAAGGGCTTGCAGAGAGGGCCCTGGAACGCGTTATTACCCAACAGACGGGACAACAAGTCCACGTTGACATTGATTATCTGCAACCTCATCTCTTTCCCCCTGCTATATTTGTCGGGGGGATACGATCTGAAGCTCCTGCCCCGCTTGAGATAAAGGCCGACAGCGCTTGGATCTTTATCCACCCGTCATCGCTTCTTGACGGCACGATTGTTATTCAACGGATGATACTAAATGCCCCCTTCCTTAAACTGACGGAAGCGGTACGTTTAGCGAAAAGCATGCCCAAGGGAGCCGTGCAGTTGCGTACCCTTTCTATCCATGAGGGAACCGTTATTTATGAGGCATCGGAGCTGAGCCTTTTACTGCCACATCTCAATGCAAAAATAGTTTCACAAGAAAAACGGCATTTTACGGTTGATATAAACGGCAAAACCGGTACCCTTGGGCTAAATGACGTTCGTCATCGGCTTGATAGGTGGAAGGCTAATCTAATACTTTCACCCGATCGCATTGAGATACCGTCGGCTTCCTTGCAACTCCCACCCACCCCGTCAGGCCGCGCCGAGCTTTCCGTGAAAGGACAATACGAGAAAGCATCCCTGCACCTTCGAACAAGACTGTCGGTTCCTCTTGCAATGCTTCCATTATCAGTCATGCCCGCTTCAATGAGACCTCTCGCCGGAGAGGTGCAAGCGACTGGCACGATTACGGGGCCACTGACGGACCCACGGGCTGAAGGACGGTTTTCTGTTGCCCACCTTCGTCCGTCGTCGCTACCGACAGAACAGACTCTGGAGATGGGCACACTCTCTGCCGCATTTACCTATCAACGAAAACGTGGGCGCGTCCACGATTTATCCGGATCGCTTTTTTCCGGGTCGGTCACGGGAGAAATCGAAGGGGATATGGCTGATCGGTCATACAAGTTAGCACTCCAATATCAGCGTCTCCCCGTCGGTCGCCTGCAACCCTACCTCTTCAATGTTGAGGCAGACCCACGCCTTACCGGGATACTGATTAGTGGCGATGTTATCCTCTCCGGCAAGCAGGGCCCCCCTCAAAGGGGATCGGGTCACCTCTTGGTTCAAAAAGAGATAACGAACACGACTAAGAACATCGCCCCAGGACAAAAGGCCATGAAGTGGATACGCTTACTTGAAGGGGCACGGGTAAAATGGGGGTGGGCAGACAATCGCTTAACCTTACGAGGTGGTGCCGCGCAATTTTCAGGGGGCGTATCCAATTTCAATGGGCACTGGGATCGCAAAACCGGCCTTTCACTCACGCTTTCTGCCCATGGGGAAATCGCACCCGTCGCAAACGTTCAAAACATACCACTCACCGGTCAGGGACGTTTAGATGGGACCCTCTCCGGAAACCTATCTTCCCCACATTTTAGCGGACGAGCCTCCCTAGCAGACGGTAGGTTGCGCGACCAGCCTTATCAAACGGTCTCTTCCCATATTGACTACCAAAACCGACACATGACGCTCAAACAGGGAACTGCGGTTATCCCATCACCACAGCGTCGGCCTACAACGGCTCAATGGAGTGGCACAGTGACGTTTAGAAAAGGACTCAACTTTGACATTAACGGTCACGTGACCCATGCCAACTTACACGAAGTATTACGTTTTTTTGGAAAACCGCTCCCCCTTTACGCTGCAACAACGGGGACTATTCGGGCAAGGGGGACGCCCGCGTCGTTTTCCATTACCGGACCGGTTACGGCAGAAGCAGGGTCACTCTACGGAGAACCCTTTGATCGCGGGCAGCTTAATTTAACGGTTACCCGGAAACACGTCATGCTGGACGATGTTGTTTTAACCAGAGGCCGAAGTCGCCTTAAGGGCAACGTGACCATTACATATCGTGAAGGATATCAGGTATTCGCGCAAGGCATGCAAGCGCCATTGTCTGATATTGCTTTTCTGACCTCGCGTCTTCCAAAGGGGATGGGGATTGCGGGTGAGGCTACATTTACGGTGTCGGGCAAGGGGGGGTGGAGATCGCCGGCCCTTTCTGTACAGGCCGCCGTCAAGGGTTTACAGTGGACGTACCTCAGTCGTGTCGTAGACGAAGGGGATGGCACCATAGACGCACACTGGCAAAATCGGCGGGTCACAGCGGTTGCAACTTTTCCAAGACTGAGTTTCGATGGCAAGGTAGATACCCCAACCCCGTATCCCTTTTCTTTAAGAGGCCATTTAGCCGAGGTGCGTGTGGATCCTTTTTTCAAAACCTTAAAAGGTATCGGCGATACGGATCTGTCGGTAACCGGCTCTTTTGAAGCCGAGGGGAATGTGGCACAAGCGGCAAAGAGTGATCTGCTTAGCCGCTTGACAACCGTTTCCGGGCGCATTGCCGGTTACCCTTTTCGTAACGACGGCGCCGTTGTCATACGGGCAAAAAAGGGCGTGGTTTCTATTGATCAAGCCGCATTCCATGGGGACAATACAAAGCTGATCGTTACCGGCAATCTCACTCCACTTTCCAGATGGAACCTCTTTGTTCACGGGGAAGCCGATATGGCGCTTGCACGGTTGCTTTCAAAAAAAGTGACGGCCGGACAGGGGACCGCAACGGTAGACGTGCGCCTTTCGGATCAATGGGCAAAACCCACCGTTACCGGAGAGGTTGAGATAAAAAACAGTAGCCTCGGCATAGCCGGTTTCAAGAGGCTTTTGCATATTGAACGGTTCTCTGCCTTCTTTGACAATCAGCAGGTTATGGTCGAAACCCTTGACGGACGGATGGGAACGGGGCGTGTCCACGTTCATGGAAAGGCTGATTTAACCGGGCTAATCCCTGAGCGCGCTCATTTTACGATTCAACTGACAGATGTTCAGGTGGAACCCTTTCCCAAACTTCCTGCAACCATTGGAGGGCAACTTACCTTCGATGGGGACCCGGAGAAAAAGGTGCTGGCAGGTGACCTCGCCATTAGAAGGGCTATTTATGAAAATCGTGTCAATTTAAAAACGCTCATCACACGGTTACGAAAAAGAGAGCCCATTATAAAAGAATCTCCTATGTTTGAAAATTTACCTATTGCAGAGACAGAGCTTAACATCCGCCTAACAGGGGACATTGGCATTAAAAACAACGTCGCGCGGGTTTCTTTGGAGAGTGACCTCACGATTCGGGGAACGTTCAGACGGCCACTTTTGGTTGGAAGGCTGACCCTCCAGAAAGGCTCCTTTCGCTTTCAAAACAACGATTTCAAGATTACCCGTGGTGCGATAGAGTTTCTAAATTCAAGTGCCATAGAGCCGGTTTTCGATGTGCAAGCCACCACGCGTGTCCGTAGCAGCACGCAGCGCTATGATGTGCAGCTTGCGTTGACCGGGGTTCTTAACAGACTCGATCTTGGCCTAACGTCCATCCCTCCGCTTAACGACGATACAGATATCCTAGCGCTTTTGGCTTTCGGCCAAACCACCTCGGAACTTGCGGAAAGTCGTGGAGGTGAAGCCGGCAGTGGCACCCTTGCATTGGTGGCCTCAGAATTTTTAGAGGCACCGATACAGAAACTTACCAGACTTGATCGGATTCAGATATCCCCCCATACCACGGAAGACGCCTCCGTTGGTGCCCGTCTGACGGTTGAAAAGCGCCTTCTGGACGATCGTATGCTCGTGACTTATTCCGTGCCGACGGACGCCTCAGGGGCCTATATTATTCGCACCCTTTACGATATCAATGAACACCTTTCCCTAGTCGGCGAACGGGATGAAAATGGACAAATTGGTGGAGATGTCCGATTTCGCTTAGAGTTTCGATAATGCTTATTCTATGGCTGATTGCGCCACCGGTGTTCCCTCGGTCCGTGGACGTGCGCATTGGTCAAGTTGTGTTTACGGGCGAAACGGACGATATCAAGATTATTAAATCTTTCCCTCTGGCAACGCTCGAAGGCAAGGTCTATACGGAAAAGAGGATGGACCAATACCTCCAAAAGTTGAGGGCATATTTCGAGCGGTTGGGATATTACGGAGCGGCCGTCGGCCCTCCCTTACGCCATTTTTCAAGCCAATTAGACACGATAGACGTGACGATTCCCGTGGTGTCGTCCCACCGAACCGTCATTCAGTTCGACGGGCTTGGGCCGTTCTCCAAAGAAGAGATTGGGCCGCTGCTGCTCATTAAGGAGGAGCGTAGTGATGATGATTTTTTGCTGGAAGAGAGTGCGCATCGCATCAAGGACTTTTATAAAACAGAGGGCTATCCCTTCGTTGAGGTTTCCGTCTCGGCAACCAGAACCGAGAAGACAGTAGAAGCCCGCTTCTCTGTTGTCTCTGGAGAGCGAGTACAAGTTCAAAAAATTGAATTCTTAGGCAACGAGACCTTCCCGGAGGAGGAGCTAGTGCCATTACTTTCACATCAGACAACCGGCCCCCTTAATGCGGGATGGTACATAGAAAAATATCTTGAGGAGGAGAAGGAAGCACTGACCGCCTTCTACCAAAGAGAAGGATTTCAAGAGGTGGTGGTAACCCCGAAAGTTTCATTTGATAAGGACAAAACACATGCCACGCTTACGTTTACCGTTCAGGAAGGCCCAAGAACGCGCGTGGGCAACGTTCAACTAACGGGCCATCAACAATTAAGCGCCGACGATCTCGCTGGGGACCTGCCGGTTAAACCGGGAGCACCCTACCACCCTACACTGATACAGACAGGTGCCAGATGGATACTTGCAAACGCCGCGAAGCATGGGTACATTCATGCCCATGTTGACACCTTTACCTTACACGACAATTCCGTAATAGGGGCGCCAGGGCGTGCCGATATTACCTATCGCATCGCCGAAGGGGATAGGGTGCGCCTCGGAAAAATTCTGCTTCCAGACGGGCTCCTTACAAAAGAACGTGTCATCCGGCGGGAGATATTACTCAAGGAAGGGGATCCTTATGTCCCCGCATTGCTTCTTCAGAGCCAGCACAATCTCTATAGAAGGGGGTACTTCCAAGCGGTGCGTTTTAATCCCATCGCGGTGGACGATAAGCCGGCGATTCAGGACCTGCGTTTGTTTCTAACCGAACGATCACCTATGTCCATTGAAGTGGGTTTAGGGTATGGAGATCAAGACCGGTTTCGTCAATTCCTTGAATGGTCCCACCAAAATCTTTTTGGCACCGGTCGCAGCGTTACCACGCGTATCCAGACAAGCGAAATCGAGAAAAAATACACGCTGGGTTACAGGGAACCATGGTTTTTTACAGGCACGGTAGATGCCCGTATGGGATTGGAATCAGAGGACACCAAAAAACCGACTTTTAATTTGCACCGTTTAAGCGGCACCTTTGGTGTGGACAAAAGCTTCTCGAGCACGACAAAGGGAACGCTTCTTTATGAGTATGAACGCAGTGAGGCGTTGGATGTCAGTCCTGATGTGCCCTTGGCACCGGAAGATTTGGGCGGCGTCAACATTGCCACGCTCAATACCTCACTCGTCCGTGATACCCGGGACGATCCTTTCAACCCACGATCAGGTTCCTTAAACGGGGTAACGCTTCGCAATGGGGCACACGTGTTGGGGTCGGAAGTCCAGTTGATTAAGCTGACACTCCAAAGTCGCCACTATGTTTCGCCCACCCCCGGACTAACGTTGGGTGCGTCTGCCCGAGTGGGGGTGGCCGAGCGATTTGGACAAACGGACTTGATCCCCTTTTCCGAGCGCTTCTTACTCGGTGGCGGCAGTACCGTGCGCGGATATAAACGCGATCAAGTCGGAATCGAGGGAGAAACGATTATCCAAGGAAAGCCGACGGGAGGCAACCTATTACTGAATTTTAACGAAGAGGTTCGGCTCTCTCCGACAAAGTTGTTCGGACTTGTTTTGTTCTTAGATCATGGAAACGTCTGGGGAACCTATAAAACACTTCGCCTTTCAGAGCTTAAGTCAACCGTCGGCATTGGACTGCGCCGACAGACGCCGGTCGGCCCATTTCGAGTTGATTTTGGATATAAGCTAAACCGCGAGATAGGGGAAAGCGCCTGGGGCATTCACTTTGACCTGGGCAACGTTTTTTAAGATGTATATTGATGATGGGACATGGCCTGCATGCCGAGTTTGACGGCTGCCAGTAGGAGCACAACGCCCAGTACCCGCTGAACCAGCAATGGAAGGAGCTTCCTTGCTCCCACGTGGGCACCCCACTCTCCTCCTATGAAGGCAGCGAGCATAAACGGCCACAGGGTCAAATCTGGGGTACCGCGAAGGAGGTGACCGAGTAACCCTCCTGCCGAGTTCACGGCAATAAACGCGGCAGAAATTGCGCTGGTCCTTTTTGCATCCGCCCACTTGAGTACCAACAGCAACGGGCTTAAGAAAATCCCGCCTCCAATCCCGATCATGCCAGACAAAAGACCGATCCCTCCCCCGATAAGAGGCGCTAGATAGATAAAGAATGGGGGAAGTTCTTTGGGACGAATCTCGTAGGCAATGAGAAGCATTCTCAGTGCTGCAATGCAGAGGGAGAATGAAAGCAGGAATAGGTAGACGGAAGGCGATACAACGATCAGTCCCCCCAAAAACGCGGCAGGGACGGAACCCATGGCAAAGGGAAGAAAACACTTGAGAGAAAAATGACCCGCGCGATAATAGTGGGTGAATGCACGACTTGCCACCGTCAGGTTCATGACCAGCACGGTTGGAACAACGCTGCCTCCGGTGTATCCGATGAGTGCAAGAAGCGCTAAATACGCCGATGCCCCGCCGTGCCCAACCGATGCGTACAACATGGCACAGACAAAAAATAATGGGAGGAGGAAGAGGTCCATAGGCACACTAAAACTTTTAGTGCGAAACGCAACCCAAATATATTACTAAGGGCTTTTTGAATCGGTGTTTAACCATTGGCCTTGAGGCATCCTAACCGCCAGTTGACACAATTTTTGATAGATCTCTCTCACGTCTTTAATTACGTCCGGCAACAGTCGTCCATTATCAATCACGGAATGCGCGAACGGGAGTTTGTCTTTCAGAGGCATTTGGGCCGCAATTCTGGCTTGTGCTGCCCGCTCGGAGAGATTATCTCGTTGCATCAAACGGCGCAATTGGGTCTCGCAATCAACATAGACAAGCAGTACATGGTCTACTTCTTTGTAAGCCCCCGTCTCGATCAGGAGCGGCATGTCACATACTACCACGCCATCCGGGTGCGTTTTAGAAAGACGTTCCCTTTCAATGCGTACGGCTTCAAAGACATGCGGATGAACCAATTGATTGAGTTGCTGCTGTCGGTCTTGGGATGGGAAGACGATTTCCCCCAGTCGCTTCCTATTGATCTCGCCGTTGTCGTCAAGAATACCCTTCCCAAACGCTTCAACGACGGCCTCAAAAGCGACGCCACCGCGTTGGATAACCGCATGGGCGATTTGATCCGCGTCTAAGATAATGGCGCCGGCCTCCGAAAGCGTAAAGGCTACGGTGCTTTTGCCGCTGGCGATTCCACCCGTCAGTCCCACATAAAGCATCTAAGATTCAACCACCCCCGGCCCCTCCTTCCAAGGAGGTGAGCTTAGGGCTTGTCAAGGAATAACCTATGCAGTCGGGCTGCCGATTCACCCCCGTTTGCTGCGTTGCTCGTCGCTTACATGCCAGAAGGGTATGCGCGCGCCTCGCGCCTTGCAAACAGGGCGACTCGTTCGCCCTTTGTGTATCAGTTATTCCTTGACAAGCCCTTATTGTACCGCCCTAACTGAAGAGGGGAGTCCGGCCAAAACCGGAAAAGCGCTTCATCATTTTTTTTGCATCATCAAACTGTTTAATCAGCCGATTGATGTCCTGTACCGACGTCCCACTGCCTTTTGCAATACGTTGTCTCCTTTTGCCATTTAGCACCGCCGGATTCCTGCGCTCATGTGGTGTCATGGATGAAATAATGGCCTCCGTGCGTTTAATTTCCCTCTCAACTGACGCGGAGTCCATTGCCGGGAGCATCTTAGGCGCGCCGGGGATCATCGCGAGGATCTTCTCTATCCCGCCCATTTTTTTCATCTGCTTGATCTGGAGGCTGAAATCTTCAAGGGTCAATTGTCCGGACCGAACGCTTTGGACCGTCTTTTTTTGTTGTTCTTTGGAGTAATTCTGTTCAGCCAGTTCAATCAGCGAGAGGATGTCCCCCATGCCTAGGATGCGGGAAGCCATCCGGTCGGGATAAAAAGGCTCGATCGCGTCCGGTTTCTCGCCCGTGCCGATAAACTTGATGGGCGCGCCCGTCACCGCCCGCATAGACAGCACGGCACCTCCCCGCGCGTCCCCCTCCGTCTTCGTCAAGACAATGCCGGTAAGTCCCATGCGTTGATGAAACACCGTCGCAACCGAGACGGCCGTCTGACCGGTCATCGCATCCGCCACCAATAAAATTTCATGAGGAGAAACGGCCGACTTCATTCGAGATAGCTCCTCCATTAATGCGTCGTCAACATGAACTCTTCCGGCCGTGTCAACGATGACGAGATCTCTATCTTCCCTGATGGCCTGAGCAGCCGCCTGTTTGACAACGGCAACGGCATCCCCGGCATCCACGCCCACCGTATCATTTGTCATCACGGGGACATCAATGGCACGGCCGAGGGTTTGTAGTTGGGCGACGGCTGCGGGTCGTTTGAGGTCCGCAGCAACCAACATGACGCGTTTACCTTTTATCTTGTAAAGTCGCGCCAATTTCCCCGCCGTCGTTGTCTTTCCGGAGCCTTGTAATCCAACCAGTAATACGACGGTTGGGGGAATTTGAGCAAGGGTGATCCCCTTGCTTTCAGCCCCCATCATAACGGACAACTCCGCCTGGACAATTTTAATCACCTGCTGTCCGGGAGAGAGGCTTTCCGACACCTCTTTGCCGATGGCCTTTGCCCTCACAGCTTCAATAAACGATTTCACCACTGAAAAATGGACGTCCGCTTCCAGCAAAGCAATGCGGATGCCCTTGAGGGCCTCCGTCAGATGCGCCTCCGACAAAACTCCTCTCCCGGTCAGTGTCTTAAATACGGACTCTAGCTTTTTAGTAAGGACTTCAAACATAATGCCTCCGTGTTTCCAAGACGTGCGGGGATCGTATAATGGTTGGTAAGGGGAGTCAATCGGTCAAGGCCGGCGGAATATCCAAAGTCGTTTGTCTGTTCTCCATCCTGTTTGTCGCGCTCGCCTCGGTTATGGCAGGGTGCAGTGGCCCGTCTTATCCGTTGCCCGACCATTTAGGGGCAAAGATTTATCACGGGGCCGCGCGTGGAGATGTAAAGTGTCATCGCTGTCATGGCAATCTTGGAGAAGGGGGACGCGGCCCGATGCTGACCCATGCCGCTAAAACGCTTTCCCCAGAGGACTTCATTAAGGTCGTGTTGGATGGACGCAATAACATGCCGCCGTTCCGATCGGCATTGACGGAGGCCGAGGTGCTTGCGATTATGGATTGGTTAAAAAAGATCCCTTCGGGCTGACGTTTAGGGTTACGTCGCGCACGAATCGTTCGCATCTATAACGGTCTCAACGTGGAAGAGCTTCGATCGGCTTCGGCGCATGAGGCGCCCACGCCGTCCTGTCATAAAATGTCAGTCTAAGTATAGACTGTTACAGAGAGAGATTTTCCGGAGTGGTTGGGTCTCTTTGGATGTCAGAGGGAGAGGTGGCGGTCTTTAGATATGACTGCCATGCATAAGGCACTTGACTTAAAGTTGCTTTTTGACTTCTAATACCTGCGGTGCGATGGTGGCGGAGGTGGTACTTCTATCCACAGAGGTGCTTCTATCCGCGTCCCGGACTCTGCCCCAGGGGTGGCCTGCGGCGTTGCCAAACTTGTGATAGTGACCGTCTCGTGGGCCTGATAGACAATTTCCTTAATCTCTTCTCTACGGATTTAGCCATTGACTTGGGAACGGCCAATACCTTGGTCTATCTAAAGGGCCAAGGCATTGTGGTGGATGAACCGTCCGTTGTGGCAATCGAGCGCAAATCCGGTGCAGTCATTGCCGTCGGCATTGAAGCCAAAAAGATGTTGGGGCGAACGCCTGAGGGGATCCATGCCATTCGTCCGATGAAAGAAGGGGTTATTGCGGATTTTGAAATCGCAGAAAAAATGCTTGGGTATTTCATTAAGAAAGCCCAAAATCGGAGGACGTTTGTGGGGCCACGGGTGGTCGTCTGTGTTCCTTCCAGAATTACGCAAGTGGAACAACGCGCAGTGCGCGAATCGGTGGAGCTCGCGGGGGGGCGAGAGATCTATCTCATTGAGGAACCAGTGGCAGCCGCCGTCGGGGCGGGGTTACCTATCTGTGAACCGGCCGGCAATATGGTAGTAGATATCGGCGGAGGAACAACCGACGTTGCCGTTATTTCGCTATCCGGTATTGTGTACTCCGAATCGGTAAAGGTCGCCGGCAACAATATGGACGATGTTATTGTTAGCTATATCAAGAAAAAATACAATTTGCTGATTGGGGACCACATGGCCGAACAGATCAAAAAGCAGATCGGCTCGGCCTGTCCCCTGCCTGAGCGAAAAACTTTTGCGATTAAGGGACGGGATTTGGTTTTTGGCATACCAAAAACATTGGTAGTCCACAGCGAGGAAATCCATGAAGCACTTATGGAGCCTGTTTCAGCCATCATCAATGCCATTAAGGTTGCGTTAGAGAATACGCCTCCAGAATTGGCAGGCGATATCATTGATCGAGGCATCGTCTTAACCGGCGGCGGAGCACTGCTTCGCGGGCTTGATGTTCGGGTAAAGGAAGAGACGGGTCTACCGATCATTACTGTCGAAAACCCCCTGACCACGGTTGTTCAGGGGACAGGAAAAGCGCTCGATGATCTGGACTTACTTCGCAAAATCGCCTATCCCAATTAAACGGCCATCGGCCCGGGCTATAAAATGGCGAAGCGCGTTAGTGGTTATGGGCGGCTTGTATTCTTTGCGACACTTGCCGGTCTAACCGTCCTCTACCTCTCCCCCCGTCTCCAACGGATACTCCTGTTTCGGATTGAGCCTACCCTGCTGGAAGTTGTCTATCGCATCGAGACTGCCCCGGACAGGGTTGCCCAATGGTTTCGCGGTCTCTTTCCTCAGTCCCTGTTTTCTTCGGATGTCGCCGATGAAAACAGGCGGCTTCGCCTAACAATTGCACAGATGAAAAAAACTCAGGAGAGGCTAACGGAAGAGGCTGCTTCCGTGAAACGTTTGAAATCGCTGCTTGGCTATAAGACACGCTCACCTTCCCCACTGGTTATCGCTTCGGTAATCGGTCGAGAAGCCAGTCACTGGTACGAAACGCTCACCCTCGATAAGGGAGAGGCGGACGGTATTGCCGTGGGTATGGGGGTGGTTTCGCCCGAAGGCATCGTCGGCCGAGTGAGCAAGACCGGGCCATCTTATGCGCAGGTGCTCTTGATTACTGATCGGAACAGCGCGGTTGCCGTTATTGTGCAACGCACCCGGGACGAGGGTATTGTGCAAGGGATTTCTAACGGGAGCGTTCGCCTGAAGTATCTTTCTCACTTTTCAGATGCCAAGCCAAATGATACCGTCATTACCTCAGGCTTAGAAGGGGGTTTTACCAAAGGCTTAACGGTGGGACGAATTACAGAGGTAAAGAAACAAACAGACACCGCACTGCTTCAGATAACGATTACACCGTCGGCCGATCTTACCAGATTAGAGGAAGTGTTGATTATTGCAGGAAACAAGACATGAGGTGGTTTTACTACGGGCTCGGATTACTTCTGATTATCCCTCTACAGGCAGTCGGCTTGGAAGCCATCGAAATAAATGCCATTAAACCGGACTTAGCTTTTATTATGGTTTTTATAACCGGGTGGACTCGCGGCATGCTGGAAGGACTTCTGCTCGGGGCCGGTCTAGGGGGTCTGCTCGACTTTTTTTTAGTGGGCGTGCTGGGGGTCAATTTTGTGCTGGGCACGGTAACCGGGGCTATTGCGGGCGCGCTGGGTACTTCGGTAAGCGGACGGTCAATCATCATCCCATGTGCCATGTTCGTCGCTATGGCCTTTTTAAATGATCTGTCAGGAAATATCTTTTTAGCAGGCATTGGGCAGAGTCTGGCGCCCATGAAACTGATGGAGTATTTGTTAAGGGCAATCTACAGCAGCGCTTTTACCGCTATCCTCTGGATATTAGGATGGGTAATCTCCAAGCCGTTCTATCGGCGAAAGTTACGTGTTGAGCGGGTACGAAACTAATGGCATATACCGCTTCCAAAGAAGGGGCTGTCCCGGGCCGGGTTTACTGGTTGGCAGTTGTCGTCGGCCTGTTTATGCTGTGGCTTTTGTATAACGCGTGGTATCTGCAAATCGTTAAGGGAGACGATTATCTGGAACTATCCGATAATAACCGGTTGCGTGCCGTTGGCATTCCGCCCTTGCGCGGCCTGATCTATGACCGCAACGGGACATTACTGGTTCACAATACCCTAAGCCTCAGCCTCTACGTGGTGCTGGAGGACATGCCCAAGCGAATCGCTGTTCTTGACCGATTGGCCCAGCTAATCGGCATGGACAGAAATGAAATGGAACGTCGCATTACCCATAAAAAGAGGGTTCCTTACCAAAACATTAAGGTTAAAAGCGGTCTTTCTATGGGGGAGATTGCCCGTGTCGAAGGGCATCGTCTGGAATTGCCAGGGGTAAAAATTGAACCGGAATTCAAACGCACCACGGTTTATGGAAGCATGGCCGCTCATCTTCTGGGCTATGTGGGGGAAATTTCCTCGGACGATCTAAAGTTAGAGAAATATGCGGGGGCCAAACAAGGCGATATGATCGGCAAGTACGGGATCGAACAGATGTATGATCGCCTCATTCAGGGAAGCTCTGGACGAAAAGAGATTGAAGTGGATGCTTTGGGCCAAGAGCTGCGCCAACTAAAAGTGGTTCAGCCCGTTCGCGGAAAGGACCTCTACCTTACCCTTCACTGGCCGCTTCAACAAGCGGCAGAGAAGGCCCTAGGGGATCGGGCTGGGGCGATCATCGCAATGAACCCAAGGAGTGGAGAGGTGTTGGCTATGGTAAGTCACCCCGCCTTCGATCCCACGCTTCTCTCAAGTGGCGCCGCGGCATGGGATGACCTGGTCCAAGATAAACGGCGCCCACTGATCAATCGAGCTATCCAGGGACAATATCCTCCGGGTTCCGTCTTTAAAATTGTAATGAGCACCGCATTGTTGGAAGATGGCACGGCTTCTCCCTTGGACACGGTGGACTGTCCAGGATCATTTCCATTTGGAAACCGCGTCTTTCGAGATTGGAAGGAAGAAGGCCACGGCATGGTTGCCCTGCACCGCGCCCTGGTTGAATCGTGTGACGTCTATTTCTACAAAATGGGACGGCGGCTTAAGATAGATACCATCTCTGAATACGCGCATCGCTTTGGGCTGGGAGAGCCGACGGGTATTGATTTAGGTGCCGAGAAGATAGGGCTGATACCTTCCAGACAGTGGAAACGATCGGTTCTTAAGCAACCCTGGTATCCGGGAGAGACCCTGTCGGTTGCGATTGGTCAAGGATATGTTTCGGTCACTCCTTTACAGATGGTTCGGATGATTAGCGCGGTTGCGAACAATGGGGTACGCTATCCGGCCAGACTGCTTCACCGGGTGTACGACCCACAAACGAAAACAACGGACAAACTAACGCCTCCGCCGGGACAATCGTTAAATCTCTCGCCGCACACCCTTCGGACGATTCGAGATGCCCTTACGGGGGTCGTCTCCGAGCCGAGCGGAACGGCTTTTCGCTCACAATCACAAATGGTTTCCATGGCAGGGAAGACGGGCACCGCCCAGGTGATTGCCATGCGAGCAGGGGAATCGCGGGATACGCCCCCTAAGATAAATGATCACGCCTGGTTCGTTGCCTACGCGCCCTCCGAGGCCCCCACGATTGCGGTGGCGGTTTTGGTGGAACATGGGGGGCACGGGGGCTCCGCCGCCGCCCCCCTCGCACGATCGGTGGTCGAGCAATATTTTAGGGGAGGAGGTCCCACTCCCCTAAAACGAGGGGTACCTTCCACATAATGGGAAAGTTTGCTCTCAAAGCCTATCACGGTTTTTTTCTGATGATTATTCTTTTAATTTTGGCCATTGGGGTTCTCTTGCTCTACAGCATCACTTTTTCATCCGTGCGCACAACCCACACCACACCCTTTTATATTAAACAGCTCTATTGGATCGGCATTGGCACTATCGTTTTTTGGTGTGCGGCTTCCGTTGATTACCACCAAATCAGTAAACTCGCCTATCTGTTCTATGGCGCCAGCATTTGTTTCCTTGTTGCCGTACTGGTTGTAGGACACAGTAGCATGGGGGCTAGGCGATGGATGGTGGTTGGCCCTTTGACTTTTCAACCCTCCGAGATGGCTAAGGTCAGCCTTATTCTTGTACTGGCCCGGTACTTCTCTAGCCGTTCCTCCGGAGCGTTGGACTGGCGGCCATTCGTGGTAGGCACGTTTCTGCTGCTGGTGCCAATACTGCTAATCCTGAAACAACCAGATATGGGAACGGCGGTTGCCACCACTTCCCTTTACTGGAGCATGCTCTTAGTGCTCGGGTTGCGCAGGTGGCTTTTCCTCACTCTCGCGGCAACCGCGACGGTGACACTGCCGTTTCTCTGGAAGGTGGTTTGGGATGGACTCAAGGAATACCAAAGGGAACGGATACTAACATTTTTTGACCCGTCCAGCGACCCCATGGGCACCGGCTATCACATTGCGCAATCAAAGATCGCTATCGGGTCTGGCGGCCTTTTCGGCAAAGGACTTCTGGGCAACACCCAGAGTCAATTGCGGTTTCTTCCGGCAAGTCATACCGACTTTATCTTTTCCGTGTTCGCGGAAGAATGGGGATTTGTCGGTGTGTCTGTCTTATTTGGTTTGTTCTTTATATTGATCCTCTTCGGCATCCATATCGCTTACCGGGCCAAGGACTTGTTGGGGACCCTGATCGCGGTGGGTATCATCGGCCTTATTATGTCTTATTTTCTTGTCAATATTGGAATGACCCTGGGGGTGATGCCGGTCGTTGGCATTCCCCTTCCCTTCATCAGTTATGGAGGGAGTGCAATGGTAACCATGCTTGGATTACTTGGACTGCTTTTTAATGTATCACTGCGGCGGTCTAAATCTTTTTAGGAAGGAGAAAGATGTCAACTGAAATTATTGTCAACAGCGCGCATGAAGGGACACGGGTAGCTGTCCTTGAAGGCGGAGTCGTTACAGAGTTGTATATAGACCGCAAGACCAACAGGGGGGTTAAAGGAAATATTTATAAGGGCAAAGTCATTCGGGTATTGCCCGGCATACAGGCAGCTTTTGTTGACATCGGCCTGGATAAGGCGGCTTTCCTCTATGTTGTTGACGTGATGGATGAAACCGTGTCTCGTCCAAAGGCCGTGGGGAATGGATCGGACGCGCCTGCAGATGCCTCCGCAGATGTGGCCGACATGGACGGCCTGAATGAAGCTGATTCCTATGAGGATCGCGTGGAGGCGATGGCAGAGGTGGAAGATAACGCTCCGATGGAAGACCCCGGTGTGGCAGCGCCTGCGCTTGTCCCCGCACAGGTACCCGCCCGTACAAAGCGCGCCAGCCGCTCGATCGAGTCGTTACTGAAAGAAGGACAAGAGATCATTGTCCAGACCTCAAAAGAGCCCATCGGAACCAAGGGGGCTCGGGTGACCACCTATGTTTCTCTCCCCGGCCGACATCTGGTTTACATGCCCAATGTCAATCATGTCGGGGTCTCTAAACGTATTCTTCATGACGAGGAGCGGCGACGTCTGAAAGGAATGATTCTGCGCTTGCGGCGACCCGGAGACGGATATATTGTGAGGACCGTCAGTGACGGGACCATGGAGGATGATTTCAAACAAGATGTCGAATTTCTAAGCGGTCTGTGGCAGGAGATCCTCAATATTAAGGACAGGCAACCGGCCCCCGCCTTGCTGCACGCAGATCTGGATTTAACGTTTCGTACCGTCCGTGACCTTTTAACCAAAGACGTAGACCGCTTTGTCATCGATTCAAGGTCTGAGTACACACGCATTAAGGAATTTGTTGAAAAGTATCTTCCCGTCTTCTCCTCCAAGATACAGGTGGTAGACGATCAGGAACCGCTCTTCGAGAAATACGGCATTGAAAAGGAGATTGCAAAGGCGTGTAGCCGCCGTGTGGCGTTAAAATCAGGTGGATATTTGGTGATGGACCGGGCGGAAGCCTTGAGCGTTATTGACGTCAATACCGGCCGGTATGTGGGTAAGCGCAATATAGACGAAACCATCCTTAAGACCAATCTGGAAGCGGCGCGCGCCATTGCCCACCAGTTGCGACTGCGGAATGTGGGGGGAATTATCGTTATTGACTTTATTGACATGGAGAAGGAGAAAGATCGGCAGGAAGTGGTTCGTGCCCTTCAAGACGCCTTGTCTAAGGATCGCGCCAAAACACATGTGGTAAAGATGTCGGAATTGGGGTTGGTCCAACTGTCGCGCGAGCGGACCCGTGAAGACTTATTCCGTACCTTTTCAGAACCCTGCTGGCATTGTGATGGCATCGGCTATGTGAAGTCCCCCACGACCGTCTGTCACGAGATCTTTCGAGAAGTACGACGGATGGGGTCTGCAATACGAAACAAGCGGGTTTTTATCAATACCCACCCCTCCGTTGCGTCCCTTCTTGCCAAGGAGGAACAGGAAGGCATCAAGCATCTGGGACAGCGCTACCAGGCCCGTATTATTGTGAAAGGCGATCTCAATATCCACATGGCGCAATACGACATTGCCCTGCTTTAAGCGGGCTTAAGATATGACGACGCCATCGCCAAGCACTAAGCTACGCCGGATACTAAAAGAAAAGACCCGGGAGCTTGCCACCCTTCAGCGTGTGACCGAGGTGATCAGCACGGGACTAGACCTCGCTCTTTTACTGGATGAAATCGTTGGAATGGTGGTGGACATCACACGGGCCGACGCTTGTATGGTCTATCTGTTGGATGACGCCAAGAATGAGCTGGTGCTCAGCGCCTCTAAGAACCCACATCCTACCCTGGTAGGGCGCATTCACTTAGAGGTGGGGGAAGGCATCACCGGATGGGTGGCCCGGGAAAAGCAACCGGTAGCTATCTCAAAGAGGGCCTATGATGACCCACGCTTTGCCTTTTTTCATAAACTTCGAGAGGACCGCTACCAGGCTTTCTTGTCCGTTCCCATTATTGCCCAGGGAGAGGTCATTGGCGTCATTAACGCGCAACATCAAGCCCCTCATGCACACACAGCCTCCGAGATTTCACTGCTTCTGACCATTGGGTGCCAAGTGGGCGGCGCCATCCGAAACGCCCTGCTTTATGAAGAAACGAAAAAAAAGGCACTTCAAATCTCAACCCTCGCACGTGTGAGCCAGACGGTTGCCTCTAATCAGTACCTAGAAGAGATTCTTCATCTGATCGTTACGGTAACGGCCGGCATGATGAATTCCACGATATGCTCTATCATGGTACTTGACGGCACTGAATTACGTATTGCCGCCACGCAGAGCCTCTCCGATGACTATCGGAAAAAGGCCAATGTCACGGTCGGGGATAGCATTTCCGGACGCGTTGTACTGGAGAGACGTCCCATAATGGTGAAGGATGTGAGACGTGATCCATACTATCGTTTTACCGATCTTGCCAAAAAAGAAGGTCTTTGTTCGTTACTCTCCGTCCCAATGATGGTGAAAGACCATGCCATTGGGGTCATTAATGTCTATACCGAAGCGGTGCACCATTTTACCCAGGAAGAAGTGGCCCTCTTGCAAACCGTCGCCAACCAGGCAGCCGTCGCCATTGAAAACACCGCACTTCTAAAGCGCCCTCTAAAAGACGAGACGGCTATGTAGGGGACTATGAGTCGCAGAAGGATGCCTAACATACCAGGGGATGGAAAACCGTTCCATGAATAATCTGTGGACACCGCTCTTCGTTGGACTTTTGGTATGGCCTTTTGCAGGACTCCAGAGTGCGGTTTTAATCGCCGTAACCGTTGCGGTTGGAAAGATACTGGTTCATATCATTCGCCGACTACGACTGACGGGCCGGGGCACCCTGCCCCTCCTTGAGGGCATCAGCTCTCACCTACAGATCGCCCCGCACATTCGTCTGAGGGTTGGTGCGCTGGTTGTTGTCCTGCTGCTCGTGATGCCGTTTTTTATGAATAATTACGCGCTGGACATCGCCGGTCTTATCTGGTTATACGCGATATTGGCTGTCGGGTTAAACATTACCGTTGGATATGTGGGCATACTCGATTTAGGCTATGCCGCCTTCTACGGCGTTGGTGCTTACACCTACGCCATTTTATCCACACAGGCGGGCGTTACGTTTTGGGTTGGCCTTCCCTTGGGGGCCTGTATGGCCGCGGTATTGGGATTGTTGCTGGGAATTATCACCCTGCGCCTTCGAGGCGACTATACCGCCATTGTAACACTGGGATTGGTCCAAATTACTTATTTGGTTCTAAATAGCTGGGATTCCGTCACCAATGGTCCAAACGGCATATTACAAATCGCGCCACCTTCCATTGCCGGATTCGCGCTTTATCAACCAGCCCATTTTTACTATTTAGGACTTGCCTTACTGGGGATGACCCTCCTGGTGGTATATCGTTTAGCGAGCACGCACATTGGTCGTGGGTGGGTAGCGATTCGGGAGGACGAGCTTGCGGCAGAGAGTGTCGGTATTCACAGCACGCAGTTAAAAATCCTTGCTTTCGTCCTGGGGGCCGGGGTGGCGGGGATGGCGGGCGTTTTTTTTGCCGCACGGTATTCCTTTATCTCGCCGGAGAGTTTCAACTTTGCGGAGTCAATCCGTATCCTTTCTATGGTGGTGATTGGCGGCATGGGAAGCCTACCGGGGGTCATACTGGGGGCTTGTCTCATGACACTCCTTCCGGAAATGCTCCGTGAGTTTGAACATTACCGCACGCTCATCTTTGGGGCAGCACTTGTTTTGGTGATGGTCTTCCGTCCGCAGGGGTTACTTGGGCGAAGGGGCTAGAGGTGCCCTAGATTATCTGGCGGCATTACCCGGTTAGCCCAAAACGTTCTTACCCCACGGTCGCGCACCCGACGCTCTAGGGGTTCCCCCACTGAATTTGCTGACCGAATTTGATGAAGTATTGCCACGCCGATACCACGGCCACGACCATAGAGAGGGTAAGCAGCAGCAGGCCGACCTCATGTAGCCTGAGGCCCTGTACGCCGATGGGGCCACCCATCAATAGGCAAAGGATGCTAATACTTTGCAGGACAACCTTGTACTTGCCCGCTTTCTCGGCAGCCATGACGATGCCGTCAACGGCGGCGATAGCCCGGAGTCCCGTGATGGCAAGTTCCCGCCCAATAATAATAATGGCCATCCATGCCGGCACATCGCCACTGCCCACTAAGAGAAACAAGGCAGACAATATGAGTAGCTTATCGGCAATGGGGTCCATAAACTTTCCCAACTGGGTTACCTCTAGCCGTCTCCTTGCCAAGTAGCCGTCAAGCGTATCCGTCAACGACGCAATCAGAAAAATAACGGCGGCAACGGGGGCTCCGCCTGCCTGATAGAAAAAAAAGACAAAAAAAGGAATGAGAAGGACGCGCGCAAGCGTCAAAAGGTTGGCAAGACTCATATTCGAGGTAGGCATGGGCACGTTTAGAGTAAGGGTTCGCTCAGGTCAGGCTCCCATCATGGAGTGCTTGGTAACACGCCTCTGCGATCTTTCGGTTCATTAAAGGGGCAACCTCAAGTTCTTCCATGGTTGCCGTTCGTACTTTTGCAAGACTTCCAAAGTGTTTTAGGAGGGCAACCTTGCGTTGCTTGCCAATCCCTTTCACCTGGTCAAGCTGTGACAGGTATAGATTAACATCCCGTCGTTTACGGTGATAGGTAACGGCAAAACGGTGGGCTTCATCGCGAATGTTTTGCAGTAGGTAGGTTGTCTGATGCCCTCGAGTTAAGGGTATCGGCTCTGACGAAGGCGAACGGTACACCCGTTCACCTTCGTCACCCTTAGCCTTGGCAAGCCCAATGATGTCTATTGTCTGATGGGTCCCCGGCTGACAAAACGGCGCCACTGCATCCATTGCAAACTGAAGTTGTCCGGGGCCACCATCAATGAGCATAAGGTTGGGAAGAGGAAGTTCGTCTCGGTGGGTCATGCGCCTTCCCAGCACTTCTCCCATCATGGCGAAATCGTTTACCCCTTCCACTGTTTTAATACGGAACCTACGATACAGTGTTTTGTTGGGCAGGCCATCTTTAAAGACGACCATCGAACCCACGGCGTTCGTTCCCATAATATTTGAAATGTCATAGCCTTCGATAAAGCGCGGCAGCGTGGCCAATTGTAGCATTTCTTGAAGCTGTTTAAGTACCGATAGACGATGATCGGGATCGTTCTTCAATTGATGAAGGCGGGTGTCGAGGGACATTTTCGCGTTTTCACAGGCCAATTGTATCAAAGCGGCATTTTCCCCACGTGCGGGCACGATCAGGCGCACCTGCGTGCCGGCCAGTCTCGAGAGCCAATTGACCAGCACGGCTTGTTCGTCTGGCATTGCGGGAAGTAAGATCTCTTTAGGAATGATGCAATTTTTTTCATAAAACTGTTGCAGAAAGGAAGCACAAAGCTCGTTGTCGGACAGTCCTGCTATGTCGGTAAAGTGGAAGGCCTTTTGACCCGTTACCCGCCCACCGCGAACAAATAGGACTTGCAAGGTCGCCCATTCCTCCATTGCCTTTTGTGCCCGTACCACACCCAAAACATCCTGATCTTTCATTCGCGTGGACGTGACCCGTTGCCGCTCAAGCGCCCCTTCAATTCTACCAATGCGGTCTCGGAGGGAGGCCGCTTCCTCAAAGCGTAACGCCAGCGACGCCGCTGCCATTTCTTTGCGCAGCTTTACCATAAGCGTTTTATTTTGTCCCCGTAAAAAAAGAATAACCTGTTGTATCATCTTCCGATAAGACGCTTCAGATTGATATCCGGTGCAGGGAGCTAAGCAACGCCCAATCTCAAATTCCACACAAGGGCGGGGGGCCGTCCCGTCAATGACGATAGAACAGTTGGGGACGGGAAACAGCCGATGAAGCAAGTGCAGGAGTTCGTAGAGATTCCCGGCGGGCACATAGGGGCCGAAGTAAAGCGCGCCATCGTTTTCCATGCGCCGCACAAGGCTTAGGCGCGGATAGGCCTCATGGGTAGAGAGACGAAGCATAGGATAGTTTTTGTCATCACGCAAAACGACGTTATATTTAGGGCGATATTTTTTGATGAGATTATTTTCAAGCACGAGGGCTTCCATCTCTGACTGGGTGACCATGGTTTCAATGTGGGTAGTTCGAGAGAGCAGGGCACTTGTCTTAACAGACAGTCTAGCCCCTGCCTGAAAATAACTGCGGACACGATGGGCAAGCACCTTCGCCTTGCCGACGTAAAGGACCTCCTCGGCACCTCCCCTCATGAGATAAACCCCGGGCAGGTGCGGCAACAGGGCAAGGGTTTCTGAATCAATGGCGTGCTTCATGGTGTAGGTACTACTCCGTTCCACTCCGTATGAGCAGTCCTCGTTCCCGAACCACACGCAAGTTCCAGTAGAAGAAGGTAATAGCAGACAAAAGATAGAAGACATTCAACAAAAATGCAACGACTAAGTGAGAAACGGGGATCGCACCGGCATGGATGACCTCTCGCATACCTTCAAAGATGTGCGATGAAGGAATGGCGAGTGCAATCGGTTGTAGCCATGTTGGCAACACCGAGACGGGATAGAAAACCGCAGAGATGGGCTGAATGAACAGTGCCAGTCCCCATGCCAGTATCTCCGCGGATTGGCCATAGCGCAAAATCGCGGCAATAGTGACAATACCGATCGACCAACCCATCATTAGTAAGTTCAAAACAAACGGAATGAGAGAAACCCCCAGTAAAAAAAGGTTGAAGGAGTAAAGCCACCACGCAAGTAAGGTGGCCACGGTGCCGGCAGCAATGAGTTTCACCACACTCATACACATCAGCGCTGCCAGCAATTCACCGGTGCGCATGGGGCTAACAAACAGGTTCAAGAGATTTCTTGACCAGATTTCCTCCAAAAAGGAGATTGAGATGCCCTGCTGTGCACGGAATAGAATGTCCCACAGAATAAGCGCACCTAAGAAAAAGGCAACAAAGTTGGGTAAGGCCTGCTGATATGCCCTAAGATAAAGGGTGACAAACCCCCAAACCAACAGATCAAGCAACGGCCAGAAGAAAATCTCCGCACACCGCGGGACACTCCGCCCATAAAGATAGAGATGGCGCTGGATAATGGCGGCAATGCGAGACGGGTTCATGGGGTATTAGGGGAAGACGTAGCCTGTATCGCCTCATATTCCGTTGACAACCGTTCCCACTCTTGCGTTTTTAGGGCAATTTCTTCCTGCAGCATACGGTGGCGCTCCATTAACGGATAGAATCGCTCCTTTACAGCGTATAGCTCTGGATTGGCCAGGGAAGCCACACAGGCGTCGTATTCCTGTGTGGCTTCTGCAATGAAGCCCTCGACCTTTTCAATCGTGCGCTTAAGATTTGCCTTCCGTCGCTCACCTTGCCGGCTTGCCTCTGTGCGCTTTTTCGGTTTGGTTTGTATGGGTGGTTTTGCGAAGTCATGTCGAGAGGGTGTCCCCGTAGCTTCGGTTTGGGCCTTTTTGTAGAGGTAATCATCATAGGTTCCATGACAGTGGGTCACCCGGCCATGATGCACTTCGATAATGGTATTGGCAACGGCGCGGATGAGATGCCGGTCGTGTGTAATGAGGCAAAGGGATCCCGTATAGGCTAGGAGGGCCTCCTCTAAAACATCGCGCGATGGGATATCTAGGTGGTTGGTCGGCTCATCAAGCAGCAAGAGGGGCGCGGGCTTGACCAGCATTTTAGCCAGTGCCAACCGGCTTTTTTCCCCGCCGCTCAGTACCGATACACGCTTAAAGACATCGTCGCCTATAAATAGAAACGTTCCGAGTATACCTCGTAAGAAAGGCTGTGCCCCCAGGGGATCCGACTTTTCCATTTCTTCCAAAAGCGTAGCGCGGGGGTCAAGCGTCTCCCACTGATGTTGGCTAAAATATGTGACCGTGACCCCTGAACCTAATTGCCGTTTCCCTGCTTGAATCGGGAGCATCCCCGCTAAAATTTTAATAAGGGTAGATTTCCCCGCGCCGTTTTGTCCAACCAGGGCAACTTTTTCGCCGCGGCGAATGGTTAAGTCCAATCCTTGATAAATACTGGTAGCGCCGTAGGATTGCGAAACGTTCTCAAGGGTAATGACATGAGTGGGACACCTCTGCGGCTGGGGGAAGGAAAAGCGAACCGTTTTGACCGCCTCGACGGCCGCCGGTTTGTCCAGTTTTTCAAGTTGCTTAATGCGACTTTGTACCTGTCGCGCCTTCGTGGCCTGGTACCGAAAGCGGTTGATAAACTGTTCCGTTTGTTCAATCCGTTTCTGCTGATTTTTTGCGGTCGCTTCCCTGATCGTCGCCGCCTCTGCCTTTGCCAATAGATAGCGGTCGTAATTGCCCGTGTAAGATTCGAGCCTGGCTTGTTCAATCTCGACAATACGTGTGGCGATCCCGTTAATGAACGAGCGATCGTGCGAGATCAGCAATATCGCCCCTGGGTAGCGTTTCAAAAAGCCCTCCAACCAAATGACCGCTTCCAGGTCAAGATGATTCGTAGGCTCATCTAAAAGAAGAATCTGTGGCGCCGCGAAGAGAAGTTTGGCTAAGGAAACGCGCATCTGCCAGCCGCCGCTTAAGCCTAGGACAGAGCCTGTAATACGCGCCTCGGAAAACCCAAGCCCCGCCAATATTTTGTATGCTTCTGATTCAAGCTGATAACCGCCGTGCATCTCAAACTGGGCGTGCAGGTCGGCCACCTGGAAGCCTAATGCCTCCTTTTCGGCGCCCGTGGCCTGCCGCATTTTTAATTCAAGCTGTCCTAAGTGACCTGCAATTCGGCCAAACGCCTCAGAGGCCGACATCACCTCTTGCAAAACGCTCTGATCGTTGGAGGGCTCGACGCTCTGTTGAAGGTAGCCGATCTTGGCTCCTTTTGAGATAACGATCTCTCCTTCATCCGCCCCTATCCGGTTCGCAATCATCTCCAGCAAGGTCGTCTTACCGACGCCATTTCTCCCCACAAGGGCGATGCGATCCTGCCAGTCCACCTGAAGGGTCGCATCTGCAAAGAGTACCCTTGCGCCAAATTGCTTTTTAACTTTCAAAATAGAAATCATCCGATGCCTACGAAATCCTCCTTGCCCGCTTTGCGGGAGAGGGCCGAGATAAGGGTTCCATCCGGTAATCGTATCGTCTGCCAGAGCCCCAAATCAATGTTTCTGTCCCTGATGGGCCATTCTCTATGGGATAGTGTACCCTCGTGGGGTTATGGGGATAGAGACAATGCGGACACTTGTGTTTTTACGTAAGGTTGGTTTACAGTTCGGCCTCGCATTGGACGGGCGTCGGGTTGGTCCACGTTCGTCGGAATTAAGGTAGTAGGCAGCGTTAGTCTCTAGGAGGGGCGATATTGAGTTTGGGCGAGGGGTTTCCCGTAGCACTGCCGGGTAGCAAAGGGGCACTGGCGGATCGAATCAAAAAGGCGTCGGCAGAAAATATGGGACCGGAAGATTCGGTCTTGGTTTGGCCTCACCTGGTCTATGTCGAGCTCATTTCCATCCTGTTTGCGACGGCCTGTTTGCTTTGGCTTTCGCTTGTCTCCCCCGCGCCCCTTGAGGAAATGGCAAGCGCGGATACCACCCCCAATCCCACTAAGGCACCGTGGTATTTCTTGGGCCTTCAGGAGTTGCTTGTCTATTTTGACCCGTGGCTTGCGGGCGTGGTGCTGCCTTCTCTTATTATTGTTGGATTAATCGCCGTTCCGTATATTGATATGAACCCGCGTGGTAAAGGATACTACACCTATTCCGAACGAAAGTTTGCCATTTTGGGATTCTGTTTTGGACTGGGACTGTGGTACATCCTCATTATCATTGGCGTTGCGTTTCGGGGGCTTGACTGGGCATGGTACTGGCCCTGGGACAACTGGGAGGCGCATAAGCTTCCATCATCCAACCTGGTAGATTTGGAGGTGCTCCTTCAAAATACGTTAGGGTTGAGCGAGAACCCTTTGATAAAATTAGGCCGCTATGACGTGACTCCGTCGAACCTTCTCACGTGGATAGTTTTCTTGGGATACTACGCGATAGGGTTTACGATTCCCTTCCTATTGATGCGCCGCTTCTACACACAATTGGGGTTTGTTCGTTACAATGTCACAATGTTCTTTCTGCTTTCAATGATCGGCGTTCCATTAAAGATTTATTGTCGGCTTCTTTTCAATATCAAGTATGTCTTGATTACCCCGTGGTTTAAAATCTAATGGAAGAATTAAAAATCGGGCTTTTTGTCACCGTCGCAACCCTCGGCATTGCGGCCGGCTTCGTTGTCATGGTCATCTGGCTCGAACGTGTCTTCAAGAATGAACGGAGCAAGAAATAAACCTCTCTGAAGACGGCGTTTGGTGTTTTTCTCTACCTCATGCACCCACTGAAGATTGCCGTTGGGCTCATGGTCATTATCGGCCTTTTTGCGGGTCTTTCCCACCTTTTTACAACCGCCATCGTCCCCCCTTCAACCTCTACTTCGACGGAAGTTACGGCCGATAGGGGCATAAAACCGCCGATCTTGGAAGAAATAACCGCCTTGATAAACCCAGTGCCTATGTCTGATACTGTCATGGCGGAGGGGAAGGTCCTATACCTAAAGCAGTGTGCGGTCTGTCACGGAGAGAAAGGAAAGGGCGATGGCCCAGGCGGGGCAATGATCGTCCCTCCGCCCACCGATTTTACAAACAAGGTATTCCAAAACTCGCGTAGCGATGGAGAGATTTTCTGGGTTATGAGGGAGGGGATTCCACAAACGGGGATGTTTTCATATGTGCCGCGGATGATTTCAGAAGAGCAAGCATGGCGTGTTATTCATTATCTACGGTCGTTATGAAACGAGAGTTCCATAGGCAAATTCTAAGCGCCGGGCGTGTTCTGGCTCCCACATTTGATATGAGATAATGTCCGTCGGATACCGAAAAAGATGGCGCCGATATCGGATGAAGTATTATCTGATTATGTCCTTGATCCTTCTCTTTTCGCTGATCGTGGCGAACGGTGTTTTTCTAATCGGTGCTGGCAGAGGATCAAGATCGCCGAACGTTAACTCCCCATAACGCGTACCCGCAATAGGGCACCTCTAAAAACCGTCACGAGGCGGCTTGAAGTACAAGGGCTACTACGCGGAGGAACCGCAATGTACGCGGTGTACATGAGGATTCTTAAGCACCGCACAACGCACCGGGGCCCCCAAAACAATATTTGAATGTTTTTGGGTGGGCAGCAATTGGGTTGCGCAGCAGGCCGCTCTCACCTCGCAATTTTTGGCAGCTCGCAGGGCGTGGCTCCGGCGAGAGTGCCTCTATCTTGGTCAATATCCGGCGTGCCACCAGGCGGTCGAGTTTCTCCATCTCCTGGCATACCGAGTGGGCAAAAGTGATAGCGTACTCAACCACCAGAGAAGCCTAGCTTCTTCTTCACCTCAGCCAGGGTCTCGCGGGGTTCTCTCTGACGCTCTTTAGCGAGCACCGTATCATAGAAGTCCTCCCAGAGCTCGCGGTGTTTGCTTAGATCGATCATGACCGCCTTGCGCTCGCCAGCCTCGTCGACGACAAACTCAATGCCTCTCATCGGATCCCCCTTCAGTACATGACAATGGCACCAACGAAAAGCATCAGCCGCGTTCGGCCTTCTTTCGCGTCGGCCGCATACGTTGGTTGGGAGAATCGTGGCGGCGTGTGCGTAACCCAGAGGTCTCGACTTTCTGTTTCGGGCAGCGCGCCGGAGTTCCATGAAGCATCCCCTCGACGCTAATGTCCTCGTCAAGATCAGGCCAATGAACACCTT
>SBBL01000054.1 GCA_005239745.1 Candidatus Troglogloeales bacterium | reverse complement strand
GGCTCTAGACTAGCAGATTTACCGTGTGTAGTACCACTTTAGAATAACGGGTTAATGACAAGTTTTTGGGGCGTAGCATCGTGATAGACAAAAATGCTAGGTTCACGCGTATGGCCAGATCAATGGTTCGGCTTCGTGCCCTTGCCCTTTTGGGGTGTATCTTTGTAGGGACTCTCTTTGTCCTTTCTCTAACCTATTTTGTCAGTCAATCCCGCACCGCACAAACGGCGCTCATGGACAGCCAAAAAGCGCAATCGGTGCTGCTTGCCGAATCTGTTCGGACGTCACTTGTTAATCACACGGGCAAAATGACACAGGATGTCCTTCAAAAAATAGCAGAGCGCGAGGGGATTGCACGAATTACCCTTATTGGCAGCGATGGCACGGTTCAGGCCGATTCTGAGGAGAGGGGCATGACGTCAAAACCGGCCCCTTCCGATTGGATAGGAACTGCGTTTGCCCGTGCGATAACGGGTAAAGTGGTTGCCGACTTCCCGGACGATCTAACCACACAGCCGTTTTTGGGGACGGTCTGGCTTCCCTTGCACCCCAAAAGCACGCTTTCGGGGACCCCGCCTTTGCCGTCGCCGCAGGGGGCCGCCCATTCAGGGGTTCTCCGAATAACGGTTCCCCTTTCCTCCGGACAAAGCCCCTCCGCATCCCTACTATGGTTTTTTATAAAACTTTCCGGCGTGGTGGGGGGTGGGATCATTGCCTATTGTTTCTTGCGGTTATTGTTGGTACCGCCCACTCCGGAGGATGACACCACTGGATTGGGCGTGGTGATGGGGACTTTCCAGGGACTTTTGCAACAACTTAAAACAAAAGAACGGGAACTAAACACACTAAAGGGACAGGCTGAAGAGCGGGCGGTTGATGCTGAAAATTATAGCGAGACCGTTCTACAAAGTGTGCCCAGTGGCGTCCTAAGCACCGACGTAAAAAAGCGGATAACCACTTTCAACGCGGCGGCCGGAAACATCCTGGGGCTGTTGCCGAAGGAGGTATTAGGGAAACCTTATATCCGTGGCTTACCCTATGAAGAGATTGTATCACTGTTGGATAAAATACTAGATCAAAAAAACATGCTCCTTCCTCACGAATGTCGCATTAAACGTCCGGATGGCGAATGGGTTCATGTGAGTCTAAATGCCACGCCGCTAGGCCGTCGTGAAAACAAGGCGCTGGGTGCCGTCCTTGTCATTAGCAATGTGACGGAGATGCGTTTATTGCAAGAACAAATTGAACGCAAACGGCGGCTGGCGGCGATGGGGGAAATGTCCGGCTGGATCGCCCACCAGTTTCGTAATGAATTGGCGGTTCTTTTAACCGCGACCCGGCTCATGGAGAAGCAGCTTCCTTCCGATGATTCCACGCAGGATATTCTTAAGACGATTGATGGCGAAATTTCAGAAATGGAACAGCTCATCACGCAACTGCTCTCTTACGGGAAGGAGACCGTCATCCGGCCCGCCCCCGTTTTGGTAAATCACCTTTTGCAAGACATGGTCAACCAATTTATGTATATGAACCAGTATTCACATATCGTCTGGTCGGTTGATCTTACTCTGGACGTCCCTAAGGTCATGCTCGACACGCTTTTAATGCGACAGGTTTTATCCAACCTTTTTATGAACGCGTTAGAGGCAATGCCTGACAAAGGGGAGATCGAAATATCGCTCCGTTACGAAAATGACGGATGGATACAAATAAGCATCGCGGACACGGGGCCTGGTATTCCCGAACAGGACAAGGCAAAACTCTTCCTTCCTTTTTTTACCACGAAGGTCAAAGGGACGGGATGGGGACTGGCCATGGCGCATAAAGTGATCCTTCTACATGGTGGGACACTGGCCATCGAAAACCGTACGGAGGGAGGCGCAGTGACCACCATCCGTCTGTTAACGACCGGGACCGGGGAGTCTTAATGGATACCGTGCTGGTCATTGAAGATAGGGAAAGCTTTGCCAAACTGTTGTCCTGTTCGCTTCGCAATGCCGGCTACCAGGTTTTAGTCGCAAAGGACGGAGGGGAGGGGATCACATTGTTGCAAAAGCAACCCGTTGATATTGTGGTGACGGATTTGCAACTTCCCGTAAAGGATGGCATGGAAGTTCTCTATGCCGTCAGGGCACACCATTCCCACCTCCCGGTCATTATGATGACGGCGCACGGAAGCATTGAGAAAGCGGTAAAGGCGGTTAAGGAGGGGGCCTATGACTTCATCTCTAAACCGTTTGAGCCGGACCATCTTATCCTCCAAATCGAGAAGGCGTTGGAGAAAAGGCAGTTATTGAACGAGAACGTTCTGCTAAAAGAGGGTCAGCTTCAATGTCCCAAGATGATTGGGGAAAGCATGCCCATGAAGCGTGTCATGGAGCAGGCAAGAAAGGTGGCGCCGGAAAAGGCGACCGTTTTGTTGATGGGAGAGTCGGGCACGGGGAAAGAGGTTTTTGCACGCTCCATTCACTTAATGAGTTCTCGTAGTCATCAGATGTTTGTGGCCATCAACTGCGCCGCTATCCCGCACGATCTTTTAGAGAGCGAACTCTTTGGTCACGAAAAAGGCGCTTTTACCGGCGCCTTTGAGCGCAAAATAGGCAAATTTGAGGCGGCCCATAAGGGTACCCTGTTTCTTGACGAGATTGGCGATTTAGACATTGCCCTTCAAGCGAAACTCTTGCGCGTGATTGAAGAAGGTGAGCTCATGCGGGTCGGCGGCACCCATGTGATTAAACTCGACGTCCGTATCATTGCGGCAACCAACAAAAATCTTACGGCCTCTATAGAGCAAAACAAGTTCAGGGAAGACCTCTATTACCGCCTCAATGTCTTCTCTATCACTATCCCCCCCCTTCGAGAGCGCAAAGAAGACATTCCTGCACTGGTAACGCATTTTCTGGCCCATTTTTCTAAAGAAATGAAGGTTGAGGGCAAACACGTCTCTCCGGAGGCCATGGCCCATCTGATGGCGCATCCGTGGAGGGGAAACATTCGTCAGATGCAAAACAGCATCGAGCGGGCACTGATCCTCTGCGATGGCGATACTTTGCTGCCTGAACATTTTGGCTTTTTGTCCGCGCCTCCCGATCGTTCCGCCCCGTCCCCCTTATTGGAAGGCACGCTGGAAGAAGTGGGCGACCACGCGAGGCAATGCGCGGAATCACAGCTGATTCGGAAAGTCTTAAAAGAAACCGGTGGGAATAAAACAAAAGCTGCCGATCGCCTAAAGGTCAGCTACAAAACCCTACTCACAAAAGCAAAGGCCTATGGCATTGATGCACCTGGCACGGACGGGCACCTCTAAAAACCGACTGCACGTCCCGACGGCTACGTTGCTTGGGCGTTCCAACGCCTGCGGTACGCGGTTGAATTTTCTTGTCGGTCTGGTGGCGGTCGCGTTGTTCTCCTATTCCGCCGAGGCGAGTGGGACGGCTTCAACCCTCTCTCTCTACCAGGGGGAGGTGATCCCGTTCAGGCTCTCCCCCCCTCCCGGAACCTCCTCCGTGGCCGGACAATTCTTAAGTCAGTCGCTTGCCTTTTTCAAGGAAACCACCGAACCGCAAAGTCAGTATATGGCTTTGCTTGGGGCTGATCTTGCGCAATCCGTAGGGAAGCATCCTCTTTCGGCTACCTTCCGCGGTGAGGAAGGGAGGCTGCATCAACTGGAATACGTTATCGAGATTCTTCCGACCCTGTTTACGACACAGCAGTTAACCTTACCGACAGACAAGGCCGACCCTAACCGGGAGGACCTAGTCCGTATCGAGAAAGAGAGAATGCAGTTTCAGGCGGTTTTTAGTAAGGGCACGAGTGAAATTTTATGGCAACCACCTTTTTTAGCGCCGGTAGAGGGGGTTGTTTCTAAAACGTTTGGTAAGAAGCGCGTGATTAACGGAACGGAGAGAAAGCCACACACGGGGGAGGATATTGCGGCGTCGCTAGGCACTCCCGTGATGGCGTCTAATCACGGAAGGGTTGTTTTAGCGGGGGATTTCTTTTTCAATGGGCAGTCCGTTGTGATTGATCATGGAGGCGACCTTTTTACAATGTATTTTCACCTCTCCGAGGTCAAGACACGGGAAGGTATGTTTGTTAAACGCGGGGAAGTGGTGGGTCTGGTCGGTCAGTCCGGGCGGGCAACCGGTCCACATCTCCACTGGGGAGCGCGACTGTCCGGTGCCCGTGTTGACCCGTTCTCACTTATTCACGCAACGGAGTGAACCCTCCAGACGGCGCGCTCTCGCACGCGCGAGAGTCCGTCGCCATTTCGGTGAGTTCTTGTAGAACCTGAAGTGCTTGGAGAGGGGTTAAATCCCGACTTTGACACTTTCTAGAGGTTGGCTTGGTGTAAGTCCTTGAAAAATAAGGGAATGGGTTTGTGTTTCCTCTAAATCCTGCTGAACATAATGCGTAATATGCAAGATTTTTACTTGACATAAGTAAGATTTAATGGTATACAATATGGCATGTACATCAAGGTCACAAAGAACCGTGTCGGGCAAACCTACTACCACCTAGTGGAATCATACTGGGAAAAAGGCAGCAGTCATCAACGAACCCTCTTATCCCTTGGGAAGGCAGGCGAAGACCGCATGGACGAGATCATCGCCGCCATCGGCAAACATAAAGACGTCCTGACCGTTTTGGAATTGGCCAAGACCCTCTCGATTGAGGAAACGTTCATTTTGGGCCCTCTTTTAGTCTTGGAGCGTCTTTTTGAGAAGAGTGGCATTCAGGCTGTTTTAAGCACGATAGCCTCAAAGCATCCTAAGCTAGAATGGGATTGGCTAAAGCTGGTGTTTACGATGGTGGTTTCACGTTTTGTGGAACCTGGCTCAAAGTTAAAAGTGTACGAGCACTGGCAAAAGCGTCTCTACCCTGAGATGATTTCGGAAGAGATCGCCTTACATCAGTTATACCGGGCACTTGACCTTTTGGCAGAGCATAAGGAGGAGATAGAAGAGCGGCTTTTTTATCGGGGACGTGATCTGTTCAATCTATCCGTTGATGTGGTGCTCTACGACTTGACGACGCTTCGGTTTGAGAGCACGCGAGAGGATTTGGGGGCATTGAGGCGTTTTGGGTACAGCAAAGAGAGACGAAGTGATTGTACGCAGGTGGTTCTGGGTTTACTGGTTACCCCGGAAGGGATTCCGCTAGGGTTTGAGGTCTATCCTGGGAATACCTTTGAGGGACAGACGGTGGCCGACATTGCTCGGAAGATGCGGAAGAAGTTTGACGTGAGGCGGTTCATTTTTGTGGGGGATCGGGGATTGTTTTCGAGAAAGCATCTGGAGGTATTACGCACAGGGGCATCGAAGGGTGAGTTTATTGTTGGGATGAAACTGGGCCTTTTCAAGGCGCGTTTCTCGGAGTTTTATGATATCCGCCGGTATGCCTGGGTGAATGATAATCTGGCAGTTTACGAGACGACACACGAAGGAGATCGTTGTATCCTCTCTTGGTCCCGGGCGCGAGCCGAGCGGGACCGTGAGGTACGGGAAGAGGTTTTGGAGAAGATTCGAAAGAAGCTTTTGAAGAAGCAGGTTACCGCGAAGACGTTTGTGAGCAACAAAACGTATCAGCGTTATGTGACCGGTTTAGACGGCGGCAAGACCTTTGCGCTGAACACCGAAGCGATTGCTGAGGATGCGATGCGAGATGGTTATTTTGGGGTGTTGACCAATGTCATGGAGATGGAGGTGGGAGAGGTCATTACGAACTACAAGAAGCTCTGGATTGTCGAAGATGCGTTCGGGGAGATCAAGGGGACGCTTGCGACCCGGCCTATTTTTCATTGGACGGATCGGCGGATCATCGGTCATCTGACGCTCTGTTTTTTGGCCTATTTGTGTGAGGCTTTGATGACAAAAGCGTTAAGAGAGAAGGAGTTAACCCTTGACAGTCCTGCGATCCACGACGGGGTGATTCAGCCACGGGCATTGACGGTGAATGAAGTGATGCTTGGGCTGCAAGAGGTTCGGGCGATTCCCGTGAAGGTGCGTTCGTCTGTTGTCTGGGTGCGTACCGATATCAACGGCAACGCCGCGAAGCTTTTTTCGGCAATTGGGCTCAAGGTGCCTCCCAAGCTGCTCCACCTGGCAAAAAGCCAAAAACCTAGTGGCACACAGCCGGAGTCCGCCATTAACCCATTACAATAAAAAGACTTTTTATTCCTAAGTGTCAAAGTCGGGAGCAGGCGACTGCGGAGGTGGTGCATGCGCGCTATAAGGATTTAGCGTTGGTGGAGTGGGCTTTTCGGTCTGCGAAGACGGTGCAATTGGAGATGCGTC
>SBBL01000124.1 GCA_005239745.1 Candidatus Troglogloeales bacterium | reverse complement strand
GGAGAAAACTGTTCTATTTCAAAGGGGTCATTGATCCGTGAGAGTATTCTATGGGATGGGACTAAAACGCATGAATGTTCCAGGATACAATTTTCCGTCATGACGGAAGAGGGCCATTTTTCGGTCCGAAAAGGTTTCTGTTCCCATTCCTATGGGGCGGGGAACCCGTTGGGCGATAAGACGACTTATGAGAAACCGGTTATCGGGCTAGACCGACGGTTTTACCCTGAAATCGGCAAGAGAGCCATAGATATTGTCCTAGGGACGGCGTGTTTTTTGACCTTTTTGCCGCTGATGATCTTGATTGGACTGGCGATTAAGGTGGACGACCCAGGGCCCATCTTTTTCCGCCAGAAACGTTGTGGAAAAATGGAAAAGAATTTTGGATGATTAAGTTTCGCTCTATGGTTTCAAAGGCGGAGGATCTTCAACAAAAGCTACGGTCCGAAAATGAAGTGGACGGCCCTATGTTTAAAATCTCTGACGATCCCAGGATCACCCGGTTAGGTCGGTTTCTCAGGAAGATGAGCCTAGACGAGTTACCCCAGCTGATCAGTGTCATCAAGGGAGAAATGAGCTTGGTGGGCCCGAGACCGCTACAGATGAAGGAGATGAAGTTAAATCCTGGCTGGAGAGATTTAAGGCTACGCGTGACACCAGGGATCACGGGGCTTTGGCAAATCAGCGGTCGAACACGTGTCTCGTTTCAAGAGTGGATCAAAAACGACGTGGAGTACATAAGGACACAATCCTTTTGGTTAGATATGAAAATCTTGTTTAGAACGTTGAGGGTGCTGTTCCCCAGGTAAAACGGCAAAGAAAAATTGGGCCCTCTAGCGAATGGTTCTATCTTGACTTAGTTGAATGCAATGAAGCGATCACAGCCCGTGATCATGTCAGACAGGACCACGAGTCCACAGAAAACGGCCTGATCACTCATAGGGACGCCACGTCGCCTAGCCCCATAGGCACAGACAAAAATCCGTACCCCTTTTTCTGAAAGTGTAGCGAGCTCCCCCCGTTTGATATTTTCAACCCCATCATCAATAAGGTAGAGATAGACCTTGATGCCTCGGGCAACGGCTTCATGGCTAAGGGCCAACACCGTCTGAAGGTTCCTATGCTCCGGCGGCGTGGAGAGGAGCAATCCCAATTGTTTCAGATTTTTTCTCCTAGTTCAAGCCCTAACCTTTACGCTCTTCCTTAAGTTGCAGAGGAGGTGGTGGGGGTCCGTTAAAGAACCATATTTTTTATGATGTCTGGCACCGCCGCAATCGCCAGGTCAAGACGGTCTTTGCCCTGACCGCCGGCCTGTGCCAAGGAGTCGGAACCCCCACCTTTGCCGTCAATCAGCCGTGCCAGTTGCTCCACAATGCCGGAGGCCGGGTAGTGCCCAGACCAGTCGGATGTTACCATGGTAACCAATACAATCTTCTCCGAGTTCGGAAAACACGCGCCCACCACCACCACACCGGATTTCAGGCGCGTTTTCAAGCGGTCAGCCTGTAAACGAATCTCACGAATATCTGCCGGAGGCATTTTCTTCGCAATAAAAGGAATATCCCCCACTCGGCGAATGTCGCCATCCGGCAACGTTTGTTCGACCCGTAGCGCCTCAATTATCCGATTTTTCTCTTGTACCAGTCCATGGAGACGTTTTAACCGATCCACCACTTCATCACTAGGCCCACCCAACAGCGCCGCCACCTCTTGCAAAAGCACGTCCCTTTGGTTAGTCCACTTGAGGGCAGCCGGTCCCGTGATGGCTTCAATCCGCCGAATACCTGCGGCAACACTCGTTTCCCTGACAATTTTGAACAAACCAATTTCGCCGGTATTGAGACAATGGGTGCCGCCACAAAGTTCACGGCTAAAATCACCGACTTGTACCACGCGAACGTCCGTGCCATATTTCTCATCAAACAGTGCCATCGCACCGCTTTCAATGGCTTCTTGTGTGGCCATCTTTTGGGTCTGTACGGGCTCACCGTCTAGCACCTTTTCGTTTACCGTCGCCTCAATTTGCGCGATTTGCCCGCGGTCGAGCGCCCTAAAATACTGGAAATCAAACCGAAGACGGTCCGGCGCCACCAAAGAGCCGGCCTGTTTAACTTGGGGACCCAGAGATGCGCGTAAGGCGGCATGGAGCAGATGGGTGGCCGTGTGATTTTTAGCGGTACAGCGCCGTGCCGTACGATTGACTTCGGCCACCATCGCCATACCGGTAGTAAGGGTTCCCTCTATGACTCGCGCTTGGTGGAGATAAACGGAAGAGGGAGACAACCTCACCTGAAAAATATCTACCTGGGTGGTTAGGGAGATGAGCCTGCCGCAATCTCCGACCTGTCCGCCTGCTTCTGCATAAAACGGGGTTGGCTGCAAAATGAGGCTGACCTCTTCCCCTGCACCGGCGGAGGGGATCAGCGCCCCTGCCCCAACGATGCCTAAGACGCGAACATCAGCTATAAGCGTTTCATAACCGACAAATACGCTGGGGGTAAACGCAAGCGATAGGTCCTGTTGAGAACCGTCCGTAACGGCTCCGTGCGTATGGTCCACCCAAGCCTTACGGGCCCGCTCCTTTTGAACGGCCATCGCCGCATTGAACCCGGCGTGATCCACTTGAAAACCCGCTTCCCGAGCGATTTCCGTTGCCAAATCCAGCGGAAAGCCGTAGGTATCATACAAGCGGAAAAGCGCGTCGCCGGATAGTATCTGTGTGGTCAATCGTTTCGCCTGGTCAATCATTTCCGATAGTCGTTCCATCCCTTGCGTGAGGGTGTGGATAAAACCTTCTTCTTCGCGCAAGATAACCGGGGCGATGGGGTATCGGGTGAGCTCCGGGTAGTATGGCTGCATCTGCTCTACGACTGTCGGAATCAGTATATGCAGAAACGGGTCTTTCAACCCAAGTGTTTTTCCATAACGCGCGGCGCGTCGCAGAATCCGACGCAGCAAATATCCACCCCCTTCATTAGACGGCGCCACGCCATCGGCGACGAGAAAGGTGATGGCGCGCAAATGGTCGGCAATGACCCGGCCCGCGGTGGAGTCTTGAATGTGGCGGGCAGACAGTTGAGTAAGATTCGCAATCGCCTGAAAAACAGGCCGGAACAAGTCTGTCTCGTAGTTACTGGTGACTCCCTGACGGACGGCCGTGATGCGTTCAAGCCCCATTCCTGTATCAATAGACGGTTTGGGCAGCGGGGAGAGCATGCCGGAGGCATCTCTATTGTGCTGCATGAACACCAGATTCCAAATCTCTAAATATCGGTCACAGCTGCACAGGCCGATGCCCGGGCACGGGGAGTGCAGCTCCTCCCCTTGATCAATGAAAATCTCGGAGCAAGGCCCGCAGGGCCCGGTCTCTCCCATCTGCCAAAAATTGTCCGACTCGCCAAGTTTGATGACTCGGTCCTTTGGAAGATAGCGCCGCCACAACTGCGCGGCTTCGTTATCGTCTTGATAGACGGTTGTCCAAAGCGCATGCACCGGCAGTTTAAATATCTCCGTAACCAGGACCCACGCATGGGCGATGGCCTCTTGCTTGAAGTAGTCTCCAAACGAGAAGTTGCCCAACATTTCAAAAAAGGTATGGTGTCTGGCGGTCTGTCCGACATTTTCTAAATCGTTGTGCTTGCCCCCGGCCCGCATACACTTCTGGGCGGAAACCGCACGCGCAAAAGGGAGACGTTCCTCCCCCAGGAAGACGCGCTTAAAGGGAACCATGCCGGCATTGGTAAAAAGAAGCGTGGGATCGTTTTTAGGAATGAGCGAAGCGCTGGGGCAGTGGGTATGTCCGTGCTCGGAAAAATAGTCAACAAATGCCTTGCGTATCTCTTGTGAGGTCATGTGAATTATGCAAAACGACGTTACGGGTGTATTCCATCCCTGTCAAATTAGAAGCCGCCAATTGTCACCGACCCATTGAAAATGCACTGGCTTCCCCTATTCGTACGTCGCCCTGGCCCTGATCGTGTGGCACACTTACCGGGATATTAGCAGAACAGACACCACCTCTTCCATCTGCCTTGTGGGAGTATCTTACTCTACAGCGGACATTCTCTTATCTTTCTTGTTTGAGGTGTCTCCTACATGCCTTTGAAGGCTAGATAGGCCGCCTGAATCGTCTTTTCAATGTCTGCGGACTTGTGCGCGGTAGATAAAAAGAAGGCCTCAAACTGCGATGGTGGCAGATAGACTCCACGCGTGAGCATCCGGGTGAAAAACCGAGAAAATTGTTTTGTATCAGACCGTAGCGCGCTCGTGTAATCCGTGACCGGATGGTCATTGAAGAAGACCGTCATCTGCGACCCGACACGGTTGATTTGAATCTTTATTTTGGCCCGTCGCGCGGCGTCAGCCAAGCCCTCCGAGAGAGCCGCTGAGCACGATTCTAAGTATTCGTACGTTTCGGGCGTCATGAGCGATAACGTCGCGATCCCTGCCGACATGGCCAGCGGGTTTCCAGATAATGTGCCGGCCTGGTACACGGGGCCCTCAGGCGCCACTTGCGACATCAGACTTGCGGAACCCCCGTAGGCCCCCACGGGCAATCCTCCTCCAATGATTTTACCCAGACAAGTAAGGTCCGGCCGAATACCGTAGCGCTCCTGCGCGCCACCCAAGGCCACACGAAATCCACTCATCACCTCATCAAAGATTAGCAGAATCCCAAACGGCTTGGTCAGCTCACGCAGGCCCGCCAGATAGCCGGGTGCCGGCAAGATCGTCCCCATATTGCCGGGCACAGGCTCAACAATGACACAGGCAACTTGGTTCCCCTCTTTCATCAAAAGAGATTCCACTTTTTTTAGATCATTAAAGGGAAGCACCAGGGTGTCGTGCGCAAGTACCGGAGGCACACCACCGGAATCGGGGATGCCCAGTGTGGTTGCTCCAGACCCGGCCCGCACCAGCAAAGAATCGGCATGGCCGTGATAGCAACCCTCAAACTTGATGATTTTGTTTCTACCGGTAACGGCACGCGCTAGACGGATAGCGCTCATGGTGGCTTCCGTTCCAGAGTTAACAAACCGCACACGCTCCATCAACGGAAAGGCCATTTGAATCGCTTGGGCTAATTTTATCTCAAGGGACGTAGGCGCGCCGAAGCTGGTTCCACTCAGACTCGCCTTTGCAATTGACGCAACCACTTTAGGATGCGCGTGACCCATGATCATGGGTCCCCACGACAAGACGTAGTCAATGAAACGGTTGCCGTCCACGTCTTCAATATGGCTTCCCTTGCCTCGTTTGATAAATAAAGGTTGTCCTCCGACTGCCTTGAACGCCCGGACAGGAGAACTCACGCCCCCGGGCATCCGCTTTCTAGCTTCTTCAAAAAACCGGATGGATCGCTCGGTTCGCATTTTACCCACGGTTTATATCACCCCCATATCCACCAACAAAAAGAATCGGGAAAAGATGGCGCCAATGACGACCATCATCATGGCGATATACAGCAGACCCGTTGCCGACATGGTCGCCCTCTCTTTAACGGTCTGTAAAATCATGGGCGCTAAAACGATGGGGCCCACAATGCCGATCAGCAGTCGAATCCATAGGTAAAGGCCCTCAAACGTTCTAAGCTGCAGGGCATGGGTTAACCGGGGAGAGGGGACCACAAGGCTCATCCCTGTAAAAAGCGCCTCAATTCCGATCAGCACCATGAAAATAGTGACTAGCACGCGGAGGGGAACAATGGAAAGGGACGGATGGGTCAAGTAACGGTGTCCAAGCAGCATCCCCAACGCGCCGGCACCCAGTAGCGCCCCTGAGACCAGTAACGAAAGGCAAACCAGCAACAGGCGCAGAGCCCCTGCCCCCACCGGGAGGTAATGCCAGGCGCTCGCGGTCACGGCCAGCACACCAAAGGCGGTTGCGGCGTACAAAAGCAGATTGCTATGATGGGCGTTACGGAACCAAAGTCGCAGGTTATACACCCCAAAAAGGAGGGTAAAGATGCCAAACGCACCGAGTGACAACATCAGGGAGAAGTCGGTATTTTTTATGAAGGAGACGGGAACAAGCGTTAGGGCCGTGACGACAATGATCCAAAAGACCATGCCATTGGTTCTAAAAAACGCCAACCCCGCGGTTCTCAGAACGGGAAGTGACAGCAAGAAGGCCCCTCCCACGCTCATTGGCCCGAAAACCAGAAAGACAATCTCTTGAATACGCGACATACGTGTGTTGTAACCGATACGCTTCTCCCGTGCAATGGCCCGCCTGCCAGAAACGTCTGCCTCGGTGTTTCCCCATAGCAATACTTTAAGAGCGGTGGGCCCCACCTTACAGTTGCCGCGGTACGGCGGCTTTGGTGTCATTTAAGGCCTCATGCGCATTTTAGCGATACATGCTAGAATGTTATATCCCTCATGAATCTCGCCATAGAAGAGTTCAGCCGCTATCTCACTGCCGAGCGGGGCTTCTCTCCACACACCCTAAAGGGCTATTTATCGGACCTGGCGGACTTTCGTCAATTTATCTATAACGGGGGTACTTCCGGTGCCATTACACAAATGCCGGGGTCTCAACCGACTGAGGATGAAATCCTTCAGGGGGTTGATACCTTTGCGCTTCGCGGTTACCTTGCTTCCCTACATAAACAGGGGATGCGCAAGACAACAGTCGCAAGACGGATTGCCACATTGCGCGCGTTTTTTGGGTACCTGATGCGAGAGGGCGTTGTCCCTACCAATGTTGCCAAGCAGATAGCCAGCCCCCGTCTGGAACGGCCTCTCCCCAAATGCTTAACGGTGGATCAGGCGCAGCGCCTCATGGAAGTCCCCGACACCGCCGGTTCCTCCGTAAATCGTCAACTGTGTATACTTCGCAACACGGCAATTTTGGAGCTGTTTTATTCAACCGGTATACGGGTCTCGGAATTAGTTGCGCTTGGCCATGAAGACATAGATTGGCATGCAGGCATCATCAAGGTACTGGGAAAGGGCAATAAGGAGCGTCTGGTGCCGGTAGGACGAAAGGCGATAGAAGCCCTACAGCATTATCTGGATATTGCGCCAAAGGCGGCAGCCCTCTTTTGTAATAGACGAGGCGGTAGACTGACCACTCGGAGTGTGGACTATATTGTAAAGGCACACATGCAACGTATTGGCCAGCCGACGCACAGTCCGCACACCCTTCGGCACACGTTTGCCACGCACCTGTTGGAAGGCGGTGCGGGTTTGCGGTCAGTGCAAGACATGTTGGGGCACGCAAGCCTCTCGACCACCCAGCGCTACACGCACCTACAGATAGACCACTTGATGCGAGTATACGACAGCACCCACCCGCGCGCGACTGAAGAGGTCCGTAAGCCTCAGAGAGACGGAAAATGATAGAAGATGAAGAGTTCTGTTTCAGTCAGGAATGACAAATAATTTTGTTCCACCTCTTTGGCGACTCCGTTGGCGATGACTTTGACGTAGCCTTGGGGTGCCACGGCTTTCAAAAAAGCGTCTGGACAGGCTTTTATGAAATACAAGATCCTGAAGATCGAGGCTAAAAACCCTAGCAAGGCACTTACGCCGCTCATGCCGCACAGACAGAAAGGCCAACCGTCGGCGCTGTGGTATCCATTTACGCAGATGCAAGAATGGGAACAAGGTGCGCCAACCGTCATTGTAGAGGGCAGGGGCAGTTATTTTACCGATCAAACGGGTAAACGATATCTCGACGGGACATCGTCGCTTTGGGTCAATCTCCATGGGCACCGAAAAAAAGCCATTGACGATGCGATTATCAAAGAGATGCGGAAGATGTCCCACTCAACGCTGCTCGGTCTGTCACATCCCCTGGCCATCACACTTGCCGAGCAACTGATCCGTATCGCCCCCCCCGGCCTTACAAAGGTCTTCTATTCGGATAACGGGTCAACGGCCGTCGAAGTGGCCATCAAAATGGCCTTCGCCTTTTGGCAACATCAGGGACAGAAAGAAAAACGGCAATTTATGTCGTTTTCTAATGCCTATCACGGGGATACCCTTGGGTCGGTCAGCGTGGGAGGCATTGACCTTTTTCATAGCCTTTATAAACCCTTGCTCTTTAAAAACATCCCGGTACAGGCGCCCTATTGCTACCGCTGTCCTTGGGGAAAGACCTACCCGTCGTGCCAGATGGTTTGTGTGGATGCCGTCGAGCGGGTCATGAAGCGTCGGCACCGCCGCATTGCCGGCCTAGTTATTGAACCGCTTGTGCAGGCAGCCGCCGGTATATGTGTGGCCCCGCCTGGCTATTTGAAACGTATCAGGGAGCTTTGCACAAAGTACAATATATTGATGATTGCCGATGAGGTGGCGACGGGTTTTGGCAGAACCGGTAAGATGTTTGCCTGCGAGCACGAAGGGGTCTCTCCCGACCTCATGGCCGTTGCCAAGGGGATCACGGGCGGGTACCTCCCCCTTGCGGCAACACTGACGACACAAAAGATATATGATGCTTTCCTAGGTTCCTACGACACGTTCAAGACGTTTTTCCATGGGCATAGCTATACCGGAAACCGGCTGGGGTGTGCCGCCGCCCTTGCTAGCCTGTCTGTCTTTCGTGAAGAAGGCGTCCTTGAGAAACTCCAACCCAAAGTTGCGTTTCTCACAAAGTACCTTGCGGGGTCGAAGGGAAACCGGCACATAGGCGACATCCGCCAAGTGGGCTTTATGGTTGGCATTGAACTTGTTAGGGATGAGGGGGAGCCCTATCCCCTCTCGGAACGGGTTGGTGCCGCTGTTTGTATGGAGGCCAAGGCCCACGGGGTCTGGCTCAGGCCGCTTGGCAACGTGATTGTCCTGATGCCTCCCTTATCTATCTCTATGCGTGACCTAAAAAAACTGACCGACACCGTTTTTCGGGCAATTGAGACGGTGACCATGTTAGCCTCTCCCCAATCATCCGTTTGAACATATAAGGACAAATTTGAACATATAAGGACAAAGTGGAAGAGAACGCTAACTTCTGGAGCCAACTTAACCGGCCGATTGTTGGGTTGTCCCCGATGGACGGGGTCACTGACCCTGTTTTTCGCACCATTGTTGCCGGTTGCGCAAAGCCCGATCTAATGATGACGGAGTTTACAAACGCCGAGGGCCTCTGTCACGGGGCAGAAGGGGAGATGTCGGGGCTTGTCTACAATCCCATTGAGAGGCCGGTGGTTGCCCAAATCTATGGGGCCAATCCCCAGGCGTTCTTTCACGTCGCACAGCTTGTTTGCGCGCTAGGGTTTGACGGCCTGGACATTAATATGGGCTGCCCGGCGAAGGCGGTTTCTGCAAGGGGGTGCGGTGCCGCCCTTATCGGCAATCCGGTGCTTGCCCAAACGATTGTTAGGCAGGCGCGCCGTGGAATTCAAGCATGGGCAGAAGGGGCGGCAGTGGACGATTTATACGCGCGGTTTCCCAATGCCCCGTGGCAGACCCATATCCCCATTGAAACGACACGTCGTCCTATCCCGGTATCGGTTAAGACCCGTTTAGGCATAGGACAAATCGTGATTAGGGAATGGATCAAGCACTTGCTAGAGGTGTCTCCGGCGGCCATCTCTATCCATGGCCGAACCCTCTCGCAAGGGTACAGGGGCCTAGCCAGTTGGGATGCCATCGGCGACGCCGTGGACGTCGCACGCGGCTCCGGTGTGCCGATACTCGGCAATGGCGACATTGCGTCGCTTGAGGAAGCAAGGCGTCGCGCTTACGAGGTAGGCGTGGATGGGGTGCTCATCGGGCGCGCGGCACTGGGAAATCCATGGCTCTTCTTAAAAGTTACAACCGCGAGGCCGCCTGAGGGTACGTCGGAGTACATGCAGCCGATTCCGCTTAAGAAACGTCTACGGACCGCAATTTCACATGCCAGGCTTTTTGAGAAGATACGTGGACGCGCGCGATTTTCGGCCATGCGAAAGCACCTCGGGTGGTACTGCTACGGGTTCCCGGGCGCGGCGGCATTGCGCAGCCAGATCGTCCGCGTACAAAACAGCACAGAAGTGGAGGACTTACTTGCCCCCTATCTTACAGGCGCCTAGTGACCGTCTGATTGTTCTTGCCTCTACCTCCTTGCGACGCCGCGAGATATTGTTGTTGCTGGGAATCCCCTTCTTGGTGGTTGCACCGAATTTTGAAGAGGTGTTCACACCCGCGTATCCCGTCGAAAAGGAAGTCGTTAGCTTCGCGCAGGGCAAGGCCAGATCGGTCATGGGTCAGTTTAAGGACGCCATTATCATCGGAGGTGATACCCTTATCGAATGTGACGGGGAAAAGATCGGTAAACCTAAAGATGTGGAAGACGCGCGGCGTATCTTGCATTGGATGCAAGGTAAGCCCCACCGGATACTCACAGCCGTTACACTGATTGACACAACCGACCAAACAGAACAGACGGACGTTTCTTGTGTGCAAGTATGGTTTAGAAAAATAAGTCGTCTGGAAATTGAACGGTATGTTACAACCAACGAGACACGGGATAAGGCAGGCGGCTATTCCTTACGGGGAGAGAGTCGGAGTTTCGTTCGGCACATGGAGGGTGATGTGCTCTCCGCCGTCGGTCTGCCCACCGAACCGATTGTCCGTTTTTTGAAGACACGTACGACGTTCACTTGTCAGGATATCGGTGACATCAATGAGCGATTGGCCGTCTGAGAGGAATCCAATACGGAGTCTCAAGCCGGGCGCGAAGCGCGCCGTCTAACTTGAGGTGCCCTTGACACGTACCCTTCCTCTTTACTGGGAAATACCCCTGTGACAACATCTTTCTTAAAGCGGGTAAACGCATCCAATGCGACGGCCGCTACATCGGCGTAACACCGGACAAACCGGGGCATAGGTTTTGGCGACAAGCCCAGCAGGTCGTTCAGTACCAGAACCTGTCCGTCGCAGTGTGGCCCGGAACCGATGCCAATGGTTGGGATTTTTAGCGCCTTTGTTATCTTGGCCGCAAGTTTCATGGGGATCGCTTCCAGCACAACCGCGAAGGCGCCGGCTTGTTCAACTGCCCGGGCATCGTTCAGTAGGCGTTTGGCTTCCATAGGAGTACGTCCCTGCACCCGGTAGCCCCCCATTCGATGTACCGACTGGGGGGTAAGGCCGATATGCGCCATAACCGGTATGTCGTATCGGGTAAGTTGTGCGATTCGGTCCACAACGGCTTCCCCCCCTTCCAGCTTCACCGCCGCCGCACCCGCCTGTAAAAACTGCCCCGCGTTTTCGATGGCCTGTGCGCAACCGACTTGGTACGACAAAAACGGCATGTCCGTAACCACCAAGGCGCGTCGCGCCGCACGGGCCACCCACCGCGTGTGATAAATCATCTGCTCGGTGGTCACTGATAACGTATTCTCACCCCCCTGGAACACCATCCCCAAGCTGTCGCCCACCAACAAAATATCCATCTCAGCCATGTCGGCTAAGCGGGCAAGGGCAAAATCGTAAGCGGTCATCACGGCTATGCCCCCGCCTTTTTTCTCACGTAGGTAAGGGACCGTGACCCTCTCAGTGACAGTCTGTGGTGTCATGTCAGCCCTGCGCGCTCCAGAATGATGGGGATATCTTCCTCAGCACCAATCGCCATGACGTGCACGCCGTTACACAGGTGACGGACCCCTTGAAGGATACGTACCGCAATATCAAGTCCCACTTCTCTTTCTTTTTCCCTGGAGCCGGCCTTTTCAAGCGCTTCTATAAATACCGGAGGCACTTTGATGCCGGGGATATTTTGGGTTACATAGTGCGCCATCCTAGCCGAGCGCAAGAGTAGAATGCCCGCAAGTATCGTCACGTTAAAGCCCTTCGCATAACGCATAAACTGCTCAAATCGGTCCAGGTCAAACACGGCCTGCGTTTGAAAAAATTGCGCCCCTGCCTTTATTTTTTTTTCGAACTTCATGAGAAGGGGGGGGAGCGGATTGGTCTCGAGGACAACCGTCCCCCCTGGGAAAAGTGCAGTTGCGCCTTTAAGGACGTGGCCTGCCATGTCTACTCCCCGATTCAGACCCGCAATGACTTGTAGGATATGAACGGACTCTAGGTCAAAAACCGGCTTGCTCTCTTTCTGATCACCAACGGTCACATAGTCGCCTGTTAGCGCAAGAACGTTCCGTATGCCTAGGATATGGGCGCCTAACAGATCGGACTGGATGCCAAGGCGATTACGATCTCGACCCGTGATCTGATAGACCGGGTCGTGCCCCATATCCAGAAGCACTTTGCAGAGCGCGACAGAACTTGCCCGCATGACAGCGGCTTGATTATCGGTGACATTGATGGCATGGACCCTGCCGAGAAGTTGTTTTGCGCGACGGATGAAAAGGCTCGTGTCCGCGCCCTTGGGGGGTGGGCATTCCACCGTAATGATGGGTTCCCCGGCTCGGCACGCCTCCCTAAGGTTTTTCATTGCCTAGGAGCGAGAACGAGGTGTAAAAGTTGGCATCTCTCGCGTCTTGGATCACCCGCATTTTATCAAGGTCGTTGGTTTTTTCGAGTTGGTCGTAGATTTTAACCCAGACACAGTCTAAATCGTGGACCACCTCGCACATCCCTCCATCGCGAACGCCCCCGCAGGGGCCGTTGACCAACTCCTTGGGACAGCCGATGATCGGACAAATCCCTGCCGTGTATTCACACAGGTGATCGTGTACACAAAGCGGATAACGGTAGCCTCTGTCGTCTATTGTTTCCCCATTGCCCATTTGGCCGATTGTAGCGTATTTAACAAGAGCATCGCAATGGTCATGGGGCCGACCCCGCCTGGCACCGGGGTAATGGCGGACGCCACTTCATAGACAGTGGCAAAATCAACATCTCCCACCAGACGTCCATCGGGCAGACGATTGATGCCCACGTCAATAACGATGGCGCCGGGCTTTACGTGTTCCCCTTTGATAAAGAGGGGTTTACCGATGGCGGCGATGAGGATGTCGGCCTGACGACAGATATCGTCAAGGTGCCTAGTCTTGGAGTGACAGATAGTAACGGTCGCGTGGTTGTGTAGAAGCAGCATCGCCATGGGCTTTCCAACGATCGTACTCCTTCCCACCACCACTGCATGGGCGCCGGTGATCTCAGTTTTCTCGGTTTTAAGCAAGTGAAGAACGCCAAGCGGTGTACACGGGACAAACCCCGGACAATTCGCCGTCAGCTTCCCCACATTCAAATAGTGGAAGCCATCAACGTCCTTCGACGGCACCACAGCATCTAGGACGCGCCGCTCGTTCAAGTGCACAGGTAGTGGCAACTGCACTAAAATGCCGTGAATCTTTGGATTGTCATTTAACCCTGCGATTAACGATAAAAGGGTTATCTCCTGGACATCCTGTGGCAGGGTGTGGCCTTCAGAGTAGATGCCCGCAACCTCACATGCCTTCTGTTTGTTACGGACGTAAACATGCGAGGCTGGGTTATTGCCTACTAGGATGGTAGCCAGTCCGGGACGCAGCCCTAGTGCGTTAATCTCGCTCTGCACCGACTCCCGTACCTGCTGTGCAATCTGTTTTCCATCAATGCAACGCACGGGAAACACTCATCAACGGGTACCGACCGGGATCGCCGTAAAAAATAACCCCGTCCGGGCCTTGCGACCCGTCGGACGGGAAGTAAACATGGGAGCAGTATGTTTTACAAAAGGCTATTTGTCAAACGCCCCAGGGAGGCGCCGGTCTGCAATACGAAATCATTGACATTTCCACCCCGTATCGGCTATAATGCACAATGGGTAGTGGGGGTGTATCTTAGATGGTACAAAGAAAGGTAGTTCGAAGGAAGAAGGGTACCTCTGCCGCCTCCCGAGCGGGTTTGCGTGGTAAGCGCGGTCCTGCGGGGGAGAAAACGCAACGGCCGGTGGCCGCACCGCCTACGGCCGTGCAGCGTGCGCTGTCTCAGGACGAGCGCCTAGAGTGGCAACGGGAACGCAGGCTCTACTGGCGCCGTTGGTTCCAAAAGATGTCAGATGCCTTACCCACTCGCGCAAAAGTTAAACCCTGAATTGAAGGGCACCTCTACCAAAACAATGTTTGAATGTTTTGGGGTGGGCAGCGGTTTGGACGCGCAGTAGGTTTTTAGAGGCGCCCTTAACAAATGGGCCCCTTTTCCGGTAATACCCCTCTTGCCAGGTGCCATGCCTTAAGGGAGGCGCCGGTATGGGAAGCTGGAGTTTTGGCAACTTCGTCAGGCGTACCGGCGATAACTACCTCTCCCCCCTCGTTACCCCCCTCTGGGCCAAGATCAATAATCCAGTCGGCGTTTCTGATCACGTCTATATTGTGTTCGATAACGACCACCGTATTGCCCTCCTCTGCAAACCGGTTTAGAATCAAAAGCAGGCGCTGAACATCGGCAAAGTGTAGGCCGGTCGTCGGTTCATCCAAAATATACAGCGTTCGGCTGGTTGCCCGTTTGGAAAGCTCCCTGGAGAGCTTGATCCGCTGCGCCTCCCCACCCGACAGCGTCGTTGCCGGTTGCCCCAATGTTATGTATCCCAGTCCCACCTCTTGAAGGGTTTGTACCTTATGGCAGATTGACGGAACGGCCTTAAAGAAATCAAGCGCCGTGTCAACCGTCATGTCTAACACGTCGGCGATGTTCTTTCCCCGGTATTGTATATCCAACGTTTCGCGATTGTATCGTTTGCCGCGGCATACCTCACACATCACATAGACGTCAGGGAGGAAGTGCATGGAAATCTTCGTTACCCCGTCTCCCTGACAGGCTTCACAGCGTCCACCCTTTACGTTAAAAGAATATCGTCCTGCCCTGTAGCCACGCATTCTGGATTGTGGAACGAGGGCAAAAATATCTCGAATCGCCGTAAAAACACCCGTGTAGGTTGCCGGATTCGACCGTGGGGTCCGGCCAATAGGGGATTGGTCGATATGGATGACCTTGTCTATATGTTCTATGCCAAAAAGACCGCTGACAGACCCAGACGATTGTCTCTGTCTCAATGCCTGCGTTATCGCCTTGTAGAGTACATCCAAGATGAGCGTGGATTTTCCAGACCCTGAAACGCCGGTTACACAGGTAAAAAGGCCGATCGGAATTTTTACCTGGATATTTTTCAAATTGTGCAATGAAGCATTGTTGATCTGTAAAAAACGCGCGGCCTTCCGATAACGAGGGGGCAGGGCAATGGTGGATTTTCCGGACAGGTACTTACCGGTGAGGGAGGAGGGTGCCGTCATGATGTCTTGTGGCCTCCCTTCCGCAACGACCGTGCCTCCCGACTTCCCGGCACCCGGCCCCATGTCAATCACCCAATCGGCCGCTCGGATGGTCTCCTCGTCGTGTTCCACCACCAATACCGTGTTGCCAATATCACGCAACCGCTTCAGTGTGGCTAGGAGGCGAGCGTTATCCCGCTGATGTAGACCGATACTCGGCTCGTCCAAAATGTATAGGATGCCCATTAGGGATGACCCAATCTGTGTTGCTAGGCGAATGCGTTGTCCTTCCCCCCCTGAAAGGGTGGCGGCGGCCCGATCGAGTGTAAGGTAGCCCACCCCTACGGTGATTAAGAATTGAAGCCGTTCCGCGATTTCCCTGAGGATTCTCCGTGCGATCTCTTCTTCGCGTTGTGTGAGGGACAGCTTGGAAATGAAGGCAAGGACATCCGTGAGAGAAAGCCGTGTCACCTCTCCAATCGTTCTACCGGCGACACGAACGGCAAGACTTTCCGGTTTTAGGCGGCTTCCTCTGCAGGCGGCGCACGTTTCCATGGCTTCGTAGGCAGACGGGTCGTCGTCGAGGTTCTTCAAATCTTGATAATCCCCGTAGGCGAACGTGACTCCCAGTCCGTCGCAAGCGGGACAGGCGCCGTAAGGCGAATTAAATGAAAAAAGACGTGGTTCAATATCCGAATAGCCCACGTTACACGCGACACAGGCCAAATGCTCTGAAAAAAGCACTTCGTCTTTTTCCCGCACGACAATGACGATTCCACCGCTTAAGCCCACAGCCAATTCAAGAGAATCGGCCAGCCGGCGAGAGAGACCGTCCTTGATGACCAACCGGTCAACGACCGCTTCAATAGTGTGTTTCTTGTGTCTGCCCCCGATGGTTGTTTGGTCGGAAAGCTCGGTCATCGTCCCGTCTATCCGTGCCCGGGTAAAGCCCTTTTGACGAAGGTTCAGGAGTTCTTGCTTGTACTCCCCTTTGCGGCTCTTCACGACAGGCGCCAACAGTTGAATCTTCTCCCCCGCAGGATAGGCCAGAATCGTATCTGCCATTTGCTGGATGGTCTGTGAGGTAATGGGCTTGCCGCATGTGACACACGTCGGAGACCCGATGCGCGCAAAAAGCAGGCGGAGATAATCATATATTTCCGTGACCGTTCCGACGGTTGACCGGGGATTTTTGCTGATGGTTTTTTGCTGGATGGCAATCGCCGGCGAAAGACCGGAAATGGCGTCAACGTCCGGCTTATCCATCTGTTCTAAAAACTGGCGGGCGTAGGCAGACAGCGACTCTACGTAACGCCGCTGCCCTTCAGCGTAAAGGATATCAAACGCGAGAGAGGACTTGCCGGAACCGGAGGGCCCTGTGATGACCACCAACCGGTCCCGTGGGATTTCAACGTTAATGTTCTTGAGATTGTGGGTTCTAGCCCCTTTGATAACGATCTTGTTCATGATATTTGAATGGGTTCTTCGGTGACGGTTTTATTATGGATGCGAAATGCGCGTACCTTGGGCTCACTCCCCATAAGGGAGATAATGAGATAACAAGCGTCCGGGTAGACCGCGAGACGGACGTCCGTGGATGAAGGATAGGCCTCTGAGTGTGGGTGGGAGTGGTAAATACCCACCAACTGCATCCCTGCCGCACGGATGTGCTTAAAAATTTGCAGTTGACGTTTTGGGTCCATGACGTATCGTAGTCTACGATCCGGCGGCACCTGTAATTCTGCAATGATTGGATGGCCGGAGGAAAGATTCTCAACCCGGTATCCTTCCGCAACGACTCCGTTGTTACCGGCCAAAAGCCCGCAACACTCCGAAGGTTGCTCCCGTTTTGCGTGCGCAACCATATCGTCAAGGATGGGCCGTGGGAGGATCATAACCCGTCAATGCCCTGTTTGGCGATGGACAGAGAAAGCCCACTTTGACCAATAGGGTGTTTCATGGGGGCCTGCAGTCTACGCCTTTTCCCGGTAACACGCAACGGCGCAAATCGCAGGGGCACGCCTCAAAAAACAAAAACTGGATCATTAAAGCACTGGATCGTGCTACAAGGCGAACCGTGGCTTGGGTTATCGGTGGTCGTGATGCTGCCACATTCAAGCGGCTTTACGACAAAGTCAAACACTTGACGGAGTGCGTGTTTTATACGGATGATTGAGAAAGCTTTGCCAAGATTCTACCCAAGGAACGCCATGTCGTCGGCAAAAAACAGACAATCACCCTTGAGCAGGACAACAGCAACACCCGGCATCTTCTGGGCCGCTTCACCCGACGCACCAAGGTCGTCTCTCACTGCGAAAAAATGATCGACGCCTCACTTAAGCTTCGGGCGAATCCCACAAACACGGAAATCTTCGCTTCGTATCAAGAAATAGCCTTATCTATCTTTAGGTAAACACTCTCATCGTTATTACTAGTGTCTGATTGCATAAATTAACGTTATTGTTTCTGGGTTGGGTAGTCTCACCCTTGTATATTCCCCTCCTTAGTTAAGGAGGGATTCACCCCTGAGCAATATACATTAATAATGCAATCAGACACTAGTGCCAATGCCTGTAGAATTAGTGTGATTGTTTTTGTTCTGTCGTTCATGGTGTATCCTTGGTAGGCATCTTCTGTATAGCCTACCTGACCGGCGAGGCCTCAAACTTGTACTCATGAACCGGGTACCACTGAACAGCGATGCCCAAAGGCCGTAGCACCTTCGACAGGCGTGCGATCTCATTGGTGATCCGCAGAGTCGGCTCACGATCCATCGCGGCGAACAGCAGGATATCTGGTAATAGGCGGCATGCGATGCCCTCCATCTTGGCGGCGGTTCCGGCGGCATCGGAAACGCGGCGTTGCAGCCTCCACACTGGAGCGTTTGCTTCGCGTTGTCGGTGTGGTGCCAGGCGTGGTATCCGCACGACGGACATCGGTATTCTCGGTCAACCAGCTGCTGATGCCCCCGGTTTGGAGGAAGAACAGCCGTAGCTCTCTGAGGACTTGCTGTTTATCCATTGGTCAGCTTGCGCTCGATGGGGCAGCGTTTGGTTGGATAGGCGGAACTATTCATTACTGTGAGATACGATCTCACGCACAATGAAGCCAAATCCAATCAACATTACCACTAGCGATGCAATAACCCAACCCATTATAAAGTCTCCAATTTTTTCAGCCGTCGATACACAACAAGGTTAATTAGAACCGCACCAACCGTGAGACCAGAAACGATCACAAAGCCTACGATTAATATAACCCGGTTGATCGATGCGTAGCTTTGAACAAGCCATGCAATAAGAGAAACATCAATGGTAACAGAAATGCCAAAGACGACTTTTAGCCAACCGAGTTCCTCCTTGATGCGTTCCGTCTGTGACACAGGTTGATCATATCACTGGACACCTTCAAGTGCCAAATCTACGAAGGCGGTGGCGAGTTTGCTCGCTACCCAACGTTCGGCTACACCGACTGCTATTGATACATGCGTAAGTAATGTCCTATGCTCTGCTCCGGAGGTGCCGTATGAGACCGACCGGAAGCCCAGAGGAGTTGGAACGTAGACGTAGACGTAGCCGCGCCATAGGTCTGTTGCGTGATGGTTTTGCGCCGGTGGAAATCGCGCATAGGGTGGGGGTAGATCGGCGCAGTGTGCGCCGCTGGAGCGCGGCATACCGGAAGAACGGGATGGCGGCGCTCAAGGCCCGACCGGCCCCAGGACGTCCTTCGGTGCTGGACGCGAAAGCCAAGCGCCAAGTCGAGCGCATCCTGCTCAAAGGCGCGCGGGCCGCTGGGTTCCATACGGATCTGTGGACCTGTCCGAGGGTCGCCCAGGTGATCGAGCAGCGCTTCGGCGTGCGGTATCACGTGGACCATATTGGGCGTCTTCTGCACGGTTTGGGCTGGAGCCCACAGAAACCCGAGCGCCGAGCTCTGGAGCGCGATAAGGTGGCGATCCGACGCTGGGTCTGCCAGCAGTGGCCGAGGGTAAAAAAACGCCGCCTGCCACCGTGCCGCGATTGTCTTCATAGACGAAGCGGGCTTCCTGATGGCGCCCCTGGTGCGCCGCACTTGGGCGCCGCGCGGTCGTACGCCAGTGCTCCGGCAGCGTGGCCGCTCGCGGCGCAAGGTCAGCGTGATCGGTGCTTTGGTGATCTCGCCCCGCCGCCGACGGGTGCGCGCCTACTTCGGATTCCTGCCCGACGGCAACTTCGATGGTGCCTCCATCCTCGTTTTCCTCCGGCAATTGCGCCGTGTCTTGGGCGTGCCGATGGTGCTGGTCTGGGACCGGCTGAAGGCTCATATCGGCGAGCCCGTCGCCGCCTGGCTGATCCGTCATCGCCGCCGGGTGCGTGCTTACCTGCTGCCGCCTTACGCGCCCGAACTCAACCCGGTCGAACTGATCTGGGCCACAGCAAGTCCAATCTCTTGGCGAACTTTGCGCCCAGCGAATTCCCGGACCTCGTCGCACAAACTCAAATAGCCGCTCTCGCCATCGGCGACGACGAACCGCTGCTGCGCTCCTTCATCAAACACGGGGTCCTTCCTTTACATCTCACATAGGACATTTGTTATGCAGGACTCAATAACCATTGATTAACTTGCAATTTTGCTCTGATAGTGCGATATTAGCCGGATTTTCAGGCAATTCAGCCAGTGTCTATTATCAGCAATCCCAAGACGTAATGACGGAGGCACTCTGTGCCTAACCCGGCGAAAAGTCAACGGCGAGCAAATTCAATGTCAAGTGACTTGAGGTTATTCCGTCGTCGGGGATGAGAATTGGGCTAAAAGGGCCTGGATATCCGGAGGGGGCGGGGCGGTAAAGGTCATCGGCCGGTGGTTCACGGGGTGAATGATCCCGAGCCGTTCTGCATGTAGCATCTGGCGATCCGCATGAAACTTAAAATGGCGTATCCGGCCATATTGTTTGTCCCCAACCACCGGATGCCCAAGCGACGCCAGGTGGACACGGATTTGGTGTGTACGTCCTGTTTTTGGATAAACCGCCAGTAAGGTGGCCGTTTTGAAACGAGACACGACATTAAAGAACGTTTCGGCCTCCTTAGGCCGATTTGTGCGGGCGGATATCTTCTTTCGATCCCCACTGTCCCGCCCGATGGCAAGGACGACCCTCCCGCTCTTTTTCTCAACACACCCGCAGACCAATGCCAAGTACCTTCGGTCAATAGTGTGCGCCTTAAACTGATTCGATAAATGGGTATGTGCCGCATCCGTTTTGGCTACGATTAAAACCCCTGAAGTTTCTTTGTCGAGCCTGTGGACAATCCCTGGGCGTTCACGCCCTCCGATCCCTGGTAGTGCCTTGCAGTGGTGTAACAGGGCGTGGACTAATGTTCCCGTCCGGTGACCCACCGCCGGGTGAACCACCATTCCGGCCGATTTATTGACAACGAGTATATCGTCGTCCTCATACAGGATATCAAGAGGAATATCTTCTGCAACCAGTTCAAGGGGTACCGGCCGCGGGATATCCATGTCAATACGGTCCCCTTTCAAGACACGGTGAGAGGCGTTGACCGGTCGCCCGTTAACGCGAATGTGGGCGTCTTCAATCAGCGCTTGGATACGTGACCGAGAGAGCGAAACCCCCCATCGGACCAAGAAACGATCCAGCCTAAGGCGGCCTTGATTGGAAACTACGATAAACGGGATAGAGGTCATCGCTGTGCCGATTTGGCCCAATGTAGATTTAAGAGGGTCAGGACAACACCAGTCGTAATTGCCGAGTCGGCAATGTTAAAAATCGGCCAATGAGCGTTGCCAACGTAGAAGTCAAGAAAATCAATGACCTCTCCCTGCCGCACGCGGTCGGCTAAGTTGCCCAGGGCTCCGCCGATGAGTAATGCGATGGCCACTAACCCCCGCTTGTCTTTCTTAGGTGTTTGAATAAATAGAACGGTCAGAAAAATTATGGCGATGGTGGAAATGCAACCAAAAAATAAAGCCCGGAAGAGCTCGCTTTGGCCTGCAAACAGGCTAAACGCCGCACCTTTATTGTGTACATAGGTAAGGGAAAAAAAACGATCAATGACAATAATGGATTCGTACAGGTAAAAGGTTGTTTGAACAAGGTACTTTGACGTTTGGTCTAGAATAAGCACGGAGCCTGCAACTGTCATCAGCAGGAAGGGCTTTTGATTGTAAAAGGTCATCTATAGGGCGTAACGGCTTGTCAAGGAATAACCTATGCAGTCGGGCTGCCGATTCATCCCCGTTTGTTGCGTTGCTCGTCGCTTACATACAGAAGGGTATGCACGCTCCTCGCGCCTTGCAAACAGGGCGACTCGTTTGCCCTTTGTGTATACGTTATTCCTTAGACAAGCCCTTACTAAAAGGATCACCACAGAGGCAAAGGAGATGATACAGTAGACGGTGCTTGGATTCAAGGGCACCTACCGGGGTTCGGATGGGTCACGGTGACCCAACAGAGACGGTTACACGACCTTACCATTACCCAAAAGTCAGCGAGAGCGTTTTATTGAAGTCGCTTGCGGGTGCTTTTTCCTCAACCCCACCTAACCTCCCCCCATCAAGGGGAGGAATCCCCT
>SBBL01000072.1 GCA_005239745.1 Candidatus Troglogloeales bacterium | reverse complement strand
GGGCAAACGAGTCGCCCTGTTTGCAAGGCGCGAGGAGCGCGCATACCCTTCTGTATGTAAGCGACGAGCAACGCAGCAAACAGGGATGAATCGGCAGCCGACTGCATAGGTTATTCCTTGACAAGTCCTTACACGCTCCGGTGCGCTTCCGCCCAGTTATTGCCGATCCCAACATCCACTTTTAACGGCACGGGAGGGATCCCCTCCATAAGCCGCACAATCTCTTGTCGCATGAGCACAACTTCCGTCTCCGGCACCTCAAAAATTAACTCATCATGCACTTGAAGTACCATCTTACTTTTTACCTCCCTCTGCCTCATCCAACTTGCCACGGCAATCATGGCCAATTTAATGATATCGGCGGCCGTTCCCTGCACCGGCGTATTGATGGCCAACCGCTCCCCTAAACTGCGCGTTAGGCTATTGGCGCTTAAAATCTCCGGAACATCACGCAGGCGGCCAAAAAGGGTCGTGACGGTGCCGTTCTCGATAGCCTGTCTCTTAACGGTTTCGATGTAGTCACGAACGCCGCTGTAATAGCTAAAATAACGCTCTATATATTTTTTAGCCTCTATTTGAGAGACCCCTAAACTGTTGGATAGGCCAAACGGCGTGATCCCATAGATAATGCCAAAATTGACGGTCTTTGCCGTTCTGCGCATGTCGGCAGTCACAGCGTCCGGTAAACAGCCAAAAAGCTGGGCGGCCGTCTTTCGGTGCACATCCTCTCCCGCCTGAAACGACCTCACCAATTGGGCGTCTTGCGATAGATGGCTAAGTATCCGAAGCTCAATTTGGTTGTAATCGGCACAGAGGAGCTTTGTCCCCGGGGCTGAGATGAAGGCCTTCCGAATCCGCTGTCCCATCTCGGACCGCACCGGGATGTTCTGTAAATTGGGTTCCTTAGAGGAAAGACGACCCGTCGCCGTCGCCGCTTGCTGAAGCTGCGTATGCACGCGGCCCGTGTCCGGATGTGCCATTTTAGGCAAGACATCAACATAAGTGGACTTCAACTTTGCGGCCTGTCTAAGCTGAAGAACCTTATCGGGCAACGGATGGGATAACTGCCTTAAAACTTCTTCACTGGTGGAATACCCCGTCTTAATCTTTTTGGGTGCAGGGAGCCCCAAGCGGTTTTTGTTAAAAAGAACTTCTGCCAGTTGTTTAGGGGAATGAACATTAAAAAGGCAACCCGCTAATTGATGAATGTCCTGCGTCGTCTTGTCAATAAAGTCGGCTAACTCACTTGAGAGTACGGCAAACTGTGTGGGGTCAATCAGGATTCCATTGCGTTCAATCTCCATCAACACGGGAATAAGCGGCATCTCCATCGTTTCAAAGAGTGACATGAGCGACCGCGCCGTGAGCCGCTCTTCCAAATCGTTGCCCAGTTGCAAAACCCTCTCGGCCCGCAAGCAGAGTATCTTCCCCCTATCTGCGCTCGCCGCCTCTTCCGGAAGTGACGGAAGTGTTGTACCCGTCAGATCAAAGACGACGGTTTCAAGCGTGGTATCTCTACGGTTGGGATGTAAAAGGTGCGAGGCAACCAGGGTGTCAAACAATCGCCCGGTAAAGAAGATACCCGCACTTTGGAAGAGTGCGAGGAGCGGCTTTACGGGGTGACCGTACAATACGGTGGTTGGATCGGAAAGCGCTTCCAATGCAAAGTCGGACAGGGTAGTGGCTTGAGGAAAATAGGTGCTCTCCCCGCCACCAAATGAAAGGGCAATCGCGCTTGTTTCAATGTGGGCTCCCGGAACGATTTCAGCAGCCACGGCATGTGTATTTGTCAGGCTCGTGCGAATGTCGGTTTCTACCGATGCAGACGCCGTCGCATAGGGAGCAACCTGTTTCCAAAGATGAAAGAGGTCTAGAGTTTGGCAGAGGGTGGAAAAGCGTGCAGGGTCTATCGGGGAAGTGCTAAATTGTGCCAAGTCAACGGCGATAGGGAGGTGGGTGTCTATCCGGGCGAGGTCCCTTGTCATCCGTGCCATGTGGGCCTGGGTCTCAAGTGCCCGGCGTACAGAGGGCCGCTTGACTTGGTTAAGGTTTTCAAGAAGATGCTCAATGGTCCCAAACGTCTGGACAAGCTCCAAGGCCCCTTTTTTGCCAATGCCGGTGACCCCTGGGAGGTTATCCACACTGTCACCCATGAGCCCCATCACCTCCACCATCTGAGAGGGGGTAACGCCAAATCTTGTTTGGATATCCTGTTCGTTCGTCTGTATCTGTTTAAGTGTGTCGTATAAGGTAATGTCAGGAGAGACAAGTTGCAGCATGTCTTTGTCTCCCGATACAATGACAACGGATACCCCCTGTGCCGCCGCCTTCACGGCGAGTGTGCCGATAATGTCGTCGGCTTCCTCTCCCTCCCTCATCACGATAGGTACCTGAAAGGCATTTACCAATTGATGGATGGGGACAATTTGGGCAATTAAGTCATCCGGCATGGATGGACGCTGGGCCTTATACGCGCTGTACGCATGATGACGCTGGGTGGGCCCTGGTGCGTCGAAAACCATGGCCAGGTAGTCGGGGGCATTTTCTTTAATGAGCTTCAGTAGCATTTGCCCAAAGCCGTGGACAGCACCGGTGGGGAGTCCGGAAGAGGCAAAAAGTTTAGGAAGGGCATGATAAGCCCTATAGAGATAGGAACTCCCGTCTATAACGTAGAATGTTTTCTGAGACATAAATGGCAGCGGACCGGTTTACTCCGCCGGAATACTACGCAATATCCGATTGCCGGCTGTAAGGGCTTGTCAAGGAATAACCTACGCAGTCGGGCTGCCGATTCATCCCTGTTTGCTGCGTTGCTCGTCGCTTACATACCAGAAGGGTATGCGCGCTCCTCGCGCCTTGCAAACAGGGCGACTC